>CAXBSH010000047.1:0-23318 GCA_963977705.1 uncultured Planctomycetaceae bacterium
CTCAACCCCCTCACGGCACTCACAAGAGCAGGCATCCAGATGGCCGAAAACCGTTCCCTCCGCAAAACTCGCCGCCGGTCCCTGCAGTCGCTCGGGTTACTGGCCACAACGGCAGCCGGAGTAGCCTCGGGCGTTCAGCAGGCACCTCCACGCACGCCTTCTGTGCCCAAACCCACCCGCACGGCGCCTTCAGCGCCCAAGCCCGCGGTCCCGCGTGTTGGCGCGACAGTCCCGCGGCCAGTGCCTGCACCGCGGCCCCCCTTCAGGCCCACTCAGCCCCCGGACGCGGTGCCGTTTCCCTTTACTCCGTTTACCGTACCACTGACTCGCCCCCCCGAACTCCAGCCTGTCGCTGTGGGTACTCCCCCGTGGGAACCGGGTGCCGTATTCCATGGGATTGCCCCGGAGTATTTCGATCGTCGCATCGCCGAGCGTCCGGACCTGAATTTCTTTGAAAATCGGCCCACGAAATTCTATGAATTGCGGCTGCAGTCATCTGTCCACGAGATCATCCCTGGCGTGAAAACGCCGATCTACGGATACAATGGCACTTACCCCGGCCCAACCATGCGTTTTCACACTGGTGAACCAGCCGTGGTTCGCGTCATCAACCAGATTCCAATCGAGACATCACTGCACCTGCACGGTGGCCATACCCCGGCACATTCGGACGGACATCCGGCCTTCTACGTCCTGCCTGGTCGAGCACGCGACTATTTTTACCCCAACACGGTCCCCTTCCTCAACGGTGAACCAGACTTCAGCGAAAGTCCATCAACGACCTGGTACCATGACCACGCCATGGACATCACGGCGGGCAGCGTCTGGAAGGGCCTGTGTGGATTCGCCCCGACCACTGACGCTCTGGAAGATGACCTGATCGCCAGAAATGTTCTGCCAGCAGCAGCTTACGACATCCCGCTCTGCCTTCAGGATCGCCGACTGAACCCTGACGGAACACTGTTTTTCGATCACTTCGACCACAACGGAACGCTGGGCAACATCTGGGTGGTGAATGGTAATGCTCAGCCATTTCTGAAGGTCCAGCGACGCAAGTACCGCTTCCGCATCCTCAATGGCTGTAATGCTCGCTTCCTCGAAGTGAAACTCAGCACAGACCAACCCTTCACACGTCTCGGAAAAGACTCGTGGCTCTATCCGCAGGCCATCGAACAGTCCACGATGCTGCTCAGTTCCGGGCAGCGGGCGGATGTCGTGGTGGACTTCACGGACGCCCCGAACGAGGTCTTTCTGCAGAACATTCTTGCACAGACAGACGGCCGCAAGCCACAGGGTTCAATCGATAATCCCGTGCATCTTGACGTCCCTGTCCCGTTCCTGAAGTTCATTGTGGAGGGCGAGCGTCAGCCGGACAGTGCCACTGTGGCAGTCGGTACTGCACTGCGTCCGCACCATCCAATATCGCCCAGTGAAGCAAAGGTCACTCGAGTGTTTGAATTCCACCGCCGCAACGGGGCATGGCAGATCAACCAGCAGTTCTACAACCCGCATCTGGCCAATGCGACCCCCACTCTGGGATCCGTCGAACGCTGGATCTGCCGCAACGGCAGCGGTGGCTGGTGGCACCCCATCCACATTCATCTCGAATCGCACCAGATCATCAGCTACAACGGGCGTCAGCCGGCCCTGCACGACCGTTTCAAAAGCGATCTGCACATTCTGGACGGCAACAGCGAGGTACAACTGCTGATGCGTTTCCGCACATTCAAGGGTCCATTCGTATTTCACTGTCACAATGTCGAGCACGAAGACATGCGAATGATGTTTACATTCGATCCAAGAATCACGCCAACAACCTCACCACAGCCGATTCAGGCCAGTTATCCCTGATTTTTCCATCGCGATTCGCTGAAGAAGCCAATGAAAGCCTGCGTTGCAGTCCAAGACTGCCGCAGGCTCATTGCTTTTGTGTCACATGCTTTGCATTTCTGATTGACAGACCGTTAAGCAATGTAAACCGCCTCTCTGCAGCCACTTGCAATACGACTATCTGGATTCCAACACCTGTCCTGAGAATAACGAGTCTAACGGTTCCCCAGCAACTTCCAGGGCATCCCAAACCGTACAACCGCTACAACCCCACGTTTTTTTTGCTCCGAATGTCTTACCAGAGATTAATCATGGCGGGATCGGGGTTCGGCACGTTTCTCGCCCCATGGCAAAGGCATCGGAAGGTCATCTCACACTTCTGAGAGGGCAAGTTGGTTTCTCCCAACAGGCAGCTTTTCCATAGAACAACACCGAAAGCTTACTCACCATGTCGTCCCGCAAGTCCACTTCTCGTCGGTCAGCCCTCCAAAAATCAGCCGCTCTACTTGCTGCTGGTACGGCAGCCTATGGCGTATCTGCTCCCCCAAAACCAACTCCTGCCCCCCCTTCGGTGCCCAAGCCTGCCCGACCCACCGGTGCTTCCGTGCCCAAACCGGGAACAAAGCCCCCTGTCAACCCAACTCCAACGCCGGCTCCGGCTCCTGTTCCCACAGAGACTGTCGCAGGCCCCTTTAAGTACACCCCGTTTCAGCTGCCCCTGCCAATCCCCGTCGAACTGCAACCAGTCGGTGTCGGTACTTCTCCTTACAAGCCGGGTGATTGTTTCCACGGTATTGCACCCGAATACTTCGACCGACGGATTTCTGAAGCCCCGCAGCAGTTGTGGTACGAACGTGGTCCGGAAAAGTACTACGAAGTACGCATGCAGCCCACGACTCACGAATTTATTCCGGGCGTAGTGACTCCGATCTTCTCTTACGACGGCTTCTATCCGGGTCGAACCATCCGGTCCCGCGTGGGTCAACCGATTGTCGTTCGCTACTGGAACGATCTGCCTGTTGAAACCTCGATTCACCTGCACGGGGCACACACACCGTCACACTCAGACGGTTCACCGCACTTCTTTGTGCTTCCCGGACGGGCTCGTGACTATTTCTATCCACTGTCCGTCCCGATGCTGAACGGTCAACCGGACTTCTCGGAAAGTCCCTCAACAATGTGGTATCACGACCACGGCCTTGACGTGACAGACCACAATGTCTGGCGTGCCATGTGCGGGTTCTGTATCACTACAGATGATATCGAACAGGCCCTGATTGACAGTAACGTGCTTCCCGCAGAGCAATATGATATCCCATTGTGCATGCAGGACCGTGCTCTGAATGCAGATGGTACTCTGGCATTTAATCCACTCGACAACAACGGCCACCTCGGCAATATCTGGCTGGTCAACGGAATCGCGCAACCCTTCCTGAAGGTCCAGCGCCGCAAGTACCGCTTCCGCATCCTGAATGGCTTCAATGCTCGGTTTACAGAGTGGCAACTCAGCGATGGTCGTCCATTCATGCGGATCGGAAAAGACACGTGGTTGCTTCCAAAACCGATTGAAGAGCCAACTCTGCTCATGAGCCCCGCTCAACGTGCTGACATCATCATCGACTTCACAGATGCTCCACCGGAACTTTACCTGCAGAACATTCTGTCTCAGGTCAGTGGTCGAGGCCCTCAGGGAAGCTTTACACAACGAGTTCACCTGGCAACCCCGGTACCCTTCCTGAAGTTCATCGTTGAAGGACCTCCGCAGCCGGACAGCGCAACCATTGACATGACCACCTCACTGCGTCCGCACGAAAAGCTGGATCCTGCATCCGCCGTGGGCGTTCGCACGTTCGACTTCCATCGCCGTAACGGCGCATGGCAGATCAACCAGCAGTTCTACGACCCTAATCGTGCGGATGCTACCCCCACAATTGCCAGCACAGAGAAGTGGATTCTGCGGAATAACAGTGGCGGCTGGTGGCACCCCATTCACATTCACCTCGAGTCTCACCAGATCATCAGCTACAACGGAGGACCTCCGCCGGCGGCCTTTGCCTTCAAGAACGACGTGACCTACCTGACCGGAAACGGCGTTGTTGAACTGCTGATGCGATTCCGCACTTTCAAAGGTCCATTCGTGTTCCATTGCCACAACAATGCACACGAAGATATGCGAATGATGTGCAACATGGATCCTCGCCTGACCCCTACACAAGCCCCGGCTCGTGTCCAGGCCAGTTTCCCATAGAACTGTCAGCAAGGCAGACTGTGACTTCCCGTCACAGCCTGCCTTCTGCCTTTCACACAGACTCCCACAGCCCTCTCACATCACGCAAACAGCAGGCAACATGATGAAGATTCGACTTGAACTACTCGTCATTTCCTCCATTCTTTTCACCGGTCTTCTGGTCGCCTCGTTCGGAACGAACACTCCCGAAGCCAATGCCGCTCGTCTGACCTCGCTGCTCGATCGCACGCCGGCCGCTGCAGAAATGCAGTACCAGCATCTGCGAAAACGCGCCACCGAACTTGAGACAGAAGAGATTCCTGAGTTTCAGGGAAATCGTGTTTCTGACAATTTCCCTGATGCGGTGCTCGTGAATCAGGATGGTGTCTCGCTGAAGTTCCGCGAAGATCTGGTGCAGAACAAGGTCACCTGCTTTGCAATGTTCTACACGAAATGCACCGGCACCTGCCCCGGAACAATCTCAAAGATGCTGAAGATCCGCGAATCTCTCACCAGTCAGTTCGGACGTGATAGTATCCGGTTTGTCTGTATCACACTCGACCCCGAAAATGACTCCCCCGAAACACTTCGGCAGTATGCCCAGTCAGTCAACGGCCTGCAGAACCCCGCATTGGCTGACATCCATTTCTGCACCGGAACTCGTGATAACGTTGAACTGGTTCGGCACGCCCTCGGCATGTACGATCTCGACCCTGAAGTGGACTCCGATCGCACTCAGCATTCAGCGATGATTGTCATGGGTAACGATCGTTACAACCGCTGGGCATCGGCGCCTTCAGGCCTGCCCGTTGAAGAAATCCACGAAACGGTCCTGCGAATTGCCGGCTCAACCGAACGTCAGCGATTCGGGCTGCGACTGGCTCTGGACAGTGGATTCAAAGATGACGCTTTGTCCGATATGCGGGATGCCCCCGTTGGATTCTCAACTGCGAAGGCCACCACGAAGGACCTGGCTGGTTGCTGCAGCCAGGACAATGCGACGAAATCGTGCTGCAAGGAACCCGCAGTCACCAAATCCTGCTGCTCCCAAAGTTCCGGCAGTTGCAGTCATTGCCAGAAAAACTCCAATTCCAACCTCCAGACCAGCGTAACAAACTGAATTTGCTGCGTTTCAGCCGTCCGTCCTCGCGATTGACGTCTCCGATCATGTTGCCGGAAATCAACATCTCCCCCTGCGAGATGCTGCAGAAATGCAGCATCTCGTTTCATTTCCCGGCTTCCCGGGTTTCCGCCGGTCGAAACCCCGATTTCTGGTTTGTCTTCTGCAATCCACAAGGAAGATATAGGGCGTGTTGTTCCCTGCGGGTCTGCCCCTGTGTTTCGGGCGATGCCCGCAGGAATTTCCGCAGGTTTCCTGACCCAACGGTTCTGGCATGCCCCAGTTTCGCTATCTCGCTGTGAATTCTGCAGGTGCCCGGCTTCCGGGTACCCTGCAGGCTGGCACTCGCGCAGAAGCTCTGCAGGCACTGGCCAGTCGCAACCTGACACCGCTCAGCCTTGCCGAACAACGATCTCTGCAGCTCCGAAAAAAACGGATCGCACCCGCAGCTCTTGCTGCCGCTTTCAGCCTGCTCTCTGATCAGCTCGAAACCGGCGTTCCTCTGCTGCGCGCACTTCACGTTCTTTCTGAACAGTCAGCTGACGTGCTCCTTCGCAGCACCCTCATGGCCGTCGCCGCAGAAATCGCTGACGGATCCTCACTGGCTGCTGCTCTGGCGGCTCGACCCGAACTGTTCTCTCCGCTGGATGTCAGCATGATTCAGGCCGGGGAAGAGGGTGGCTTCCTGGAAGAGTCCTTAAGACGACTGGCTGCCGTTCGTGAACGACAGGAAGAAATCCGCAGTCGAATCGTCAGCGCCTCGGCTTACCCACTTCTGCTGGCTACGGTGGCCACGCTGGTGGTGGCTGGAATGCTGATCTTCTTTGTGCCCCGATTCGAACCGCTGTTCGCCTCATTACGCGATGCGGGACGACTGCCATGGCCCACCACCCTGCTGCTGGCTGCCAGCAGCGTACTGAAAACGTGGGCTCTCCCACTGATCATTCTGCTGACCGTCGGCATCTTCGTGCTGCGGTCTCGCGGCCTGCTCAACCGCTTTTCAAGGCCACTGGATCGACTGCTGATGAACTTCAAAGGAATCGGCCCCGTGGTTCGTTCCGTTGCAATTTCCCGTTTCTGCCGCGTCCTCGGGTCCCTGCTGCAGAATGGCGTTCCCATGATCCGCTCCCTCGCAATTGCCGGACAGGCCACCGGAAACCAGATCCTCAAAGAATCCATCTCGGCTGCCTCCGACAGCATCTGTTCCGGCCGCAATCTTGCCGGTCCTCTCGCTGCCAGCGGATGCTTCCCAGCTGATGTCCTCGAAATGCTCTCCGTGGGTGAACAATCCAATCGACTTCCGACGGTACTGCTGAAACTGGCCGACAAGCTGGAAGCCAGAGCTCAGCAGCGACTGGATATTCTGCTCCGGTTACTGGAACCGGCTCTGATGCTGGTTATGGCTGTTGTTGTTGGTTTTATGGTGATCGCACTGCTGATGCCGGTTTTTGAAGGCAGTGGTCTGGCCTGAAAACTTCTGCTCCTGTGTCATTAGGAATCTACAGATGCTCATTCAATCGTCCCGCAATCACAACTCACAGCCGACGCCCACTCGATCAGCATTCACTCTGATGGAAGTCCTGCTCGTCCTCGGGATCCTCGGAATCATCATGGCCATGGTCGTCCCTCGCGTCCTTGGGAGACAGAAAGGGGCTTACGAAGATGTGGCCAGAGCCAGCCTCAGTGGTCTCGCCGATGCACTGAAACTGTATGCACTCGATCACGCCGGGGACTTCCCTACGACCGCACAGGGGCTGCAGGTGCTGATGCGGCGGCCTTCAGGCAAGGACCCGTCATGGAAGGGACCGTATCTGGAAAAGGAGCCACTGGATCCATGGGGCTCTGCTCTCACCTATCGCTGCCCCGGCACTCGTAATCCTGAACTGTTCGATATCAGCTCGGCCGGCCCCGACCGCATTCACGGAAATCAGGACGACATCGGAAACTGGCAGAAATGAAACTCGTTAAACGCAATTCTTTTCCCGCAGCAGCTCGATCCGGCTTCAGCCTGATGGAACTGCTGCTGGTGCTTGCGCTGATGACCGTTCTGGCAGCCATTACTGTCCCATCCCTGCAGGGCTGGCAACAGAGACTGACACTGGAACAGGCTGCCTCCACACTGCAGCAGCAGATCACCGAAACACGACTCCGCAGTATTCAGTCCGGAGAACGCTGGCTGCTGGTTCTGTCACTGCCGGAAAAAACCAGTCTGCAACTCTGTCCCGATAGCCCGCAAATCATACCAGCACGATTCAGATTTCCTGCTGACATCAGCTGGAAAGCAATGTCCCGACACAACGCTGTCCCCACCAGCATGGAAACCATTCGACTTGTCTTTCGTCCCGATGGCACCTGTTCAGACATTTCTCTGCAGCTCAGTGATCAGCGGGGGCATTCCCTTGCACTTTCACTGGACAGACTGACCGGGTCTGTGCGGATCCATCAGCCAGCCTCCAATCAGGTCTGATCGTCAGCGGTCAACGGCAATTCAGGAATTCAATGATGTCGCTCTTCACACTGCTGCAACGCCTGCAACTCAAGTCTGCCACGGCCACGACAGCCACACTGACTGTGGCCGACTGGACAACGTCTGGAATCGTCTTCTCACGCGTCCAGCGAACGGCTGGACAGAATCAGCTGCTGCAGTCGCATTTTGAACCATGGCCGGCCGATTTTGACCCCTTCAATGATGCCTCCGAAACTGCCACACTGCTGAAAAATCTGCAGCAGCGTTTTCCATGGATCGGTCGACCTGTTGCCGTCTCTGTGCCTCGACAGCTGACCACTCTGCGGTTGCTGCAGGTGCCATCGGCCGCTGCCGCTGATCTGGCAGGTGCCGTCGCGCTGCAGATCGAAACCCGACAGCAGTCAGCCGAACCACAAACGTGGGACTTTCTGCAGCATGACGCCGGCACGACAGATTGTCTGCACGTCACTGTGCTGCAGATTCCAGCCCGCATTACCGATGCCATGACACGAATCATGCTGCTGGCAGGCTGGCGAAACCCTTTGCTGACGCCGGCCGATCTGTTCGTCGGCAACGCTCAGATGCAGCCCGGCGATTTCCGCATCTCGCTCCAGATGAATCGCTCCAAGCTGGAAGTGGTTGTGTTCCGAAGTGGGTTGCCAGCAGCTTCAATGGCCACAGGCACACAGTTCGTGCGCGATATGGACAGCCTCGGCTCCATCGTTCTGTCTCTGATGCAGCGGGTTGTCGAAACACTGCCTGAATTGTGGCGTGCCGGCAGCGGCGAGATTCCACTGTCTGTCGCCGGATCCCATGCAGCGCCACTCGCTCGACTGCTGCAGTCTCACGGCGTGACCGTGCTGCCAGCCCCCTTCGACGAACGCAGTCCACGGGCCTTTGCTCTGGTGGATGCCCTGTACGCGCCTGATAAGCACTGCAACCTGCTGAAACCACGCAGTGCACCAGCCACATTTCATGTGCGGCATCGCTTCGCAATACGCACTGCCGTCGCTGCCGCCGGGCTGCTGATTACTGCTGTCGGGCTGCTGTGGAGCCGCAGTAGTGATCTGCAGAAACAATTGCTCACTCAGCAGGAACGACTTCGCGCTCAGCAGGAACTTCTGACTCGAGGTCAGCCGGCACTCCTGCAGTTCGAAAAACTGTCTGAGTGGACGGAACAATCCCTGCACGCCGCCAGCGAAGTTCGTAACCTCGCACTCATCATTCCACCACGCGAGCAGATGGTCCTGACACGACTGCAGCTGGAAAATATCTCAGATGCAACCGAACGTATTCTGCGCGTCGAAGGGCTCGCGAAAGACCCGCAGGTCGTGCAGGACCTGAATACAGCAGTTCTTGCCCAGCATGACCACTATGCTCTGCACCCCAGCGGTATTGGACCGGCACCAGCCGGTAGTCTGCTGCCCGTGCAGTTCAGCATCGAATCTGAAATCCTGCAGCAAAACACCTCAGATCAGTCGACCGACGAATCAACCAGTGACAGCAGCGCGGAACAGGAGAACTGACATGTTGAATACCCCCCGCGAACGTGCCCTCGCTGTCATTACTGCCTGCTGCCTCACGGCCGCAGTCGGCTGGGAATCCTGCAGTACGCTGCTGCTCCAGCCTCTGAACGGACTGGAACAGGAACTGCAAACGGCCACAACAGCAGTAGAAAACAGCAACTTCGAAGAACTGCGACTGATGCAGGCCATCAAACAGCTGCGCACACTGCGCGCTGCCAGCCTGCCAGCTGATCCTGGTCAGGCCGCTGCCGTCTATCAGGCGTGGCTGGTCCAGCAACTCGAAGCAGCCGGACTGCAGACGCCCTCCGTCAACCCTGTTCAGGCGATCCCTGATGAAGCTCTGGGACACCGACTGCCGTTCTCGGTGGAATGTACCGGTACAGCGGCAGCCATCGGCGATTTCATCGACCGCTTCTCTGCGGCAAACCTGCTGCACAGAATGACCAGCCTGCAGATCACCAGCGTCAGCATGGGAGTTGACGACTCACTGCAACTGGCCGTCAGCATCGAAGCCATTGCCCTCCCCGAAGCCCCCTCAGTCGACAGCCTGCCGGCCGAATTCGCTCCAGCCGATCCGACTTCCACCCTGCAGAACGCACTGACCGACAATAATATCTTTACCGGACTGCCGGCCGAATTTCAGTCCGATCCGCCGATCGTCACAGAACCAATCACTCCCGAACTGCCAATCGCTGACACCACCCCCTCTGAAACCGAGCTTCCGGCACCGGCCGAGGCCGGTACGGAAACGGCTCCGTACCAGCTGACGGCAGCCGAAGCCTGTCGCTTTTCCGGTTCCATACTCACCGGAAAGACTCGCCGCGCGTGGTTCGTCGATCTGCGCACCGGGGATATCTACTGGGCTGGACGCAATCAGAGTCTCGCAATCCCGGATCTGCCACTGCCGGTGCTGGCAGTCACCGACGACGCAGTCATCGTCGAGTACTGTGCCGATCCCCGCATCATCCCGCTCGGAAACTCTGTCGTCACACCCTCAGTCCTGCCCGCGGATCTGCAGGCGTTTTTACAACCACCACCTGCAGCTGAACCACAGCGCAGCAAAAACAATCCGGACGCTGCCGCAATCCCGGACGAATCCATGTCCCTCGATTCGACTGCCGTCACGGATCGTTTTCCCCAACCCGACGATTTCTCGAATGCCAATCCTGCCCAGCGATCCCAGGGAAATCAGGTCCCCACGTCAGCGCGCCCAGTACCCGCCCTGCCCAGACCAGCCACTTCTGTTCTCAGATAATGCTTCCAGGGAATCCCGTCCTGTCGGCATCACTCCACTTCTCTGCCGCAGCTGTTCTGTTCAGAATCAGCAGATGACTGCCGGTCGCTCCACTGCCACCCGCAGCCTATCCAACAGGGAACACCGGCTATGGCAGGTAACCAGCACCTCGAACATCAGCACACCACATCTTCGATCGGGCCATCGGCCTCCTTCAGAGTTTCCGGAATGACCTGTGCCGGCTGTGCTGCCGGGCTGCAGAAAATGCTGGCAAATGACCCGCAGGTTCAGTTTGCCTCCGTCAGCATCATCTCGGGCATCGCACAGGTTCGCAGCTCTCTTTCTGATACCGACATTATTCAACGGATTCGCAGTCGTGGCTTTGATGCCACACTCGAGCTGCCATCCGCTGCCGGCTATGCTCTCGAACAACAGCAGCAGACGACCACACGGCTCTGGAAACGCCGCGCCATCCTGGGATTGTCACTCTGGCTGCCACTTGAAGTGCTGCACTGGACCGCCACTGCCCTGCACTGGCATCCGACGTGGATGCCAGTGCTGATGGCCGGCGGTTCCGGCACTGTACTGCTGATTGCCGGACCGGGGTTCCTGAAATCAGCATGGCGCGCTCTGCTCCAGCGCTCTGCCAACATGGATACACTGATCGCTCTTGGCGCCGCAACGGCATGGCTCTCCTCCGCCATTATTCTCGCACTGCAACTCTCGATGCCACTGTGGTTCAGTGAAGCGGCAGGACTGCTGACTATCGTCAGCCTCGGACACTGGCTGGAATCCAGTGTCACCAGTCGAGCTGGTTCAGCAGTACGCGATCTGCTCAGCCTGCAGCCCGAAACTGTGCGCTTACAGCAGGCAGATGGGACCGAAACCGCCGTGCCCCTCGCGGCTGTGGTCCCCGGACAGCAGCTCAGAATTCGGCCAGGTGACCGCATTCCCATCGACGGCACAATCCTCGACGGACGATCAGAACTTGACGAATCCATCATCACCGGTGAGGCCCTTCCGGTCCTCCGCGAAGCCGGTCACAACGTCATCGCCGGGTCCATCAATACCACAGGACAACTGCTGATCTCCGCCACCGTTCCGGGAACCGACACAACCATCTCCCGCATCGCCCGACTTGTTGAACAGGCTCAATCAAGTCGAGCGCCCATCCAGCAGCTGGCGGACCAGATCGCAGCCGTCTTTGTCCCGGCTGTACTGCTGATCGCTGTGTCCTCTCTGACCGGCTGGACACTGTCTGGTGATGCCGGAACTGGCATCGCAGCAGCCGTCTCCGTGCTGATCATTTCCTGTCCCTGCGCCCTGGGTCTCGCCGTTCCGATGGCGGTGATGGCCGGAACGGGTGCTGCCAGCCGACGGGGTATTCTGATCAGATCAGCGGCATCGCTCGAACTGGCTGGTCGCTCAACCGAAGTGATTTTTGATAAGACCGGTACACTGACGGTTGGTCGTCCGGAAGTCGTCGGACTCAGGGTTCTGCCTGGCTTTGATCGCCGGGACATTTTGCGGCTGGCGGCTTCGGTTGAAGCCCTGAGTGAACATCCGGCCGCCCACGCTGTTATGACAGTTGCTCGCAACGAACACATTCAGTTGACTGACGTTTCTGATTTTGCAGCATTCCCGGGCATCGGTGTTATGGGAGTTGTGGCTGGCCACAGCGTGCGAATTGAACGTGATCAGCAGGCGTCCGCTCGCGTACTTATCGACGGTACCACAGCCGCGTTCCTCGAACTCCGCGATCGTCTGCGGCCGGATGCCGCTGCTGCTGTGCAGGCACTGAAAACCATGGGCATCAAAGTTGGCATGTTGTCCGGCGATCGTGCGGCAGCGGCGGCGGCCATCGCAGCAGAAGCCGGTATCGCAGCCGAACAGGTCACAGCCGACGCCTCACCTCAGCAGAAACTGCACATCCTGCAGAACGCTTCAGATTCCGCAGTGATGGTTGGTGATGGCCTGAATGATGCTGCCGCGCTGACCGCAGCCCCGGTGGGAATTGCCGTGGGAGGTGGCACCGGCGCCGCCCTCGAAGCAGCATCCGTTATTATTCCCGGCGAACGCATTTCTGCCGTGGCTGACTTCCTGCAGATTTCTCGTGACACTTTGCAGGTTATCCGCCAGAATCTGTTTCTGGCCATTGTGTATAACGGCCTTGCCATTCCACTGGCTGCCTTTGGCATGCTGGGGCAACGTGGCCCGCTGATCGCAGCCGTGGCCATGGCACTCAGCGACCTCACAGTCGTCGGCAACTCTTTGCGGCTGAAACGACGGCTTGACCGGAAACCCGGCTCCACGAAATCCTGATCGCCGATTGACGTTGTCCGGTTCCTTCAGGCAAAGGCTTCACGCAGCATCTGCAGACTCTGCGGAATCGCTTTGCGAGGATCTTCCTTGCCCTCAAACTCCAGTGATACATAACCGCCAAACCGATGCTTCTTCAGCAACTCGGCGATCCTGCGATAATCCAGGTCAAGGGAGTACCACAGTCCACCGCCATAGTAGGTTTTGGCCTGCACCAATACCGCATCGTCAGCCATCAGTTCCAGCCGATCATAGGGATCCTCAAGAAAATTGCCGGTATCCAGCGTCGTTTTAAGCCATGGTGAATTGATGGCTCTCACGATTTTCATGACGCCCTCAGGAGTGCGTCCAAGACCCCAGTGATTCTCAAGCCCCAGTGTCACTCCGCAGCGTTCTGCTGCCGCCAGACACTCTGTCAACCCTTCAATCACCCACTGAAACCCCTGCTCTTCCGTATATCCTGTCAGCACTGGTTCGATGCCGCGGTTTTTCATCAGTTCATCAAAACTGCCACTGGTTCCCCAGCGACCTGTATTGACACGCATCGTGGGGATGCCCAGAGCGTAGGACAATTCAATGCAGTGAATCGTGTGCTCGGTATTCTTTTTGCGGACGGCGGGGTCAGGCGACACCCAACCCTGATGAGTCGAGAAGCCACAGAGATCCAGCCCGTTCACGAAGGCTCGCTGTTTGATCTTCTGCAGTGTGGCGTTGCTTTCATCGGTCATCTGCCGATGCAGAATCTCAACTCCATCAAAGCCCCATTCCGCTGCCAGATCAAGGCACAGATTGATATCTCTCAGGTCCTCACGATTGAACTGCCAGAAGGAATATGTGGAGACGGCGAACCGCACCCGTCCTGTACCAGTGGTGGTCGCGACAGGGGCGACCGCAGCGGGCAAAACACCGGCAACGCCACCGACAGCCCAGGTGGCAGCCAGAGTTTTTGACAGCAGAGCACGGCGGCTGATTGAAGACATCCCGCATGTGGCGGTAGAGCGATTCTGCATGGCAGTGTTCCTGTGGAATTCAGTTCAGCAGTAGTCCGTCAAGGTCATGATTCAGCACCGGTACTTCATAGCCGGATTCTGATTTTTCGCAGATTTCCGATTTTTTGACAGCAGAAGTGTCGGCTGGCCTGAGAATCACCAGCACCGTTCTTTGTCATTCTTACAAGTCCAGCATAGAATACGGATTGATTCCCGCTGCAATCCGGCGGAACTTCGGCCGATACAGCACTGGCTGTCTGTCGGCCTCGATCTCCTGTCTTCCTGACGTCAGCCAGCCAACCCTGAATCTATCAAAACATGGCAAAAAAATCCTCAAAAAAGAAGACCGACGCTGCCGGCTCTGAGGATTTGCTCGAGCAGCGGACGAAAAGCATCGGCCGCGAACTGTTCACGGAATTCAGTCATTACGCGCCCTCGGTCTTCCATGCTCGCTGGTGGGAAGACCGGCTGATGAACTGGGCCATGGGCGACGAAGCCGTCAAGCTGCAGATGTTTCGCTTCGTTGATGTGCTGCCGATGCTGCGTGACCACGGCTCCATCGCGCGGCACCTTGAAGAGTATTTTGACGAAGTTCGCGACCGCTTGCCGATGGCTGTCCGGCTTGGACTTGACCTGTCTTCCGGGAACGCAATTCTCAGCCGCGCACTGGCTTACAATGCTCGCATCAATGCCGCTCGTATGGCCCGGCGGTTCATCGCTGGCAGTAACGTTCCGGAAGTCCTGAGCTGCGTGCGTGGCTTACGAAAATCCGGTAATGCTTTCACCCTTGATCTGCTGGGTGAGGCCACCATCAGTAATCTCGATGCCGATCGTTATCAGCAGGCCTATCTGCAGTTGATTGAGGGTCTTGCCGCTGAGGTGAATGCGTGGCCCGAAGATCCCCTGCTTGACTGTGATGACCGTGGCCACATTCCGCGTCTGAACATCAGCCTGAAGCTTTCGGCACTGGACAGCCAGTTTGCTCCGGTGGATGCCGAGGGATCTTTTCGTCGTGTGGCAGCACGGCTCAGACCAATCCTGCGAATGGCTCGTGAACATCATGCCTTCGTCAACATCGACATGGAGCAGAATGATTATCGCCTGCTGACTCGCGATATCTTTCAGCGTGTGCTGATGGAACCAGAGTTTCAGGACTTCGCTGACTGTGGGATCGTCGTCCAGGCCTATCTGCAGTCTGCCGAACAGGACCTGCAGGAACTGCTGGACTGGACGCGTCAGCGGGGAACTCCCATTACAGTACGTCTTGTCAAAGGGGCCTACTGGGACTTCGAAAACATCGTTGCTCGCTATCGGGGCTGGCCGGTACCTGTTTATCGTCGCAAATGGCAGTCGGACGATTGCTTTGAACGTCTGACCATGGTTCTGCTGCAGAACCGTCAATGGCTCAGACCGGCCTTTGCCAGTCACAATCTGCGCAGCCTTGCACATGCTCTGGCACTGGCAGAAGAGCTGCAGATCCCTGCGAACAGTCTGGAAATCCAGATGCTGTACGGGATGGGCGATCAGCAGGCTCATCTGTTCCGGAAACGAGGCTATCGTGTCCGCATCTACACGCCGTTTGGCGAATTGATCCCGGGGATGGCTTACCTTGTCCGCAGGCTGCTCGAGAACACCTCCAATGAATCGTTTTTGCGCCAGAGTTACATCGCGAGTACTTCCGTCGAGAACCTGCTCATGAAACCATCGAGCCACGCTGCCACCGAGCCACCTGTCGTAGATCCACCACAGACTGGGTTCTCAAACGAACCGCTCAGCGATTTCTCAAGGCCGGAAGTCCGCGAAGCCATGCAGGATGCGCTGGCGTGGGTCCGCGATCACCTTGGTGCGGCCTACCCGCTGGTGATCGATGGCAAGCTGTGTGACACTCGCACAACCCTGATTTCCCGCAACCCTTCGAAAACTTCCGAGATCATCGGCAAGGTGTCGTCTGCCAGTCCGGATCAGACGGCTGAAGCGATTGCAGCGGCGCGACGGGCGTTTGAGCCATGGTCACGAGTGCCTGTGGAAAACCGCGCTGAGTATGCCGGATTGATTGCTGCGGAAATGCGGGAACGCCGCTTCGAGCTGGCAGCGTGGATCATTCTGGAAACAGGCAAGCCGTGGCTGGAGGCCGATGCTGATGTCGCCGAAGCCATTGATTTCTGTACCTATTATGCCAGCGAAGCACTGCGCCTTGCCGAACCACGGCGTTGCGACTTTCCCGGAGAAGAAAACAGTTATGTCTACCGCCCGCGCGGTGTCTGCGCTGTGATCTCGCCATGGAATTTCCCACTGGCTATCCTCACAGGCATGACTCTGGCTGCCATCGTGACCGGCAACACAGTCATCATGAAGCCAGCCGAACAGTCTTCGGTGGTAGCGGCAAAGCTGATGGAAATTGTCCGCAACTGCGGCATTCCGGCCGGTGTCGTGAATTTCCTGCCGGGTATTGGCGAAGACGTCGGCCCAGTGCTGACTCGTCACCCTGACGTCGACCTCATTGCATTCACCGGCTCACAGGCCGTAGGCCTTGAGATCAACCATGCAGCCGCAGAAACTCTGGCCGGCCAGAAGAATGTCCGCCGAGTGATTGCCGAAATGGGTGGCAAAAACGCCATCATCGTCGACGAAGACGCTGATCTCGACGAAGCCGTTCAGGGAGTGGTCCGCAGTGCCTTTGGTTATGCCGGGCAGAAATGTTCCGCGTGCTCCCGCGTCATCGTACTGGAAACGGTCTACGAACCATTCGTGCAGCGACTGACCGAAGCCGTCAAAAGCCTGCAGATTGGACCGGCTGAAGATCCTGGCACGAAAATCGGACCAGTGATTGATAATGAATCCCGAGAACGACTGCAGGAATTCATCCGCAAGATCGATCCTGAACACGGTGGGCAACTGCTGCTGGCTGTTGATCCGGGAACGCTCAGTCGTCAGGGCAGCTTCATAGGCCCTCACATTTTCACCAATGTGGACCCGGCCACTCCGCTGGCTCAGCAGGAACTGTTCGGTCCGGTGCTGGCCATCATTCGTGTGCGCACCCTGGACGACGCCATCACAGTTGCCAACGGAACGCGTTACGCCCTGACGGCCGGAGTCTACAGTCGCAGCCCGGTTACCCTCAAACGCGTGCGTGCTGAACTGCAGGCTGGAAACCTGTACCTCAATCGCGAAATCACCGGTGCCCTCGTGCAGAGACATCCGTTTGGTGGCTATCGCATGTCGGGGATTGGCAGTAAAGCCGGAGGCCCGGATTACCTGCTGCAGTTTGTAATTCCTGTCAATATATCCGAAAATACCATGCGCCGTGGCTTTGCTCCGGCGACCGAAAACCGCAGCTGACGGCCGATTCGGTGGCCGCTCGGAATCGGCCTTCCTGCGTCCACTATCCTGCATTCTCTCCATGATCAGTCTTACAGGCCTGAATCCGTCCCAACGTGACGCGGTCTCGGTACTTCGAGGACCACTTCTCGTGCTGGCAGGTGCCGGTACCGGGAAAACTCGCGTCATCACCTACCGCATGGCAAATCTCATTGCCAGCGGAATTCGGGCCGATCGGATTCTGTCTGTCACCTTCACCAACAAAGCGGCCCGTGAGATGCGGGAACGCGCACTCGGGTTGATCGGAAAAAAAGTCTCACTGCGCCCCGAAGTTTCCACGTTTCACGCGTGGTGTGTGCGAGTCCTGCGCGAAGATATCGACAAACTTGGTTACCCGAAAAAATTTGTGATTTACGACCGCGGTGATCAGGAATCCGCCGCACGCACAGCGCTCCGGGACATTCGCATCGGCGATGCAGCATTCAAGCCCGGAGATCTGATCAACCGTATCAGTCGCTGGAAAATGCTGGGAATCGATGACTCGCAGGCATCCAGCCATACGGAATCGCCGCACGACACACTGGCCGCCATGGCCTACCGCAAATACCAGCGACAACTCCGTGCATCCGGAGCTGTGGATTTTGACGACCTGCTGCTGCTGACTGTCAAACTGCTGCAGGATCATCCCGCTGTACTGCAGAAGTTTCAGTCACGCTATGACCACGTACAGATTGACGAGTACCAGGATACCAATGGCGTACAGTTTCAGCTGATCGAAATGCTGGTCAGACCGCATCGCAATATCTGCGTCGTGGGTGATGATGATCAGTCCATCTACGGCTGGCGCGGCGCGGAAGTGGAACACATCATCAACTTTGCTCGACATTTTCCCGGAACAAAAACCGTACGACTGGAAAACAACTATCGCTGTACCGCCGATATTCTTGCCTGTGCAAACCGACTTGTTCGCCACAATCGACAGCGCCACGACAAGACCCTGATCGCCCACAAGCAGTCTGCATCCAGTGTCCGCATGCAGGTCTTTGATGATGAAACAGCAGAAGCGGAAAATGTCGTTCAGGAGATTTCCTATCTGACGCAGGAACTGGGGATTCGCCCCAGACAGATCGCCATTTTGTTCCGTACCAATGAACAACCGCGTGTCTTTGAGCAGGAGCTGCGGCGGCGGAAGGTTCCCTATCTGCTCGTCGGCGGGCAGTCGTTTTTTGATCGCCGCGAAATCCGTGACATGATGGCCTACCTGAAAGCCATTGATAATCCACGCGACGAAGTCAGCCTGCTGCGCATCATTAATATACCCGCTCGCGGAATCGGAGAATCATCAACCGAGAAGATCCTGCAGTCTGCCGTCAAAAACGGTACCAGCTTCTGGGAAGTGTCGGAACAAATGGCAGAAGCAGGGACCGTGTCTGCAAAAACTCGCACAGCCCTCAGCCAGTTCCGCGGACTGCTCAGTCGTTATGCGGCGACGATGCATGAACGCCCGACAGAACTGGCCAGCCTTACTCGCTCACTGCTGCAGGAAATCAACTACGAAAGCGAAATTGAAAAGCAATATAAGGAGGAAACTCAGCGAGAAGTGCGACGCAATATTCTTGAAGAGTTTGTCAGCTCGATCGGTCTGTACGCGGAAAAAAAACCGCGCCCAACGCTCAGTGGCTTCCTCGAAAGCATGGCCCTGCTGGATCGCGAGGAAGAATCTGATCGCGGTGAAGAAAAGCAGCAGGACGCTGTGCGGCTGATGACCCTGCACTCAGCAAAGGGCCTTGAGTTTCCTCGTGTTTATCTGGTGGGGATGGAGGAAGGGTTTCTGCCGCATAAACGCAGTATCGACGAAGATTCCGAAAAAGCCATCGCCGAGGAACGTCGCCTTGCTTACGTCGGAATTACTCGCGCCATGGACTATCTCACACTGACTCGCAGCAAAAGCCGCATGAAATGGGGACGGCGACGAGACTCTCTGCCCTCCCGCTTCCTGTTCGAAATGCAGGCCGATCCCGGACTGCCGCTGCAGGAAGAACACATCAGCAGCGAAAACTCAGATGCCGGCCCCGCTGTCTCAGCTTCAAATCCTCACGCTGCGACTCCCCGACAGCAGACCAGCCTCAGCTCGCAGCCTGATGAATATGAACAGCCTCCCTTCTGAACCTCAGCAGGCTGAGTGAGATGATCAGCAGAACGACCGCCAGACTGACTGCCGGCGGGACAGGCATAAAGCCGGAAACCAGCATCTTGAGGCCAGCGAACCCCAGCAGTGCAGCCAGACCGTAATGCAGATTTCGGCAGCGTTCCAGTAGCCCGCTGACTGCAAAATACAGGGATCTCAGGCCCAGAATCGCAAACGCATTCGATGTGAATACGACAAACGGATCGCGTGAAACGGACAGCACAACCGGAATCGAATCAATCGCAAAGACCAGATCTGAGTACGCTGTTGACCGAATTGGGCCGACATTCCGTCGATCTTGTACTCTCCGACTCTCCACTGACACCCGCCGGTGGAGTGCGGGCATTCAATCATCTGCTGGGACAATCCGGAGTCGGTTTGTTTGGTACCCCCCAGCTGGTCGCTCGCGTACGACGGGACTTTCCGAATTCGCTGAATCGCGTCCCGTTGCTTTTGCCCGGGCGAAACACAGCACTGCGCAGGTCCCTCGAATCCTGGCTGCAGCTTCATGAACTGACCCCGCGGATTCGCGCCGAATTTGATGACAAGGCTCTGTTGAAGGCCTTTGGACAGACGGGGGAAGGACTGTTTCCCGGAACGCTGGCGATTGCAGATGAGATCTGTCGTCAGTACGAGGTTGAGCTTGCCGGAGAACTGGACGGGGTTGTCGAGCATTTCTATGCAATTTCGGTGGAGCGTCGGATTCGCCATCCCGCAGTACTGGCCATCGCAAGCACTGCAAAATCCGCGCTGTTTACCTGAACCTTGCGAACGGTCATTTCTTTTTGGATTGCAGTGTTGCCAGCCGACGGTTGAGCAGTGAGAATGTAGCAGCAGATGCCTGCAGCATTCAGGCATTCTGAAAGTCACCAATGCAGGGATCGTCTCATGACTGCCAGATATTCGGGATGTACCGATCGCTTCAGAAGCTCTCGCCGCACACTCCTGTCTCGCGCGGCCTGTGGCTTTGGCTCTGTCGCCGCTGCTCACCTGCTGGCCGGCGAAAAACAGAAAACGGACTTTGCCCCCAAAGCACTCAGTGTGATCTTCCTGTATATGGACGGCGGGGTCTCCCAGGTGGACTCATTCGATCCCAAACCCGAGCTGGATCGTCGCAATGGTCAGCCATTCCCGGCGAAGATCGAACCGACACAGTTCAACAACATCGGTAACACGCTCGCCAGCCCATGGAAATTTCAGAATTACGGCCAAAGCGGCATTCCGGTCAGCGATCTGTTCCCTGAGATGGCCCGACACGTGGATGATATGGCGATCGTCAGGTCCATGACGTCTGCATTCCCCGAACACACAAATGCCAATTACTTCCTGCACACCGGATCAGGTCTGCAGGGACGCCCATCCATGGGCGCATGGTTCGGGTATGGACTGGGATCTGAATGCCAGGACCTGCCACATTTCGTCATCCTGAATGGTGGCCTGATCCCGCCTGGTGGGCTTGATAACTTCGGCAGTGGGTTCCTGCCCGCCAGCTTTCAGGGGTCTGTTTTTGGTCCCGGCGATCCTCCGGTATCGGATATCAGACCACAGGAAACAGCCAACGGACTGCAGCGGCGCAAACTGGACTTCATTCGCAGTCTTGACCTCGCCAGTGTGGACCGCTTCGGAAACGATGATCAGATTGAATCGGCCATTCGTAATTATGAACTGGCGGCCCGCATGCAGCTGGCTGTGCCGGACCTGATGGATCTGAAGGATGAAACCAAAGAGACTCAGGATCTGTACGGACTGTCCGATGAATTCCCCAACACTCGCACATTTGCCCGGGAATGCCTGCTGGCACGTCGCCTTGTTGAACGTGGTGTTCGCTTCATTGAACTGACCTGTCCGGCCGGAAACGGAGATCGCTGGGACCAGCACAGTAATCTTGTTGACGGACACACGAAAAATGCTCGCTCCGTCGATAAACCCATCTCGGCCCTGCTGACCGATCTGAAACAGCGCGGACTGCTCAATCGCACCCTGGTCGTCTGGTCAGGTGAATTTGGCCGAACACCCTTCGCTCAGGGCAGTGATGGCCGTGACCACAATCCGTTCGGCTTTTCACTTTGGATGGCCGGAGGCGGGATCAAGGGTGGCACCATCTACGGTGCAACCGACGAATTCGGCTACAAAGCCGTTCAGGATCGCGCAGAAATTCATGACCTGCATGCCACAATGCTGCACCTGATGGGAGTCGATCACCAGAAACTGACCTACCGATTCGGAGGTCGAGACATGCGACTGACCGATGTTCACGGAACAGTCCTGAAAGAGATTCTCAGCTGAAGGTCCCGGTCATGGCGGAATCACAATCCGGCAAACTTGGAACTCTGGGTGAAAAAGCCGCAGTGCAGTTCCTGCGATCGAAGGGCCTGAAGATTCTGGATACCCGCCATCGCAACAGCTTCGGTGAAATTGACGTCATCGCCGAAGACGGTGACACCACTGTCTTTGTCGAAGTCAAAACTCGATCGTCTGATCAGGCTGGGCAGCCATTTGAAGCAGTCGACCAGAAACGTCAGAACCGCATGGCTCGTGCCGCACTGGCGTGGCTGAAACAAAACCGACGCCTCGAATGCAGGTGTCGCCTTGATGTCATCTCAATCCTCTGGCCCAAAGATCAACAGCAACCCCAGATCACGCACTACCCGGCCGCGTTCGAACCGAACAGCCGTGGACAAATGTACTAACAGCCCATCGCGGCCCAAATTGATGGCAAATCCGTCACACCCCGCGCTAAATCCGCACACCCAATCACAATTCATCTGTCATACCGACACAGACCGATTCCATAGACTCCCAACACTGGCAATCCACGAGGCCCACTGCAGCCAAAAAACAGAGGAATTCGACTTCTGACCGAAACAGCCGTATAAATTCAGTGAACGACAGTGCAACTCAGCGGTTTGTTCTGACATGGATGCAGGTTTGGTCCTGCAAAGACAGACCCCCATTCTGTGGGCACCGTCCGCGTTCATTCCGAAAGAAAAGACATGAAGAAGATCCTGTTGTCGGCCATTCTGTGCGTCGCTCCCTACGCATCTGTATTCGCAGATGACTGGGGAACAGTCACCGGTCAGGTGATTGTGTCCGGTAACGTTCCCGCTGCGGAACTGCTGCACAAGCAGGGCGCGGACATTAAGGATAAGGAAGTCTGTGCAGCGGCTGACACCTACAAAGATGACCTCGTAATCAACCCCACCAGCAAAGGGCTCGCGAATGTCTTCGTGTACCTTTCCAAGGCGCCGAAAAGCATTCATCCGGATCTGAAGGACGCCGATCCGGCAACGGTTGTGTTCGACCAGAAAAACTGTGTCTTCAGCCCACACGCTCTGATTGCTCGCACCGGTCAGACTGTGGAAGTCATTTCCGGCGACGCAGTTGCTCACAATACACACACCTATCCACTGAAGAATGCGGGCACCAACGTTCTGATCGCTCCTGCGACAGCTAAGGGCAGCGGCCAGAAGATTGCCATCAAATCGGCAGAGATTCTGCCCTTCAAAGTGGCCTGTGACTTCCACCCGTGGATGACGGCTTACTGGCTGGCTGTCGATCATCCGTATGCCGCAGTCACCGATGCCGATGGCAAGTTCACCATTCCGAACCTGCCGGCAGGCGATCACGAATTCCGTATCTGGCATGAAAAGGTCGGCTACATCAATCGCAAGTACACCGTTAAGGTGAAGGCTGGTGACAATCCACAGAAGGCAGTGGAAGTCAGCGGTGACGCTCTGAAGAAGGGTTCACTGAAGTAATCCAGGAACTGTTGAAAACGCACTTCTACAGGGGCTCGCTGACATTCGTCGGCGAGCCTTTCGTTTTTCAGGCTGGCCCGATCACAGCCTGCAGCCTTGCCGTCACTTCAGACAGTGAAAGTCCGGTTACCAGAACGTCCTTCTGGCGAGCTGTCGCGCCACGCAGCAACGAGACTGCCGCCACTGGCAACTGCAGCCTATCGGCCACTAATCGCAGCACTGCCTCAGTAGCCCGCCCCTTTTCTGGTGCTTCAGCCACAGCAACCCGCAACCGCTCACCATGCAGCCCACTGACAGCGGTCCTGCGCGCACCGGGCTGCACGTGCAGACGTATGACAACCC
>CAXBSH010000048.1:0-23088 GCA_963977705.1 uncultured Planctomycetaceae bacterium
GTTGCAGCAGCTGTCGGCGGTCGATGAATTGGCGTGGTTTAAGCGTGTCTCGAAGTTCCTGCTCTACGAATAAATCGCCAGCCCACGCCCTGCCTGCTGACATCGGCAGGCCACCCTCAGAGGCGGGCCGATCTTGACTCAGCCATCAAAAACGGGATCAAGCATTCGGCCGTTTTCAAGAAAAATCACGGCCGATTTTCTGATTCCGGAACCTCAAAACACGTGATTCTTCCCGATCTTTGGAACAAATACGGGACTTTGGTGTGGCTGATTGTGCGGATAGCGCGGGCATCTTGTGATTTGCGGGGGTTGCCCCTAAAACACCACGATTCCCCAGCAGCCGCGGCAGTTTACGCCTGCGGTCGGGCCGACAGTTCGGCAGGATACCGATCCTTCTGTCTGCATACCCGCTGACCGGGATTCCTCTTTTCGTGCAAAGTCTTGAAACGTGCATCGAGTATTGATTACCGACAGTCTGTCGAAGGCCGGCCTGAAAGTTCTGGAACAGACTCCAGGCATCGAAGTTGTCATTCGCAGCGGTTTAACTCCGCAGCAGGTCCGTGAAGAGCTGAAATCGGTGGATGCAATCATCATCCGCAGCGGTACAACGCTGACAGCCGAACTGCTTGAGGGTCAGGATCGCCTGAAATGCATCGCTCGCGCCGGCGTCGGCGTTGACAACATCAATCTTGAAGCAGCCACTCGCGCCGGTGTGCTGGTCATGAATACTCCCAGTGGCAACACGATCAGCACTGCCGAACACACGTTCGCCATGATGCTGGCATTGTCCCGCAATATTGGTCCAGCACATGCCAGCATGAAGGCCGGCAAATGGGATCGCAAATCATTTCAAGGCACGCAGCTGGCTGGCAAAACGCTGGCAGTGCTGGGACTGGGACGAATCGGACTCAGTGTTGCCGCCCGCGCCCGTGCGTTCGAGATGAACGTGCTCGGCTACGATCCATTGATTTCTGAAGAGAAATGCAAGGAGCTGGGAATTCAGCTGTTCCGCGATGTCGACGAGATCGTCACTCGCTGCGACTACCTCACGGTCCATACCCCGCTGACCGATGAAACCCGCGGTATCATCAATGCTGATCGACTTGCAAAGATGAAGAAGGGCGTGCGCATCATCAACTGTGCTCGCGGAGGCATCATCGACGAGCAGGATCTGGCGACCGCCATTGAATCGGGTCATGTCGCCGGCGCTGCTCTGGACGTCTTCGTGGACGAACCGCCAACCGATCGTCGACTTGTGGATCTGCCCAAAGTTCTTGCCACCCCACACCTCGGCGCTTCCACGGATGAAGCTCAGGAAATGGTGTCGATTGAAGCGGCCGAGCTGGTGGTCGCCTATCTGCAGCGCAACGAAATCCGTTGTGCCGTCAATATGGCCCCCGTCTCGGCTCAGGAAATGGCCGAACTGCAGCACTACCTGAATCTGTCTTACCGACTGGGACTGTTGTCAGCCCAGATGATTCGAGGACAGGGGCTGAAGAGTGCCGAAGTGGTGTACCGTGGCGATGCGGCCTCGCGAAAAACTCGACTGCTGACAAACGCCTTCACAGTCGGTCTGCTGGAAAGTGCTCTGGACGAATCAGTCAATGTGATCAACGCCACGTCCGTTGCACAGGCTCGCGGAATTCATATTCGCGAATCAGCCACCGGCGACTGCGAGAACTTTGCCAGCATGGTGTCCGTCATTGTGGAAACGGGGCAGGGCCGTTTCGAAGCGTCAGGAACCATTTTTGGCAACCAGTTCATGCGTCTGGTGCGACTGAATGAATTTCAGTTCGAGGCGTATCTGGATGGCCTGCTGCTGATCTACCGGCATCGTGACGTCCCTGGAGTAATTGGCTTCATCGGGACTCATCTGGGTGAAGACAACGTGAATATTGCCCAGATGGCACTGGGTCGACGCTCGCAGGCACCCGGCGGTCCCGCAGCGGCCATTCTGAATCTTGACAGTGCCCCATCTGCAGCAGCACTGAATAGGATTCGGGAATATCAGGAAGGTACGACGGTGGATGTTGTTCGACTTCCCCCGGCCAACGCCAGTCTGCCGTGGCTGACCGCAAGGTGAGTATTGCACAGAGTTGCCTGTTTCCCTCTATGCCACGTTGACAGCACGTATGACGCGGCCAGGACGCGCTGGCAGGTGGCAAACGAGACAAATCCTATCTGTCCAAAGAATCGCGGTTTTATCCTGGGGGTGAATTCGCGCCCTGAGCGAATGCTCAGGGTCCGAATGTTGCCCCTGCACCCGTTATGATCAGGGAACCGTGTGGCTGTCTTCCCGTGTGAGTGCGGCGAGCAGACTGCGACGGGGAGAGCGTTGCAGCAGCCATTTCAAAGCCTGGAGGGTGTTTGCCGATGGCACACACCTGATATGACGCGGGCAGGATGGCCGTCGCAGCGGACCGACCCCGTGACAACTTCAGCTGTTTTTCAGCATCCGAACTGTCCGCCGACGTTGCGGCAACGACGACTGCGGCAGGTTCTGCTATCGTAATGTGACGCAACGCCCGACATTTCGGGATCAGGCTGACAACAACACTCCGCATGATCGGGTTCTACGAAAAAGGCAACCCGGCACCATTCATTCAGACAATTCCCAGTCGCTCCCGGATCTCTCTCACACCACCGCTCCCCCAATCCACAACCAACTGACCACTGACCACTGATTACTGATTACTGATTACTTCCATGCCCTTATCGATCGATGTCCGCAACGTAACTCGCACTTACGACGACCTGCAGGCCGTCGCGGATGTCAGTTTTTCGTTGCCTGCCGGACGTACACTGGGGTTGATCGGCCCCAATGGCGCTGGCAAGACCACACTGCTGCGAATGATCTGCACACTGGTGCAGCCGGACTATGGCGACGTGCTGGTCGAGGGATTTTCGGTCCGCAATCAGCCTCGTGAGGTACGTCGACGTCTGGGGTTCATGCCGGCCGAATTCGGATCACCGCGAGGCGTATCAATCGCCGAGTATCTTGAGTATTTTGCCTGTCTGAGTGGCCTGTCTGCAGCAGAACGTACCAGTCGGATTCGTGACGTTTGCGAGTTGACTGAGTTACGTGGTCGCGAATCTGTCGTGGTCAACGGCCTGTCGACAGGCAACCGTCAGCGGTTGCTGCTGGCGAAGACGCTGCTGCATGATCCAGCGGTACTGGTGCTTGATGAACCGGCCAGTGGGCTGGATCCGCGAGCCCGCAATGAGCTGCGGTCCATCATACGGACTCTGGCATCGCTTGGAAAATCGGTGTTGATCAGTTCGCACATTCTTCCGGACATCGAAGACATCAGCGATCAGATAGCCATTATGGAAGCCGGTCGACTGGTGCTGCATGGGGATCTCAGCAGCCTGCAGCAGGCTCACGTCGGCCAGCGCCGCATTGCTCGGATCAAAGTCGCTGAAGCGGACCAGGAACGTGCTCGTGAACTGCTGCTGACATTGCCTTTCGTGGTGAGCTGCAATCTGGTTGATCGGGCACTGACAGTCGTTTATGAGGCGGAGGACAGCAGTCCCCTGCTGACTGTGCTGCTGCAGCAGAAGATCCGAGTCAGTTACTTTTCGGAGAACGAAGTCGATCTGGAACAGATTTTCATGAACACGACTGCGGGGAAAGTGACATGAGAGTCCTGCCGAGTCCACTGGAATTCATTCGCTCCAGTCCGACATGGATTCGTGATCGGTCCGGGCTGCTCTCCGGTCAGATGATCGGGTTTACTGCTCTGATTCTGAATGCCGGCATGCTGGCAATGATCGCTGTGCTGTTCGATAGTCCCACCAGCTTTCGGCGGCTCCTGCAGACACTCGACTTCGGTAGTCTGCTGGGGCTCCTGCTGTGTGGTGGTGCCATGGCGGCTGTCACATTGCTTGTCCCTCTGCGGCAGACGGGGCTGTTTCTGGCTCCACGAATCGGACGTTATTTCGACCAGATTGTTCTCAGCGGCATCTCGCCACTGCGTTACATGGCGGGCACGATTGCTGCCCAGAATCTTTTTTTCGCTCTGATGCTGTTTCTGATGCTGCCATGGATCGTGCTGGTGGTCGCCATCGGCGGGATGCACTTTGAAACGTTTCTCGGCAATCTGCTGGTGATCTGGCTGTTCAGTGTGTTGCTGGCAGTTTCCACGGCGGCTATTTCGCTGTACGTCACCGAACCTCTGGCTCTGGCGGTGGTGGTGATCACAGCGATGGTATTGTCACTGATCAGTTTCCTGCCCATCTCAATTCAGCCGGGCCTGTTGACTCCAGTGCCATTGTTGCTTGCCAGTGTTCCTCAACTGATGATCCTTGGCCCCATGACAGCAGCCATGGCTGGGTATGGTGCCATTTTTGTCATAAGCGTGCTGATTATGTCCGCCTGCATTTTCGTGGGCCTGATTCAACTGCATTTCGGCCCGCTGTACGGCCTGATTCGCGATAACTCGGCATTCGGCGAAGTCGTGCACTCGGGCGATACCCGGCAGCGTCGCCGATTCAGCTTTCGCCTGCACATTCAGCGTCCGTCAGAGATCGCATTTTTCTACCAGAATCGCAGTCTGCTGCTGACTCGCTGGGAAGGCCTGATCCGCTGGGGAGGCAGTCTGCTGTTATTGGGCAGTTTTGTCGCTGCAGGGTGTCTGCTGCTGACTTTTGCCGGCAAATCACTGTTCGCTTCAATGACACCTGCCGTCGCGGGTAATGCCGCGTATGTCACTGAGATGGTACAACTGCTGTATGTCGCCGGGCAATTGGGGACTGCGGCGACAGCTGTTCTGGCTGTCCTGCTGTTCTCGCGCAATCGAAGTACGGACAGCATGCCGGTTCGCGTTATACCCGGAATTCGTCTGCGAGCCGGAACAATGGACTGGCTGGCATTTCTTCTGAGCGTCGTGGGTACAGCCGCAGTCGTGTCGCAGATTCTGTACAGCTTTGCACCTGCCGCAGAGCAGCTGCTGCAGGTGGCCGCAAATGCCTCAACGGATTACCTGTCTCAATTCAGTCAGGTCAATGCCACGCGCTGGGCCGTGGAAACTCAGATCATCGTCGTGGTTGCCGCCATCACAGTCTATCTGCTGCAACGTAACTTCTGTCTGTATTTCTGGTCTCGCCTGATGGCCGCCGGCCTGACTGGATTCCTGTGGTTCTTTGGATTAGTCGTGGCCCCCATGATCCTTGGACTGATGCTGAATGAACGAGCTTTTCGCATTGAATTGCTCGACAGGAATGCGGCTCTTGGAATGCCACTGGCACTGCTGTCCCCGTTGTTCGCTTCAATCGCACGAATGGGCGAAGCGCCGGCAAGACTGCCATGGGACGTTCCACTGACCGGTTTTTATGTGTTGAACATTGTTCTCTGGCTGATTCTGGGGGTGACGCTGTTTATCAGAACGCGTCGGTTCCGCAGGGTCGACGACGCATGGCGTGCGGGCAGGAGAAACGTCTGATGCTGCGAATCCTGCGACTAAGCCTGCTGCTGCTGCTGCCATTACAAATCAGTACTGCGCAAGTACTGCCCCAGTCCATTGGAGCTGATTATCCAGGACTGGACATTCAGGCGGAATACGGCTGGGATGGCTTTGTCGACTACCAGACCCCGACAGCAATTTCCTTTCTGATTTCCAACAACAGTTCAGAAGTCCTTGAGGGCAATCTGGTACTGCGTGAACCCAACGGATTTCGCAGCCTTGTTCTCGGCAGTGTCACTGTCGCTCCCGGCAGCACGCGGCAGTTTGGATCGGTCCTGCAGTTGCAGGGCTGGGATCAATGTGAAGCCACGTGGGAAGGACCACAGGGAATTCTCTGGCAACGTCCGCTCACTGTGTTTGGACTGCGCCAGTACTCGTCCGGGAAGGCTGCCCTGCTGTCTGTGGAAGATGGTGGACGATCGCTGAAGTTTCCCGGAGTTGCCATGGCCTCCGGTGGCACACTCCCGGGTGACTACGTGCCCGCCAATGGCATCGGCTCACAGGTTATGCCGATTTCCATCGCCCCGTGGCAGATGCCCGTTCATCCCGGACCTCTGACCGCACTTCGCGCGGTCCTGTTGGCGAAGAACCTGCGACCGGAATCTCTGAATGACGCCCAGTGGGATGCGCTGGGCCGCTGGGTCTGCATGGGTGGCCTTGTCTTCATATCCCGGCAGAACGACAAGTTGGTCAGCCGGCTGCTGGAAGCGTGCCCGCTGCGTTCGCATGGTCCGCCTGACGATTCCGCTTCCCTCGCCCTCGGATCCGGCAGTCTGTATCGACTTCCACCAGCAACTGAGGGGGCAACTGACGAACTACAGCAGCTCAGAATTGCTGAAATCGTGTCCCTCGAACCACCCCGCATTCTGCCCGGTTTGTGTCGTGATCTTGAACAGACGGATTGGTCTACCCCCAGTTCTGAGCAGACCCTTGTGCGAGTCATGGCGGTGCTGTTGATTTATGCTGTCACCTCAACACTGACCCTGCTGATGTTTCGCAGTAATCGTCGTCGGATCCTGATCTGGACCCTCAGCGTCGTTCTGCTGGGTTGCCTGGGTGCGGCCATTGCCGGGATCTCCGTGCGTATGAGCCGAGGTGATATGAACTGGAGCATTATCACTGAGCCGGCTGCCGGAGGAACTTTGCAGCATGGCATTATTCGGTTGAACTCAGCAGGCGGCAGCAGTTTTCGAGTGGCGGTACAGGGCCACACTCCTGATGTTCAGATCAACCATCGGGAACCCGATCGTCGAGGTTCGTGGTATAACTATGGCCAATCAGAGCATACCGAAAGCTGGCCGGCCTTCAGCCTCAGTCCGGACCTCTCACTGAAAACTCCTGAAACATACGAGATTCTGGTACCCATTTCCCCATGGGGAGAGCGGCATCTGCGAGCCATCGATGTTCAACCGCAAAATACAACTCCCGTGATTCAGCTGAGTTATCAGCCCGATGCAGATGGCAATCCACTGAACGGCAGATGGAATGCGCGAGTCGAAGGTCTGTCCGGTTTGCGGCCAGAGAACCTGAGCCTGAAATTTCGTATCCTGCACACCACAACGCAGGAACAGCAGACGATACAACAACTTCAGGAAACCAGCCGTGCGCTGCTTACTCACGACAGATCCGGCGGCGATGCATGGGTTGCAGAGTTTGTCAGTGCTCCATTGTCCTGGCAGCCTCAGCCCTACGATTTTTGGCGGGACTCGGAATCCGGCCCGGATCTTGCACCGGGCATGGCTCAGATCTGGCTGGAGGGTACATTGCCTGCGGAATCGCTGCTGCAGATCGATGAGACTCGTACAGAGTTTCACGCGATTGACGAACCACGGCATCAGTTCTTATATCAGCTGCCGCAATCTGCGATCCCTGCTGAATGGCTGCAGCTGCTGAGAACCGTTCGCTGATTCACCCATCCCGGTCCTGGCCACGGGCTGGATTCTTCCACGCCCACGTATCATCCTCTCGCAGCCGCAGGTAGCTCTGATAACGAATTGCAGGAATTAAGCCTTCATCCACCGCCGCTTTCACCCCACAATGCTCTTCGTGCATATGAGAACAATCGGGGAATCGGCACCACGGAATGAACGGGCGAAATTCCACGTAATAGCCATCAACCTCGTCCAGTGCCAGATCCCAGAGTTCGAATTGCCTGATACCGGGCGTATCACACACCCAGCCACCAGCCGTCAATGGCACAAGCCTTGCCCGGCGAGTCGTATGAGTGCCCTTGTGACTCCAGTCACTGACGTCCGCCGTTGCCAGTCCAAGGGCAGGGTCGACAGCGTTCAGCAATGACGACTTTCCCACCCCACTTTGACCACTGACTGCCGTCTGGCGACCAGCCAGCAGGGACTGCAGCTGCGCAATTCCCTCACCGGTACGAATACTGGCCAGTACAACCGCGTAACCAGCCCGCCCATACGCTCGCACATGAGGCAGCAGCGTACGAGTATCCACAAGGTCGCTTTTGCTGATGCAGATAATCGGCATAATGCCGCGTTCCTCGGCACACACAAGATAGCGATCGACCAGCTGCGGCCGGAATTCAGGATCTGCTGCGGCATTGACAATCAGCACCTGATCAATGTTGGCCACAAGGATGTGCTCGCGACCATGACTGCCACGGGATAAGACTCCATAACGCGGTTCAACCCGCTCGATTACCCCCTGATCAGCATCGCCCTCCTGCCGGAACAGCACACGATCACCTGTGACCACGACATTGCGCGCATCGCGAGCCAGTGACCGAAGAATGCCCCGCACCGAACACGAATACTCACGCCCAGTCTCATCACACCGCACCAGAATATGCAGCCCGATGAAGCTGACAACTCGTCCGCGCTGACACGTCGCCTCGTCCACCACTCGCAGCAGCTGATCACCTTCAGCCCGTACGCCCACCATGGTGCGTCGTCGAAACAGATCGCCCCGTGCCGTCACACGTTCCTGACGCGAAATATCTTCCGCTGCTTCCTGATCACTGAGCAGGTCATGGGTCAGATTCTGCTGCCGTGCTCGCGACTGTTTATTGCGACGCAGGTCAACACGAACCTTGTCCCCGTAGTTCTTCGGACGATGATGCTTGCGCCCCTTGTCCGCCATGCCCCACGCCTCTCGCAGTCAGATCTCACAGCCTACAGAATCGCAGCGCCCTTGACCTGAATGCCCTTCAGTTGCATCTTCAGCTCTTCCACGTTGGGCGAAATCTCAAAAGCAGCCTCTCGACTGATGATTTCACGCATGACGAAGTCATACAGACTGTCATTGAACAGCTGCATACCTTCTGTCTTGCCAATACGGATCGCCGCCCACAACTTCTCATCCTGCTCTTCCATCACCAGCTTGCGCACCGTCGGATTGAAACTCATGATCTCCACAATCGGTACTCGCGGCGGCACATCAACAATGGTCTTCAGCAGCTTTTGTCCCACAATACACTTCATATTCATCGCCATACTGGCGCGAATTGCCTTGTGCATGTCGAAGGGGAACAGGTCCAGAATACGCGAGATCGTACCGGGGGCGCCCGGAGCGTGAATGGTTCCGAACACAAGGTGCCCTGTTTCAGCCGCGTGAATCGCCGTCTCAAACGTTTCACGGTCTCGCATCTCACCCACCAGCATGATATCGGGATCCTCGCGCACCGCATGCTTCATCGCGATATGAAAGTCGATCACATCCTGCCCGATTTCACGCTGATTGATCAGACACTTATCTGACGTGTAGATGAACTCAATCGGGTCCTCAATCGTCAGAATGTGCTTGTTCATATTGCGATTGATCCAGTCCAGCATGGATGCAATCGTCGTACTTTTTCCGGAACCCGTCACACCCGCCAGCAGTACCATCCCCTGGTCATATCTGCAGTGTTCCACCATGCAGGCGGGCAGAAACAGTTTTTCAAATGGCGGGATCGATCGTTCGATCTTTCGAGCCACCATACCGACTTTGCCCAGCTGCGTCAGCAGATTCACACGAAAACGCCATGGATCGTTGTCCGCTGAAACCACCTTCGAAAAGTCGGCCCCGCCGTTCATATGAAAGATGTCCAGATTACGCTGGTCCATCATCGGAAACGTCAGCTCGATCATCTGACTTTCACTGATGGGCCCCATCTCAAGCTCACGCAGACCACCGCGGATTCGGAAGATCGGAGGCCGACCGACCTGCAGATGGATGTCCGAACATTTGTGCTTAATCGCCAGTCGGAAGATCTTGTCAATCTCCAGCTCAGCGCGAGGATCAAACGTGGATTTTTTCCAGTCAGAAATCAGCACCATCGATGTTAGCCCCGAAATCACGCCTGCTTGTGGAATCTGCGGCCCCGGACACGTCGGCCAGCCACACACTGTTATACCAGTTTCGTCGGCTTCCTGCAGCTTCCCAACCCGGGAAATTCACTGCCCCAGCCCAGCCACGGACCTTTCATCGGTCAGTTGACACCCGCAAAAACGGCCCACCAAGCTGTTTTCTTCCGCCAACACCATATCCAGCAGCCTGAAATCCCTTCGAATCCATGGGTTTCGGCAGAATTCCACCCCCAGGGTCACCGGCAGCCTCAACCACCGCCAATCGGCAGCGAAATCGAAAATCGAGTGCCGCGCCCCAGTTCGCTCTCACACAGAATCTGGCCCCGATGAGCCTCTACGATTCGCCGGACCGTCGGTAAGCCAAGCCCACTACCACCCGAACGAGTCGAAAAGAAGGCCTGAAACATGCGGCTGCGAGTCTTCTCGTCCATACCCCGACCCGTGTCAATCACCTCCAGCAAGACACTGCCCGCTTTCACCCGAGTCAACAGTTCGATCGCTCCACCCTCAGGCATGGCCTCCAGCGCGTTCCGGCAGAGATTTGCCAGCGCCAGCCGCATCAATGCCTGATCCAGCAGCACCGGCGGCAGATCACTGTCCAGATGCGTCCGCAACTCCACATCCGCAGCGGCCGCCTGAGGCTCCAGGAACTCCACATACTCAGCCACAACCTCATTCAACTGCCCCTCTTCCAGATGCAGCTCGCCCGCTCGCGCGAACTGCAGGAAGGCATTCAGAATCTCCTCCAGATTCCGACACTCACCACGTAAACTGCCGATCCGCCGCAACATGCGACGTGCACGCGGGGAATCGTCCTCACCAAGATCCTCCGCCAGCAATTCCAGATTCATCCCGATCGTCGAAAGCGGATTGCGGATCTCATGCGCTAAACCCCCGGCCAGCGTCGCCAGTTCAGTGTTCTGCGCCCGCAATAGCTCACGCTCACGGGATTCATCCATCTCCAGCACTCCTGATCGCTGCACCGGATTCGAGGTCCGACGGGTAAAAAAAGAGCCCGACAGAATGTCTCTGCCGGGCTCCCGAAAATCCATCAGCTATCACTCATCGTCACTGCCGGCATCAGCCTTCTTGCCCAGCAGCACTGCCTTACGCGACAACCGCACACGATTCTGATCGTCAACGGAAATCACCTTCACTTCAATCACGTCACCCACCTTCACGACTTCAGACGGATGCTTCACAAAGCCATCCGACAGCTCGCTGACATGGCACATGCCGTCCTTGCCCGGAGCAATCTCGATGAAGGCACCGAAGTCCTTGATCGATGTCACCTTGCCTGTGTACACCCGACCCGGCTGAATCTCTTCGCAAAGAGCTTCCACTCGAGCCAAAGCGGCATCCGCCGACTGCGAATTGGCGGCGGAAATCGTCACCGTGCCGTCTTCCGCAATGTCAATCAACGCTCCGGACTCCTCCTGAATGGCACGAATCGTCTTGCCACCAGGACCAATCAACAGACCAATCTTCTCGGGATTGATCGATGTCTGCACCAGCTTTGGAGCCGTTGCTGAGATGTCGTTACGCGGACGACGAATCGTCGTCAGCATCTGACGCAGCAGTTCCTTGCGAGCCTTCAGAGCCTGCTCCAGAGTGTCACGGATGATGGCTTCACTGATGCCCGCGATCTTCAGGTCCAGCTGAATGCCGGTCACTCCGCGACCAGTTCCAGCCACCTTGAAGTCCATGTCACCAAAGTGATCCTCGTCACCCATGATGTCAGTCAGCAAAGTGTACTTGTCACCTTCACTGACCAGACCAATGCTGATGCCCGCCACCGGCTGCACAATCGGCACACCAGCGTCCATCAGCGACAGCGTGGCACTGCAGACAGATGCCATGGAACTGCTGCCGTTGGACTCCAGAATGTCTGAAATCACGCGAATCGTGTACGGGAACTTCTCAGAAGCCGGGATGACCGGAGCAACCGAACGCTCGGCCAGACAGCCATGACCGATCTCGCGACGACCCGGCCCTCGCACCGGCTTGCACTCACCCACCGAGAACGGAGGGAAATAGTAGTGCAGCATAAAACGAGACGCCTCTTCGCCAAACAGACCATCAGATTTCTGCTGATCCCGAGTGGTGCCGAGAGTCACCGTGGCCAGCGACTGAGTTTCACCACGAGTGAACAGCGCTGAACCGTGCACTCGCGGCAGTGTTCCAACGGCCGTGCTGATCGCTCGCAGATCCGTCGTCGCTCGACCATCAATTCGACGCCCAGCCAGAATCTGATCACGCACCACACGCTCCTCCAGATCATGGAAAGCGTTGGCAAACTGAGCTTTCGTCAGGCCTTCAGCAGTCGCGTCAGTCTCGTTGGGGAAGTACTTTTCAACCAGCGACTTCTTCAGTGCTTTGACCCGCTCTGCACGCTCCTGCTTCTTCGGAGCCGTCTTGGCTTCCGTCAGCGCTGCATAAGCGTCAGCCTTCAATGTCGCATAGAATGGGTTCTCAGCCGGTTCGGTAATCACAGGCAACTCAATGCCAGCCTCTGCCACCAGCTTCAACTGCAACTGACACAATGACTGGATGTGACGATGAGCAAACATGATCGCATCGCCCATCTCCTTCTCTGGAATCTGCTGACCAAATCCCTCAATCATCAGAACAGCATCGCGAGACCCGGCGACAACCAGATCCAGCTTGCTCGTCTTCATCTGCTCAACGGTTGGCATCAGAACCAGCGTCTCGCCTTCCATGCCCACCCGCACTGCCGCAATCGGGCCACGGAACGGCAGACCCGAAACCATCAGCGCCGCACTGGCTGCGGTAATACTGAGCACGTCAGGGTCGTTCACTCCGTCACACGACATGACGTTCGACATGATCTGGACTTCATCCACGAAGCCCTTCGGAAACAACGGACGAATCGGACGGTCCGTCAAACGGCTGGTGAGAATCTCACGAGTCGTAGGACGACCTTCTCGCTTCAAATATCCACCAGCGAACCGGCCCGCTGCCGCCAGACGCTCACGGTAATCCACCGTCAATGGAAAAAAGTCCGTGCCCGGTCGCGATGGACCGCTCTGCGATGCACAGAACACACTCGTCTCGCCAAACTGCAACAGCACCGCTCCGGATGCCTGTTTGGCCATCTCACCCGTCGTAATACTGAACTTTTGACCCGCAAATTCCGCTTCAACCGTGACTTTCTTCACAACTCTTCCTCACCCGGACCAGCCGGCATACCGACCAGAACCAAGCCAGGCTCCACTCCCGATTCCCTCTACCACTCCAGCAACTTCACGACATCAGATTCGCATGCAGCCGCTCACAGACTTCCGTCCTGCTCCCGCGGTCAAACTTACTGCAATCACTGACAACTCAAAGTCACCGACAGGAAGCGGCAATCCGCTACGAGCCTGCGGCCCCGATCAAAACTGACAAAACCTGAAACAACCAACCTGATACGCATCAGATCTGTAATTCAAACACCGCTTACAACCAACAATTACATCCCACAACGACAACCAACAAACCACCACCACAACTGCTGTCAACATCTACTGCAGACTATTAACACAACGAACTGCACTGACAGCACAACACAACAACTACAACACGACACCAGAACGACAGCACAACACAACATGACACCCGAAACACTCAGGGCGTTACCGGCTTCCGCCAGCAACGCCCCGCAAGTCTTCACTTTCGGATGTTCAGCCGACCAATGATCGACTGATACCTGGCCACATCCTGACGCTTCAGATAATCCAGCAGCTGCCGACGACGGCTGACCTTGCTGAGCAGACCACGACGGCCCGCATAGTCCTTCGGATGCGTCTGCAGGTGCTCGGTCACAGCCTGAATCTCGGCCGTCAACACCGCAATCTGTACTTCCGGAGATCCCGTGTCGCCCGCCTGCAATGCATACTGAGCAATCACGGCCGCCTTGTGCTCTGGACTAATCGACATCGACTTCACTTTCACAAAAAACAACGCCTGTCCACCGGGTACGAATCCGCCAGCTATACGCCAGCAGGCACACGACCTGAAACGGCAAACAAACCTGACAACGCCCCGAAATACCGCGAAAAATACATCCCGCAGCACCACAGAACAACATTTGCGGACCGGTCACTTTCCCAGCCCCACCTACACATTATGCCCGGAATCGACCCGGGTTTCAATCCAGATCCCTCCCTTCGACCATTCACACACACCGCTCAAGTCAAAAAACTGTTGTTTTCCGCGTTTTTTCTCGATTCTCCCAATCCCGAACTCAATTGTGATGCTCATGCACTCCAAACAACGCATGCTCACGATCACCACCAGCCAGCACCCACGCCAATAAATCCAGAATCTCTTCTCGTGTTAACTTGTTCAGTACCCCCTTGGGCATGATGCTGACGTCACTCTGAGTCCGCTCGTCAATCTCCGACTTCTGCACCACCACCAATTTGTCCGGTGCCGCTGGGTTGTCCAGAACTTTTAAGACCTCACCGGCATCCTCCACCACCAACCCGGTAACGACCCGTCCGGACTTCAGCACCAGCACGCTGGATTGATACTTCGGCTCAATTTTCTTCGACGGATTCAGAATGTGGTCCAGCACATCGATTCGCGAATACTCCACAGGCAACTTCGTCAGATCCGGACCGACGGCATTGCCCTGCCCGGAGACTCGATGACACCCCGCACAGGCTGCCGCCCTGAACAGCTGCTGGCCCACCGCGAAATTGCTGGCACGATGCGTCAGATGCATCACATCTCCCGCCAGATCGTCCACCTGCCATTCCGTATTTCGCCCAAGATACTTCAGTAAATCGTCCCGCTGCTGCAACTTCACTGCGGCCAGATACGCCGCGGGATCTGCCTCATACGCTCGCAGATCAGATACGACATACAGAGCCCCGTACATTCTCCGCCAGTGGCCCGGATAGGTACAGACATAAGGATAAATGCCCGGCTCCCGCGGAGTTTCAAAGTAGACGGAAGCAACTTTGCCGGGCTGTACCAGCGTACTGGCCACCAGCACATCCTCTGACCGCGGCACAAATCCCCGTTCAGCCGCGTCGGCATCTCGCCCGGTCGACTCCGCCAGTTCACCAACTGCCGCCAGCGTGCCCGGTTTCACAATCGCCAGATTGTGCGGCATGTTGTCAGAATTTGTCAGACGAAACTCCACCGGACGCCCCGCCTTCACCGCCACGATTTCGCGATCATAAATCATTCGCTCAGGCACCGTGCCCAGTGCAATCAACGGAACCACAACGTCCCGCAACTGACCTTCAAGCCTGTCCGCTGCCGGACCCGTTAGGCGCTTTCGAGCCGCCTCGGCCAGCGTTACTGCCAGGGCAGCAGCATCCGTGTTGCGCTGCCGCGGGTCCAGTCCAGACAGGTATTTGACGGCAGCTGTTCCCACCTGAGTCGCCAGCATCGCAGGCCGCTTGTCCTCCGGTATCGCAGCCAGTGCTGTCAGCACACTGCCCGTGGATGTCCCAGCCTCCAGCAACCCGGCAAACACGGCCGTCTTCTCAGACTCAAAACCCGCAATCCCCGACAATGCCACAACTCCCAGATCCTGCAGCGTCTGATCCGCTGCTGACACCAGCACATCCGCCGGAATCTCCTGCCGACTGAAGCCCGGCCCGGACCAGCTCATACTGAGGCCGTCACCACCACCATTGTCAAAATACGTCGCCACAATCGCATGCAGGCCCGCCTCCAGACGAATCGCCTGCCCCTTTTCCACCATGCCGTGCAGGCCGTCATTATCAATCAGCAATTCACCATCCAGATAGAACCGTGACCCGTCATCCGAACTGATGAAAAATTCATACTGTCCGGACCGTTCAATACGAATGTGTCCGCGGAACATCAGAGCAAAGCTGTCGCGAGTCTGCAGCACCGGCTGCTCCATCACAATTCTTTCCGCCACACCCGTAGCATTCGGAGTCAGAGCCTGCAGAGTTTCCTGAGCCACATTCGGGGGATTCGGAGCATAAAAATCCACACGCAATCCGGGCCGTACAAGCGGCGCCGCTGCGCTACTGCCCGGCAGCGCTGGTACCAACGCTGCCAGCTGTGGAAACAGAGCTTTCGCAGCCGGTTTTGAAGTCACCAGTGGCAATGCCCGCAACACATCCTCCTGCGACAACTGCTCCTGCCGCATCGCCGCAAAGACCGCATCCGGGCCGCCATCTGCACTGATCCACGCAGCCAGCGCGACGCGGCGAGTCTCTGCTGACCGTGCCGACTGCGCCAACTTCACAATCCGCTCGCGAACCCGCACCAACTGCTCGCTCGGCTGACCAGCCAGCAGTCGACTGAGGCTGTTCACCACATTCACGCTCGCTTTCGCATTCAACTCCTCAATCAGCGAAAACAACTGCTCTGTCTCCGGCACACGTCGCAGGGCTGCCAGCCCGGCCAGAGCCGTCCGCAAAGTCTGCTCGGGAACGCTTTCCCTCGTCAGAATCGCTCGATATACCCCTTCGGAAGACTCCATCTTCAACAGATCGTCAACGCTGGCATTCGACAAAGCATAAGCCTCGGCATTCCGAGACAGCTTTCCTCCGGCAGCAAGCACATTTCGCACTGCCCCATCGAGGTCAATGACGCCCCGAGCCTGCTGAATCACAAAACTCAGCTGTGAATCCTGCTCCGTCTGCATGGCCGCAAACAGGATCTCGGCCGCCAGCGGTCCGCGAGTAAACGAAGCGGCCACAACCGCTTCTGCTCGCACCTGTGGTGACGGATCCACAGCCCGCTTCAACAATAACCGTTCCCATGCCAGCACACTGTCAGCACTCGCCCCCTCATCCAGCACTGCAGGAATCGCGCGTCCGGCAGAGTCCCGCACATGCACCGTCTTCGTCGACACCGCCTGCCGCAGCGAGACATCACGTGCAACATCACGAAGTACACGCACTGCTGCTGCGCGAGCATCCTCGACCGGGCTCTCCAGCAACTGCTCAAGTAACTCAAAATCCGTCCGTCGTGCCCGCTGCGTCGTCCAGAGCACCTCCACCAATGAACGCGCATCGGCTGCAGCATCCGATCGCAGTGTCTTACGCCATGCCTGTGTCGCAGTCACCACCTCCGACTGATCCCGCCCCGTCAGTTCCAGGCGAGCCCGATAACGGTCGGCCAGCGCCGGTGACGCCAGCGCCTGCACAACCGCCTCAGTCGCTGCACCTCGCAATCGCTGCGGCCGCTGTACCCCACGCCCCGTAGCCGTCACACGATAAATTCGACCATGCAGGTGATCACGACTGGGGTCCCTCAGATTGTGCTGCATATGGCCAATGATCGGATTCTGCCAGTCCAGCACATACAACGCCCCGTCACCACCAATCTCCATGTCGCTGGGACGGAAGTTCTGATCAGACGAATACAGAATCGGTTCTACTTCCCGAGCAAAAAAGCCGGCTCCGCGTTTCTCAAAACGATACTGAGTCACCCCCTGAAAGCCAATCACGTTGGCGATCAACAGATTCCCACGGTTCTGCTCGGCAAAATGCTGACTGTCCAGAATACAGATCGCTGGAACCGGACGAACTCGCTTCTCATACAACTGCTCAGGAGACCCCTGTCCTGGCATCCCGATGTAATTACCAGTTCCACCAGTTCCGTCAGTGGCAAACTGATTGCCCCACTGATCAAACACATCGCCATGCGGATTCGGACCGATGGGGAAGTGGAAATTGATGTCGAAGGTGACGGGATCCCACTCATAGACGCCCGTGCCCCCCGTACCAAATCGCTTTGTCGAACCCCACGGTGTTTCAAAATTCTCGGCATGAAAGATTCCGCGAGAAAAGTAAAAGCGTCCCCCGGGACTCATCACAAATGCATTCGCCGTGTGATGGGTGTCTGCCGAATCAAGCCCGTGAAAAATTCGTTCCCGAAGATCGGCACGATCATCCCCATCTGTGTCCTTCAGAAACCAGATATCGGGAGCCATGGCGACCAGCACACCACCGTTCCAGAACTCGAATCCCGTGGGATTATGCAGACCATCTGCAAACGTAATACAGCGATCAGCCACCCCATCGGAATCGTCGTCCGGGAAAATCAACAGCTTATCATTCATCGCCTCCAGCGGATTCCAGTGTGGGTATGTGGGCCACGCTGCCACCCACAGTCGACCATCCGGATCCACAGCACTCTGTACCGGATTCACCAGATCCGAGAACATCTCCTCAGAGGCAAACAGGTTGACCTGCATTCCGCTGTGCACCGTCATCTTCTCGATCGCCTCAGTACCACCATAAAATCGATGTCGCCCACCCTCCAGCTGCCCGGGCTTGTTGGTCCGCACCTCCAGCGGCTGCGGCAGAGCCGTATCATCAGGTTCCACTGCCCGCCCCTGAGCCGCAGCCCAGATGACAGCGTCCCGACGTGCTGTCATCTCTGTCAGAATTTCAAGTTCACGCTGCATGACCTCAAAATTGGTCTGGCCAGCCACAAATTGCAGCCCGGAACGACCACCAAACACGCTGTATCCATCAGTCGCTCGATAAACATTGTGCCAATACAGGTTCTTCGCCAGCACTGCCCGACGAATCAGTGCCAGCTGATCGTCTGTCGTCCCCCCCGAACGGACAGCGAACGCCGCACTGATAATCGTCTCCGCAACAATTCGATTGCCTCGATCATTCAGATGCACACCGTTCAGCGTCAACTCGCCCACGGCCGCGCGGTCCGCCTCACCCTGAGGCACCGTGCGGCCAAAACGATCGCGACGCACTCCCGCCGAATTCCGCACCAGACTGGAATCCCACGCCACCGTCGATGCAGCCTGCTTCGTCGCCGCAAACAGATTCACAAACGGCACCTGCAGCTCGGACGCCACACGACCCATTTCGGCCGTGTACAGTTCCAGACGACTATTCACCTCGCCGCCATCGGGTAGTTCCGCTAACTGCAGATTCTCAAACCAGGTCGGAGAACACAGCACTACCTGCGGAGCCGTCCGACCGTTATACCGCTGTGCCACAGTGTGTGTCACAAAGGCCGTCAGGTCCCCCCGAAACTTCTCCAGCCCAGCCTGACCTGCCCATGACTCATTGTAACCAAAACAGGCGATCACAACATCAGCACGCACCTTCGTCAGCCAGTCATCCGGACTGCCGAAGTTGTCGGATCGCGGACGTTCTGTCAGCGAGTCGCCGCTGAATCCCAGATCACGCACCACCAGCCGATGCTGTGGATGAGCCGATTGCAGCAGCGTCTCCAGCCAGCCCGCGTGCTGCATACGATCAGCCAGAGTATTCCCGATCACAGCAATCCGCATTTCCGGCTGCAGAGCAATCGAATGCTGCGCCTGAACTTCAGCAGCCAGACTCAACAAACAGCCAAGGCTGAGTATCAGACGTTGAAAAAGCCGCAGACAGGCAGCGGGCAGAACACAGATCGGTTGAACACGGCAGGTGGTAGACAGCGAGTATCGCATGAGATGATTCCGAGGCGGGCAGGGCAGATTCAGAACTGATGGCCCCCCAGCATCTCAGGTTCCTCTATGCAGTCAAGCCCGGCAATCGTCGCGGGCTGAATGAAAACACGCTGCATGGCCTCCCCCCGGAACCATGCAGCGTGCCTAAGATTCAGGTAGTCAACCACAGTCGGACAACCTCAGGGAGTCGCCGACTGCAGTGACACCGTTCGCTCAGTCACCATAGCCACTGCCAGCGCCGTAACCATACCCGGTTTTCACCGGCTTTGGCTCGTAGTTGTGCATGCCACGTCGATAATCATAATCCACACTGGAACAGTGCGCGGTGTAGGAGCCGCTGAAAGTGCGGAAGTGCTTCAGAATCTCGACTTCTTCACCGCCATACACTGTGGCCACGTCTGCCTTGCAGGCATCCGTGCGATACGGAGCCTGACCGTTGATCCGACAGATCTGGTACGAGCCCCCCGGAATGTGAATCGGGCAGGCATCCGCCGTGCGATTGCGGTACACCCAGCGTTCGACACAACCAACCTTCGGAGCTTCATAGCAGGATTTGCTGTCGTACTGACGTTTGTTGACCTGATAGCCATTTCCCGCAGACTCGATCTCGAAATATCGAGTCGTCTCGCAGTCTGTCGGCTTCAGAATCCGATGTGGTCGCAGACAGTCGCCGTGGCGGACTGTTGCACAATCGTTCTTCTTCGAACCTTCCACTACAAACTTCAGCCATGGAGTACAACCACGACCATAACGGTCGTCATCGCACTTCTCATCATCCCGGCCGTAACCACTCTTCGAATCCGAATAGCCCTGACCATACGAGCTTCGGAGGTTGTAGTCGCTGTCACCACCGCGACCGTAGCCGCTGCCGGACTTTGAATCCCGGTCACCATAGCTGTAGCCCGAGGATCCATATCGACGATCATCGTCGTCATCGGAATCGTCCTTGCGGTCGTAACCCGCCCCTTGCCCGTTGCCGCAGCGTGGCTTCCCGGATGGACGGCATCCATACGACTGTTCCAGCGAGTTGCACAGGTAGATCTCATTATCACAGTCACTGAAGTCAATCACCACGTCCGCTCGCTCGCCCGGACACAACACCACACAGTCCTCTTCCACGGCGTTGTTGTACAGCCATGAATCCTTTCCGAGGCGAATCACTTTCATACCGTTATGCAGCTTCAGCGTCAGGAATCGTGTGTTGCAGGCATTCAACAGACGGAAGCGATACTTGCGTCGCTCCACATTCAGAACGGGCTGCACCTTGCCATTCACAACATACAGGTCACCAAGATTGCCTTCATCCTGCTGTGACTTATAACAGAGCGAACCATCAGAATTCAGGCAGCGATCCTGCAGACACAGAGGTATGTCATACCGAGCGGCCGGCAGGACATTTCGCTGCACCAGATCATATTCCGTCTCATCCATACTGAGACAGAAACCGGAAAGACCGTAATAGTTGCTGGCCCCGGCAACACCCTGAGCCCGATCATGATACCACGCCGTCGATGGACTTTCGGAATAGTCCGGACGTCCACCCAGCATGGGCACTGTGTTCGGCAGGAAATAGTCCCGCGCCCGGCCCGGCAGAACGTACTGATTGGGAGCACCAGCGGAATGTGATGGCAGATCCAGCCCATGAAAATGACAGGCCATCTCAAGATCAATATCATTCCACAGACGAAGCACACATGGCTGACCAACCACTGTGCGAATCGTCGGACCAGGAACTGATCCACCATAACCATACACAGGAGTCTTCACGCCAGGAACATACTCGTTCACTGACTTCTTCGCTCGCAGCTCATAATACGCTGGCTGGTACTTCTCATACCAGGTGGTTTCAGGTGACTCGGCACAACGACGATCGCGATACTCCGGCGCGACGCCATGATATGCAGAACCCACGCGATACGGATCCTGACCAACAGCCTTCGGACGCAGCACTGGAGGTATCGGACACTTCTGAGTAAATGGTCGATAGCCGAAGACGTCCACACCCTTCTTATCACCCGAATTCCTGACACCTGACAGCGAATACCCACTGCCGCCCTTACCTGACTTACCCTTGCTGTCAGCTGACACCACACCTGCTGAAACTGCCGCAATTGCCCCCGCAGCTTGCTGCAGAAGTGCACGTCGTGATACTGAACCGGACATGATTGTAACTCCCCCCCCGAGGACCATTGTCCCTGAACGACAGACGAGCAATCCTCGCCAGATCGAACCACTTGGCTGACACAGCCACTGCAGTCAGGACACCACCCCAAAAAGCAAACCCCGGACCAGTCGTTTTTCTCCATGCCATAAAAATTCAAATTCCCTTAAACTCCCCCTTTTCACGATGCTGAACATCGAAATTCCCAATCCTTAACACTGTGTTACAGACCTTGAATAACAGTCCGTTGAATCTACTCAACAGAATCATGCCGGCCCCTGCTGCAGAATCACAACAAAGCGTCAGAAAGCCGCAGCCAGCCAATGATGCCCCGTGATCAAAAAAACAACGATTTGTTGACCACAGTGTTGCTTAGTCACATCGCAGACAGGCAGCACACCAGCAACACTCCACAACACGCGCTGTGATCTGCCAACACCCGTGGAAAAAACACGGGACTTATTCGATGTTGCTAAGAGGCAACACGAGTTTCCAGAACGCAACGGTAGTGCCGCCAGGCATCATGTGAACCCGAAACAGTCTATAACACAGCGGCCGTCAACACTGACCGCGCTCAAGCGAAAAAAGCCATATCGCTCAACAAGCCGCCTGTCGCAATTCATGGATCAACCCAAACTGAACCGCGTACCGGTAACCACACCCCTGCTGAATCCGTCAGCAACGTCCGCAGAGACACGACAACGGCACCAGTCGGCTTCTACCAACGGCACGTCTGCTCCCACCAGGAACCGCCGAGCACCAGCTCGGTGAGCAATCCTCACAATAGCACATGTCCCATTCCCGGCGAAGACCCACCACTCACCCAAACACTCCTCGACAAGTCTCCCTCGGGAGGGCGAGGCTCCTGCCGAGCCGAAGGCAATTGTCCGTGTTCAATTGCCTTCTTTCACCCACAACCGTAGTCCGGGCATTCCTGCCCGGCAGCCTCCTACCCACACAAAGCCCCAACACGACGCACGTCTGCCCGTCGCCCAGCCAATCCGTCGGCTGATAACTACCAGGCAAACGGCGACTCGCCATTGTCACCGAACTGGTGCTCGGTGGTCGTAGCATGGGCTTCAGCCCGTGTCGTCCACCGCGTTCAAGCCCCCCTACAGGCGAACCGTTAGCGTAAGCTGACGGGTGATGCCGTTTGCATCTGTGCCGTTGTGTTTCCTGACACTGAAGCAGTATCCAGTGCGTTTTTCGCCAACCTCATCAAACTGCAACCTGCAGGTGCGCACATAATTTTTCGTTGACCATCGAATTGCCGGTGATCGAGACACGCTGCAAACTGATTGCTGACTTCAATTCTACGCAAATCAGGCTCCGCGCGCATCAACTGCCTGTGACGAGCCGAGGTACTCACGCCCGCGAAAAGTGCCCCAACGAGTGATGACCTTTCAACCCCTGAAATTGCAGGTGATTAAACCGGTGTTCCCGGTCTTTTCCCGATTCCGTCGTAAAAAACGGCGGTATCCGGAAAGCTCGAGCTGGGTCTTCGGTGAATGCCTGACGGCTCGTGCAGACGCAACTCCACATCTCAGCTCTGTTACCTCTGTGGCTTGGTGTTTACCAAACGGGTCTGTGTGTCGAGGAGGGATGGTCTTTGAAACACAGCGGCACAGAGGAGCACGGGGGAATGAGCGATGATGTGGGGGGAGATGACTGACGAGAAGGGGGGGGCCAGGCAGGATTCGCTTCCGCATCACAGTTTGTGCTGTGATC
>CAXBSH010000049.1:0-22980 GCA_963977705.1 uncultured Planctomycetaceae bacterium
ATCGCTGCAGCTCAGTTCTGCCGAGCATTCGCGATGGCGATCAGGCAGTAGGCTGTGACCAGATTGGGATCGCCTTCGTACCAGCGATCAGCAGGATTTGTCCAGCTGCCGTTGGGCTGCTGCAATTCCTTCAGTCGTGCGGTCAGTTCCGCTCGCCAATCATGGGATTTCCCCGCGGCGTCCTCAAAATTCTTCACTTCCAGAACCTGCAGAGTTCTAGCCATGGTCTGGAAGTAGTAGAACAGCCCCTGCTGGCCCATCCCTGGATTCTCTTTCAGCGTGTAGTTTTTGCGGATCCACTGCGTCGCAGCTGCAACTCGCGGATCATCCTTCTTCAAGCCGGCATACACCATGCTTTTCAGTCCGGCATAGGTCATGCTGCCGTAGGACGAGTGACCACCGTTGTCGGTCACGCCAGCTTTCGATTCGCCGCCTTTGGCTGGAGTATAAATAAAGCCGCCGTCGTTGATTTTTCCCGCCCAGGGCATCGTGTTGTAGGGAGACTCAAGATTCTGTGCGCGACTGATGAAGACCAGCGCCTTCTGCATGGCGGGATCGTCTGCTGGGACGCCAGACTGCTTTAGTGCCTCAAGCAGGAACTGAGTATTGGACATATCGGGACGCTGTTTGCTGTCGTAGCCGGCACCACCCCAGGCGCCGTCACTGCTTTCCACACCCTCACCGGCATCCCACTGCAGGTCACGCAGAAACTGCTGAGCCTTGCTGATCTGCGAATCGAATCGGCCATCACGACCGGCCTGAGCAAGTGCCATCATAGCAATGCAGGTTTCATAATTCTGATGTCGGCTGGCTGGTGCATGGATACCACCGGTTGGCTGCTGCATCCCGACAAGGAATTTCAGGCTGCGAGCCACAACCGGGTCATCAGGACCACGACCACTCTGGACCAGAGCGGACGTTACAAGTCCTGTGATACCGACAGACTCATTTGTGGTCCATGAACCACCAGGATCCTGAGTGACCTCAAGAAACTGCAGCGCCTTTTTCTGCATTTCAGTGATGTCATCAGCGACCACACAAAGCCCGGAAAGCAGATACGCCAGACCCAGCAGGCAGGCGCCCCGAAGGGAGACAGCGGAGATGAACGCTTGACGCATGAAAGTGAATTCCTGGCAGGCTTTTCCAAAATCGAAGCAGTGGAAATCGGTCAGAATTGTACGGCGTGGATCGCGAGTTCGCCACAACGGGCACGTGCGTTCTGCAGAAATGCGGCACAGAGGACCGGGAAATCAGAATTCTCCCAGGACTTCACCGCTGTCACGCGTGCCCAGACCCCGCCAGACTCGCTGATCAATGGATGAACTGAAGGTCCGCACTGATCCATCACTGAGTGCTGAATTGACACTGCCCGTGTGATAGCTGCGGGAGGTCAGTACGGAGTAGCTGACTGACGTCAGCGAACTGCCCTCCTGTCGCGATGCATAGTCCGTGTTGTTGTAGGTCACCCCGTTGTCCACAAACACCACATTGGTGTTGGGTGGCAGTGTGGTCGTGAAACCGCTGTGATGGGAATGCCCGTTGGCCCATTCCGTGTGACCGGTGCCGTCCCTTGTACCAGGCAGGATGCGGTCACGCAGGCCCGAGTTCGCATAGGTGGCAACTTCGGCCGCCGTGTTGGGGATGGCTGTCGATGGTGGCCCTCCGTTGCGAGTATAGGCGGTCCACGCATGCACTTCGGATGCCAGCAGAGTGTTGCTGGTGCCGTCGGTAATGTCGGCGACGCGAATGCGCGAATTTGGAAACGTGATGCCATCACCCCCCTGACGCGTCGTCGGGTTGAAGATCAGCCACGTACCGAAATTGAAGCCATAACACGTGGGCAGCAGAAAGATTCCGTTCGTACCGGTGTCCCGAGCTCGGTCAGATTTGGGATCCGAAGGACAGGCATAGATCGGCACCCGAAAATTGCTGATCACCGGAAAATTGCCCCATGCCATGCTGAGGTCGATCTGCTGATACAGGTTCACCTGTTCCAGATACGGCAGGATTCGTCCGTGAATTGACCATGACGAATTCGCAGTGATCGCGGGATTGATGGCCATACTCGGAGGAAACTGGCCAAAAGTCGACTCGTAGTTGTGAATCGCGAGGGCAATCTGTTTCAGATGGTTCCGACACTGCGTGCGACGTGCGGCTTCGCGAGCCTGCTGCACGGCTGGCAGCAGCAAGGCCACGAGGATGGCGATAATGGCAATAACCACCAGCAGTTCAATCAGCGTAAAAGCTCGCTTGCGGGCCGAATTCATGGAGCGAAGACATCCGTTTTTCGGGGTGTGGAAATTCCGGTGCAGTAGCAGTGCCGGCACTCGCCGATTCGGAGATGCAAATCCGGTGCCATCTTCTGGAAACCGCGGAAGGGCGAGGAATTTGCGAGCTGCAGGATTCGGTGCTGGTGAATTCTTCATCGCGCGGCGGATTTTTCGTCGGGTTTTCCGAGGGAGCAGTCAGGACGGTGCGGGGCGTTGCGAAAACACCTCAAGCCGTCAGATTGCACTTGGGTTGACCGAATAGCGTGTTCGTGTGCTGTTTTTTTCTGGAATTCGCACATGAACCTGTTCAAAGATCAGAGCTGAATATGGGGTGGCAACAGATACGGCCACTAGCAGTGAAAAGCCAATCTCACTGATTCGTTGTGGCAGAGGGGAAGGGGTGGCCCATCATGTCTCAGGTATTTGATATCAATCGGGTCTCGGTGGCTCCATCCAGTGAAGTTCGGCGGGGGGCAGCAGGGGCCGGGGCGCAGGCCTTGCCGGGTGAGGCTGGGGTGCAGGGGCAGCAGCGTCCACAGCGTATTCGTTCTTTAAGTCGCGAGCTGCCTGGATTTCGGGTACTGATTGGGCTCAGTTGCGGCCTGTTGCTGCTGCAGTGGTTCTGGGCCAGCAGCAAGCGTCCTGATCCTCTGGTTGTGACTCGTGCTCACCAGTCTGAGACTGGATTTCTGATTGACGTGAACCAGGCGGGTTGGGTGGAGTGGATGCAGCTGGAGGGTGTGGGGCCTGCCCTGGCCAGTCGCATCATTGCGGACCGTCAGGTTCACGGTCCTTTTGTCACGATCGACGATCTGCAGCGAGTTCCCGGAATCGGCCCAGCCACTCTCGACCGAATCCGCCCAGCGCTTAGAATACGGCATGAGCATCAGACAGCCGAGCGTACCATCCCCACCGTCTTCCCCTGATCCTGCGGGTGAAGTTTCCGTGTCTTCCGCAGCAGCGGCTCAGGTCGCGGCCGACGGTTCTGCGTCATCCGTCAGCAGCCGGCAGCGGTTTTCGCAGCATCGGCGGAAGGTGAAGCTGCGGCAGCTGCCTGGCGGCAGTGTGCATTCCGTGGGTGTAGCGCGTTCGGCGAAAGAGCGTGTGCGATCTTCGGGCACGCTGATCCGCGAATTTCTTTCGCTGTTGCGGCCCTATCGTGGCAGTCTTGTGCTGGCTCTGGTGACGGTCAGTATTTCGACCCTGCTGGGTCTGATTCCTCCGGCTGGCACCAAGTTTGTCATTGACTACGCCTTGAATGGCCGGCCCCTGCCATTGCCTCTGCGTTCGATCTCGCTGCTGGGAACGCCTGTCAGACTTCTGGGTGCTGTTGTGATCGTGGTTACGGCGGTTTCGCTGCTGAAGATTGTGATCCACATCTGGGGCCGTTGGCACGCCACTCGAATTTCCAAGATTATTCAGCTGGACATCCGTCGGCGTGTCTTTGAGCATGCGGTTCGGCTGCCGTTGCATCGGGTGCAGGAGCTGCGTTCGGGTGGTGTGGCATCGATTCTGCGTGAGGATGGTGGCAGCGTCGGGGAGCTGGTTTTTGGTCTGCTGTATAATCCGTGGCGTGCTGTGATTCAGCTGGCGGGCAGTTTTGCAGTGCTTGCGTGGGTAGACTGGACACTGCTACTGGGAGCGGTTGTGTTGTTGCCGACGGTGTTTGTGACTCACCGGGCGTGGATCAACAGCATTCGACCTCAGTTTCGTGCCATTCGGAAGCAGCGTGAGCAGATTGATGCGGGTGCAGCCGAGTCCTTTGCCGGGATCCGGATTGTGCGTGCTTTCAGTCGGCAGCGTCGGGAAGCATGGCGGTTCTCGCTGGAGAACAACATGATGGCTCGGCAGGAGCTCTATGCGTGGTGGTGGATGCGAATCGTCGAGATTGTCTGGGAGGCTTTGATCCCGATCGCTTCGGCCGGTCTGTTATTTTACGGTGGCTGGCGTGTGACGACGGGGGTGATGACGGCTGGCGATCTGATGATGTTTCTGGTGTATCTGGTGATGCTGCTGGAACCGCTGGCTGCGTTGGCCACCAGTGCGACGCAGTTCCAGAACAGTCTCAGTGGACTGGATCGTGTGCTGGACATGCTGGCTGAGCCTCAGGAGATGCCATCCGGAGCATCGTCTTTGCGGGTGAATCGACAGGCGGTGCGTGGTGACATCACATTTCAGGGCGTGCGTTTTCTGTATCCGGGAACTGATCAGGCAGCTTTGAGTGATATCAATCTGCGGGTGGCAGCTGGTCAGACGGTAGCTTTGGTGGGGCCCAGTGGTGCCGGCAAGACGACACTCTGCAACCTTGTGGCTCGTTTTTACGACCCGACGGAGGGTTGTGTGCTGCTGGACGACCAGGATCTGCGGCAGTTTGATGTGGAAAGTTATCGTTCGCTGCTGGGGGTGGTTGAGCAGGACGTGTTTTTGTTTGACGGAACGATTGCGGCCAACATTTCGTATGGCTGTCGGCATGCGACTGAGCAGCAGATTCTGGACGCCGCCGAAGCCGCGAATGCTCTGGAATTCATTCAGCGAATGCCGCTTGGTCTGCAGACGGTGATCGGAGAGCGGGGAGTGCGATTGAGTGGAGGTCAGCGTCAGCGGCTGGCAATCGCGCGGGCCATTCTTGCAGATCCTCGGTTGTTGATTCTGGATGAGGCAACCAGCAACCTTGATACGGACAGTGAGCAGTTGATTCAGCAGAGTCTGGGGCGACTGATGCGTGGGCGGACGTGTTTTGTGATTGCTCATCGTCTCAGTACGATTGCATCGGCCGATGTGATTTGTGTTGTGGAGGCAGGTCGAATTCTGCAGACGGGGACGCATGCCGAGCTGATGAGCAGCGGGGGGCGTTATCGAGCGATGGTGGAGCAGCAGGTGCGGATTGCTCTGGGTGGCGTGGAAGCGCCGCGGCCTGCAGCTTCACATGGTCGCCATTCCAAAGCGGACCATTAATTGGCTGTACTGTTGAGGCTGGTGGAACCGGGAACGTGGTTGTGAAGTGTGATGGAGGGAGTGAAGATGACGCAGGCGGTGCTCAGGCTGAGCGAACAGGCGTTGCGATCTGCGGATCAGGCGATTGGTTTTCTGATGCAGCAGGCGGTGGAGAACGCCGACTGTATCTCGCTTGCAGCTGGACTGGTGGATGAGCAGTCGCTGCCGGTGGATCTGGTGCGTGAGACGGTGGGTCAGGTCCTGCTGGATGCAGCTGCCGGTCGCAAATTGCTGCAGTATGGCACGACGCAGGGTCCGGAGCCTTTGCGGCGGGTCTTTCGGGATTATCTGGCGGAGCTGGAGCAGCGAACTGACCGACTTGCAGATCTGCCGTTATCGCAGTTGTTTCTGACGACCGGGTCTCAGCAGCTGCTGGCTCTGCTGGCACAGGCCTTGTTCAATCCGGGCGACATCTGTCTGGTGGCGGCGCCGACCTACTTCGTGTTTCTGGGAGTGTTGCAGGCGGTGGGGGCCAGTATTGTTCCGGTGCAGTCTGACCAGCAGGGGATGTGTCCGGTGGCACTGCGTGCGGCCCTGCAGCGACTGGAGCAGTCAGGGTTGCTGGGGCGCGTGCGGCTGATTTATGTCGTCAGTGATTTTGAGAATCCATCCGGTGTCAGTGTTTCGGCAGATCGTCGACCAGCCCTGCTTGCTCTGGCTCGCGAGTATTCCCGGGAGTCGCGGATTTTTCTGCTGGAGGATGCGGCTTACCGCGAGCTGCGGTATGACGGTCAGTCACCGCCCAGCATCTGGTCATGTGATCGTGAGCGGGACACGGTGATTCTTGCTCAGACGTTTTCCAAAAGTTTTTCACCGGGAATTCGGGTTGGCCTGGGAGTGGTCCCGCAGGTGCTTGTGAAGCCACTGTCGGATCTGAAGGGGAATGAGGATTTTGGTTCGGCGCATCTGAATCAGCACGTGGTGGCTCGAGCGATCAGGGAGCGCACCTATCATCAGCATGTGCAGCGAGTGCGCGACGGTTACCGAGTCAAGCGTGACGCGATGCTGGAGGCAGCCGAGCGGGAGTTTGGCGACATCCCCGGAGTGACGTGGTTTCGCCCGGAGGGTGGGATGTACGTCTGGATGCGTCTGCCGGAATCGATTGGAACGGGCTTCGACAGTGTCCTGTTCCGCCGTGCGACTCAGGTGGATAAGGTGATGTATGTGCCGGGTGAGCTTTGTTATCCGCAGGACTGGCCGTCACGGCCTCGGTGTGAAATGCGTTTGAGTTTTGGGGTTCAGAGTCCGGATGGGATTCGCGAGGGGATGCGTCGACTGGCAAATGCCGTGCGTTGGGTTCTGACGGAGCAGGGTGCAGGTTCTTCCGCGAGGTCACAATGAGTGGCCGAGGTGCTGAGTGGCGTCCGAGCTGTTCGTTGTTGGTATTGCGGGCTCGAGCGGCGATGCTGGCGGCGGTGCGTGAGTTTTTTGGACGCCACAATTATCTGGAAGTCGAGACTCCGTGTTTGTCCCGTGATGTGGTTGTGGATGCGTGGCTGGATCCTCTGCGAGTTCAGCAGTCGGGTACGGACTGGTATCTGCAGACGTCACCAGAAGCGTTTATGAAGCGACTGCTGGCTGCAGGTTCCGGTTCCATCTTTCAGGTTGGACGCGTGTTTCGGGGCGGCGAGTTGGGGCAGCGTCACAACCCTGAGTTTACGATGCTGGAGTGGTATGGTGTCGGGACAGACTGGCGGCAGCAGGTGCTGTTCACAGAGCAGCTGGTCTGTGAGGTGGTCGCGGCGGGGTGTCGCAGTCTGGGGCGTGAGGTGCCGCTGTGGTGTCGAGGCCAGTTTGGGGTGACCACTTACGCTGAGGCATTTCAGCGGAGCCTGCGGTTGGCGGTCTTCGACACTGATGACAGTGAGCTTCGGCAGGCAGCCGAGGGTCGGGGTGTGATTCTACCGGAGTCGGGGATGTTGGGGCGTGATGAGCTGCTGAATCTGCTGCTGGGTTTCTGCATTGAACCGCAGCTGGGACAGCGAGACGGACTGGAGTTCCCGGAATTTCTGTGCGATTATCCTGCCAGTCAGGCGGCACTGGCAGTCACTACAGAATCTGAGCCACGGGTCGCCAGACGATTTGAGCTGTATATTCGGGGTTTGGAACTCTGTAATGGCTATCAGGAGCTGACGGATCCGGTGGAACTGCGAAGTCGCGATCAGCTGCAGAATCAGAAACGAGCAGAGGGGACTACGGACATCCTGCCGGGTGCTTCCGGGTTATTGAAAGCGATGGAGGCTGGATTACCGGAATGTTCCGGAGTGGCGCTGGGTTTTGATCGGCTGGTGATGATTGCGGCTGGCATGGATCAATTGTCAGACGTCATTCCATTTCCTGCTGAGCGTGCCTGAAGACGTGTCGTCACGGGGGCGGGTATTTTTGTTGAGCAATGGCCGAGTTTCAGAAAAGGCTAAGCGATGACAATTCTGCATACAGTGGGCGACTGGTTGCGGGCTTATCTGCTGATGGTACCTCCGGGTGTTGTGCGCGGTTTGTTTCTGGCATTGCCTGTACTGCTGTTGATCTGGGTGTGGCGATTGCCACGTGAGCGAGTTCTGCCATCGCAGGGGGCGTATCGCTGGGATGCTGATCTGCGGATCAGTGCGGGGCTGGCACTGGGGATACAGATTCTGGTGTATGCTCTGCTGTGAATGGAGGGCGGTGGGATGTTCAGAAGTGGGTTGGCCAGTCTGCTGCTGCTGCTGCTGTTTGTGTTTCCGGCGTTTGTTTGCGGGGCATCGCAAGTGCTGGCAGGGGATCCGCAGGAGTCCGCGGGTGCGGCTGAGAATACTGGTGCTGTGCGACTGGCTCTGCCTCCGGAAATTCCGGCGGTGGTGGGGCTTGAGACAAACCTGTATTTTGACAACGCCGTGCTGGTTCTGAATCCGGCGAATTACGCATTTGATGTGATTTGTGCGAAGGGTCGACAGCAGGTCGACCGCTGGGCTCTGACGCCACTGGCCGCTGATGTGGGCGTGCATGACCTGACTCTGGAGGTGCGGGATCAGTCCCACACTGTGGTGGCTCGCGGTAAGACTCGCCTGCGTGTTGTTCCTGCCGATGCGGGAGCGGACGCATCCCTGTCACTGCTGCTGATTGGTGACAGTCTGACGCATGCATCGGTGTATCCGCAGCATCTGCTGCAGCTGTGTGATTCCCCCGGGAATCCTCGTGTAACACTGCTGGGGACTCATGGCCCAGGTGAGACACTGGGTGCAGTGCGTCACGAGGGCTATGGGGGATGGACAGCGCGGCGATTTGCGACTCATTTTACTGGTACCGCGCGGGCTGGTGATTACCGTCAGCGGGGCAGCCCATTTTTGTATGCGGACGCAGACGGGAAGCCCCAGCTGGACTTTCGTCGGTACTGCATGGAAACGAATGGTGGTCAATTGCCGGACGTGGTCGCTGTGTTTCTTGGTCCCAATGATGTCTTTGGGCTGGACGAGTCTGGTCTGGAGGCGGGGATTCAGCAGATCATTGGCGACTTTGACGTTCTGTTTTCCATGGTTCGGTCGGCGGGGCCGGAGGTGGATTTTGCGGTATTGCTGCCGGTTCCTCCCGCTGCGACTCAGGATGCCTTCGGGGCCAATTATGGCAGCGGTCAGACTCGCTGGCAGTATCGTCGGAATCAGCATCGGCTGCTGGAATGTCTTCTGGAGCGGTTTGCGGGGCGTGAATCTGAGCATGTGCATGTGGTACCGACTCATTTGAATCTGGATTGCGTGCACAATTATCCGGCGGTGACTGAACCGGCAAATCTGCGGAGTTCAGTACAGTTGCGGCGACTGAACAACGGCGTGCATCCCGCAGCGGAAGGCTATCTGCAGATCGGCGATTCGCTGTATGCCTGGCTGAAGGCGATGTCCAGGTCGCAGAGTGCGGCGCCGTGATTCAGTAGCGTGTGCTGTCCATCGATTGTGCTGGGCAGCGATGCGCGTTCAGGATTCATTTCTGCGGAGCCGTGGGTAGCCACTGCACGGCATCGGCAATCACGTACTTGCCCTCGGTATCAGCATTGGCGATTCGTACCCAGTGTTGTTGACCGGCATTGAAGCGGAAAGAGCCCAGTGTGCGAAACAGCCCCGCGTGTTCCGGGGTCTGCTGTTGATTGATTCGCAGTGTAGTTTCACCGTCAGCATGACTGATGGTGATCAGTGTGTCTGTTGAGCGGCGAATATTGTGGCAGTGGGACAGTCGTACTTCGTACCATCCCGCTGCCGGCAGGCTGGGCTGATAGGTGGCGGACTTCCGGCCTTTCCCGGTGTTCCTGTCGTGCAGGTATCCTCGTCCGACATACGGCGGGGTATGTGTGGAATACTGCCAGTCACCTTCAAGGTGGGCATCACAGTCGTCGACGACGATACCTGGCAGTACTTCGCTGTTACGGACAACAAGGGCGGCAAGTTGCTGGTTGTCGACTTCACCGGGCGGATGAGTCCCGGGAACTGCTGCCGGGTGAAATCGCGGGGCTGCGTGCGGAAGCAGTGTGCGATTGTCGGTGGCTGGTGGTGTCCGCATGCTGTGCTTATGCACGAAGCGGATGAAATCCCCGCGAGTGATCTGACTGGTGATTTGTGGCAGCTTTGACTGTGGAATACCGGCGATCAGCGCGATGGTCTGCCATCGCAGAGCCTGTTCGGCAGTCAGGGGCAGTGAAAGTTCGGCAGCGTGCAGCGGGAATTCGGCGAAATACTGCCCCGTGAGCCTGGGGCCACGTAGATTGGCTGGTTCCGGAGTCGCAGCAAGTCCGTGCAGGCCACCCAGCAAACCCCACCACTGGACAGCAGCAAAGTCCGGGTGCTGTGGAGCGACATCGCTGACGTAGATCACGGCTGAACCCTGGGAAATCAACTTCAGCTGCAGTGCAGGCACATGCAATTGCTGAACGGGTATCTGATCACGAATGGCCTGAGCTGCTGCAAATCCAGCGGCCTGCCCCAGCGACATGCGGATGGGTTCATAACGCAGGGCAGAGTAGCCCACGTGTGACGAGCTGACGGCTACGGGAACCAGCAGATTCTCTGTTTGTCTCGGAACGATCACACCGTACGGGATCTGCATGGGAGGTGTCTGCTGATAGAACTCTCCCGTGTGTTTGCCGAGGAACCTTGTGCCCTCGCGGCCGGTGCCATGGCAGTTATGACCATAGTCTCCGACGGCAATCGAATCACAGTGCAGCAGGGCTCGAGCATCGTTGGGGGCATGTTCACTGTCTCGCTGAATGCTGATGTGCAACCCCTGCATACGTCGTCCCTCTCGCAGGTACAGCTCTGGTGGCTGTCCACCTGTTTCAGGAAACTCGTCTCGGCACCAGCCCCATTCGCAGGCTTCTCTGCGAATGGATTCAGGCACCTGCGGGTCATGCTGCAGGAAGAAGAGCAACCCAACCTGATCCTGCAGGTGGGCCGAGAAGATTTCCGCACGTTCGATTCCTGTGGCCACAGGCCAGCGGAAATTCAATCCGGGAATCGATAGACGCGCTAATCCATCAGAGACATCGTTGATGTCATATTTCCCATTGGGCAGCGATGGCTGGTGAGCCTTGAACAGACAGTTGCCCGGATCACCGAAGACCGACCGGATACGTTGGTCAGCAAGAATCTCAAGTATGTCGGTAAAGTGTTCGCGACGATAGTTCCGGGGTGCCGTGAGCGGCAGTCGATTGGCTGGGTCCTGTGTGAGAATAAAGCGAAAGTTGGAGGCCTGCAGTTGCTGGTCTGCCACGGCCGGGGCCAGTGATTCCGCATACTGACCGGCAGACTCACGTCCCGTCTGCCACGGTTCACCGCTGAGTGCCAGCAGATCACCTTCACACGATGCGTCGATTGCCAGGCCGCAGGTCACAGAGAATTCTGCAGGTGGTATCGCATGAGCTGAGTCAGGCGTTGCGGCTGTTGCAGGCAAGGACTGAAATCGCAGGCTTTGGATGCGCTTGCCGTTCGCTGTGCGTGCAACAGACTGCAGTTGTGTCTGCAGTAGTACGGTGATTTGCGGAAACTCAGCCAGCATCTGCTCAAGGATCAACTGGTTGACTCGAGGTTCTCCGTGAGTACCGCGGAAGCTGTGCTGCACCTGAGCGGAATCAGCACCATAGGTCTGTTGGTAGTGTCGTTCAACGCGACGAGAGAATTCGAGGAAGGTGCCGGTGAGTGAGGCGAAGGTGCGGAAGTCGGAGTGTGACAGTCCGGCAGTCAGCATACCGCCAACTCGTGACGCTGTGTCAGTCAGCAGCACAGTACAGCCCTCGCTGGCTGCTGCGAGTGCTGCGGCAATCCCTGCGGGACTGGCCGAGCAGATGACGATATCAAAGTGCTGAGTCGCGGCGGTTTGCGACTGGTCCTGAGCCCGTGCGTACGCCCCCTGCAAAACGCACAGTGGTACGCAAAGGAGATACACCAGGCGGCGCATGAGGCTGTGATCGTGCGTGCGGGATGACGTGACAGGAAAACGGATCATAAAATCGCGAATCAGGCGGAGGTATGGGGACCGATGGGCGGGAGCGTCAGGGCTGTGCCTGCTCGGAATCATACGTTGAAACGCCCTCAGCGGAAGAATCCGTTGGCTCTGAAACTTCGGTACTATCGGGAATTGTGTTCGGCAAGTCCGGTGTGTCAGCGGACTGTTGTTGCTGCAGGTGTTCTGTGAAATCAGGATCAGTCAGTGGCGGGGATTCCTGGACCGGGCGACGGCGGGGAGTGTCTGCGTCAGGTTGTTGCAGTCTTGCAAAGCTCAGGCCAAAGAAAGTGTAGTCAAGATCACGACCGGCAGTGGAGATGTGCCGCTGGATGCTGAATGTGGCGCGAGTTTTCGAGGTGAGCCACCAGCTGACGCCGATCTCCGGATACAGGGCAAAATAGAAATGATTCTTCGTCTCACCGTCTTCATCAATGGAATCATCGTTGTCGTTGTCAACATTGTCATCTTCGGCCGGTCGTTTCAGCAGGCTCATACCGCCAAACAACCCCGCTCCAACGAACGGCGTGATCGTCGCTGGCAGCTGAAAACGCAGACCAGTATCCAGGCCTGCCAGTAAGTCGCTGTCGCCGGTGCCAACCATGCCGCGCAGTGCCAATCGATGCTCGATTGAGTCACTTGAGTAACGCAGTACGCCCAGATCGGCTGCTGCGGTCAGCGGAGTATCTGCTCCGCCAAGCCCCGTATAAACGGCCGTACGATCCGCCAGATGTCGCTTATCCAGTGCCCGCTTGATTGATCGTCCGGCTTTGTGAAAGGAATTTCCGGAAGAGGTGACCGGATGCACCTCAGCGCTCTGCAATCCACTCATCTCGGCGGGTTCTGCGCCGTCGATAGTGCATCCAGGAACTGACAGCAGGATTAGCAGCAGCAGCATTCCGGGGCCAGTTCGCATAGACACCTCACGGGGGCCAGTAGAAGCGATTTGGGCTCATTAAGACAGACAGGGGGCAAACTGCAGATTTTGAAAGTTGCGGCAGGCTGACTGAGCAGTGCAGAAGTTTGTGAGAGCGAAAGGGGCGGGCAATCTAAACGGGAACTTGCAGACGTGTCCAGAGGATTCGTCCGTGTCAGGAACAGCGACTAACGTCGACATCTGCCGTGCGTTCTGTCTTTTTTTGTCCGTCGGGCATTCATTTGTTGTCTGTGAAAGAGTGCTGTTTGCCGCCACGGAGAAAAAATCAGCGGAAAAAAGGCTCTTTTCCGCATGTGGAACTGTTTGTTGATGAATGGCATCAGTCCTGCATAAGTGACTGATTGGAACTTTTTGGAACATCAGTTCAGAGGAGTCAATTCGATGAGATACGTGTCAGGTAATGGTCACAGGAAATCGTGTGCAGCCATACTGCTGGGCGGTCTGCTGGTCTCGTTGCTGGCCGGGCAGTCCGTGTCGGCTTCAGGTTTGCTGATTGCTGATGGAGGTCTTGGTGGTGTGCTGCGTATCGAGCAGCACGATGTGAATGTCGTCATTAATAACGGGATTGCGGTCACAACTGTTTATCAGAAGTTTCGGAACACCGAGTCGCGAGTGGTGGAGGCTTTGTATACGTTTCCCGTGCCGAAGGGAGCCAGCGTCAGCAACTTTCGGATGATGATCGGCGGTCGTGAAATGACGGGAGAGGTCGTCGAGAAAAAACGAGCGAGGGAAATTTATAACAGTTACAAAGCGGTGAAGCGTGATCCCGGTTTGCTGGAGCAGACGGATTTTCGGACGTTTGAGCTGCGCATTTTCCCGATTGCACCTGGAGCAGAGCAGGAGATCTGGCTGACATGGCAGCAACAGCTGGATTTTGACCATGACACCGCAACGTACGTCTATCCGCTGGCCACCACGACACGCCCCGAAATTGACTCAAAGGTTCACGGTCGATTCTCGATGACTGTTGATGTGAAGAGTGTCATTCCCATTCAGAAATTCTTCAGTCCATCGCATCCTGAGGAATTTGTGGTTGGCAATCATGCGGCTGAGTATGTGCGAGCCAGTCTGGAAACTGCCGGTGGCAGTCTGGCACGTGACGTAGTGATTGGGTTTGACGTCGAACGTCCGCGCACGGGGATTGATGTCGTTACGTCACGGAAAAACGGTGAGGATGGTTACTTCCTGCTGACGATGACGGCGGGTCCGGAACTGGATACTGAAACCGGTGGTATGGACTACGTGTTCCTGATGGACATCTCCGGAAGCATGTCGGCCCAGGGAAAACTGGTTCAGTCTGTCAGCACTGTGCAGTCCTTTCTGGATGCGCTGGGCGAGCGAGATCGATTTGAAGTCGTGACGTTCAGCAGTGTGCCGGATCTGCATTTTGGTACTATGACCGAGGTGAATGATGCTTCAAAGAAATCGGCTCGCGACTATCTTGCATCACAAAAGGCTCGTGGTGGTACGGTTTTGCGGCCCGCACTGCAGACAGCCTATAAGTACCGTGACTCCGATCGACCGTTGAATGTGGTGTTGCTGTCGGACGGGATGACCGAATTCGGGGAGCAGACGGAACTGGTCCGATTGATTGAACAGGCTCCGGATGGTGTGCGGGTCTTCTGCGTGGGGATTGGCAATGAAGTCAATCGTCCATTGTTGAAGCAGCTGGCTGAGGGAGCCGGTGGCCTTGCAGCTTTTGTTTCGCAGGAGGATGATTTTGAACGGCAGGCTCAGTTGTTCCGTCGCAAGCTGATGCGGCCTGCAGCGGCCGAGGTAAAGATTGATTTGGCTGATGCAGAGATTTACGACGTCACGCCGCGGGAACTGCCGGATCTGTTTTATGGTGCACCGCTGCGGATTTACGGACGTTATCGGAAGCCCGGCGCGGCAAAAGTCACTGTGTCAGCCACCATTCAGGGACAGCCGATGCAGCAGTCTGTGGATGTGGTCCTGCCGGAACTGAATGATGACAACCCCGAAATCGAACGGATGTGGGCGTACGAGCAGGTCCAGCAGAAGATGTCCGAGATTCGTCGCAGTGGTGAGACACCTGCGCTGGCTGCAGATATTGTGACATTGTGCGAAGGATATTCGATCGTCAGTGAATATGCATCGTTTCTGGTTCTGGAAAATGACTCTGAGTTTCAGCGGTGGCAGATTGCTCGCCGCAATGCGACTCGGGTTGAGCGTGACGATGCGGCCAGAATGCGACTTGCTCAGCAGCTTGAGGCGCTGCGTGATGCGGCCCTTGCCCGCACTGGTCCTCAGCCAGCTGATCCGTCGACCGCACAGACTGCCCCAACGACAGCTCCAGCATCAACTGACGCTGCGTCGACGCCTGATGGCAATGTGACGCAGTCAGTAGCACCAGCCACGCCCGTGGTGACGCAGCCCGGAGATCTGGTCTGGGGCAATTCCCCAGCATCCGCTCCGACCTCGACGGCGCCCATAATGTCTCGTAATGCAGTGCGTACCAGCGTATCCAGCCGGGGCGGCGGTGGGGCCATTGATCCGCTCTCCGGTCTGGCGGTCCTCGGACTCGCCGGGGCAGCGTGGGCCAGTCGTCGTCGCAATTCCTCCGGTTCCTGCAGTGTCTGATGAGAAACAGGTGACTTATGGACCGGATGGAATGCAGCGGTGGCTGTGTCTGGCACAGCCACCGCATGGCCGGGATGATGCATGTCTCGTGGCAGCCCCTGCTCAGTCTGGTGGCAGCCGCACCTCTGGTGCTGACGCTCAGTACGCTGGCTCTGCTGCTGCAGACCAGCTCTGAGTTGCAGACTGCACTGGAGCTGCAGTTTGCCCGCCTCGCTGTCGGTTCCCTCTGGCGACTGGCCTGCTGTCATCTGCTGCACTGGTCATGGGATCATTGCCTGTGGGATGTGCTGGTATTTCTCTCGGCCGGTCTGCTCTGTGAGACTCGCTGGCCACAGGCCTTTCGCCGGGTCGTGGCGTGGTCGGCTGGTCTGATTCCATTCAGTGTCCTGATCAGTGCGCCGGATCTGCTGTGCTATCGTGGGTTAAGCGGGGTGGATTCGGCATTGTTTGCATTGGCAGCCGCTATGATTCTCGGGGAGGAGCTGCAGGCAGGACGAAGATCAGGCACGGCGATCGCCACCATTGCCGTGCTGAGTCAGTTTCTGAAGATCGCGGCAGAAGTCTTTGTCGGTCATACGCTGTTTGTAGGTGATCACTCCTTCGTTCCAGTCCCACTGTCACATTTCACCGGGGCCCTGATCGGCAGTGCAGTAGCAGTACTGGCAATCGTTCGCAGGCGTGGTTGCAACTGAGGGCAGGCCAGCCTTCCGTCGTTGATTCCGCGGTTGCGACGGTCGCTGATGCTCACTCGCACAGCCAGCGCATCAGGTTCTCTAGTGTCGGTATCCTGCGTCGCTCGATCCAATGCAGCAGCCTGTCGCTGAGCAGCAGAAACACGACCGACAGCAGGAAAGCGGGCCACCAGGAAAGTGCCTGCCCCCAGTAGACCGACGGTTCTCCCGTTTTCCACAGCCCATACATCCAGAGTGGCCAAAGATGTGCGACGTGATGCAGGAGATAGATGGTCAGTGAGTAGCGGCTGAATCGTTGCGCTCGCGACAGCATCCAGTCCGGCAGCTTGATCGCAGCACGTTCGTCAAGCAGTACATGCAGTGTTGTAAGCAGCAGCACGATGATGCCCGGGGCCGCTGTCATATACGAAAGAGAGGCCGGAAACATACTCCACCGAGGCAACCAGAGCTGTCCCCACGAAGTCAGTTGTCTGAGCATCAGCAGGATGGCCACCAGCAGCACCTGCACCACAGCAACCCGACACCACAGTCCACGCTGCAGCGCGGGGGTGCGCGGAAGGCCCAGCAATGCCGGAGCTGAAAGGAAGCCGATCAGTGGCAGGGCAATCCACGGGAAAACAGGGAAGTATCCCGTGACCAGAAAGCCTGTCAGCAACTCAGAAAGCGTCTGCTCGGTTTCAAAGTAACCGTTGATCCACCAGGCATCATACTCCGTAATCTGCTGCAGCACAGGACTGAGCAGAATGGCAAGTGCGATTGTCAGCAGCGCGGCCGGCACAGGCATCTTTCGCACAACATTCAGGACCCACATTGAGGCACCAAGGAACGTCAGGACATCCCATGTAAACAGATCGTCGGGCAGCCAGACGAAGGCATTGAACATGAAGCCCAGTCCGCCAAGGAACAGGCCACGACGCAAAGTCTCTTTTGAGATCTGGTTGTCGCTGATGGATCGCTGCTGACGGCTGACCAGCCACAGGCGATAGCTGACCCCGGTGAGGAATGCGAAGATCGGAGCCCCGAACCCATCAGGACTCCAGTCACGTGTACCAGCCAGGTTCTCAAGAAAATGGACCATGACCATAACGGCGATGGCGTAGGCTCGCAGCAGGTCGATGGAACGATAACGCATGTGAAATGGCCAGCGACGAGGGGTGGGGAGACACGGGAATGACAGAATACAGGCGGTCGAAATCAGGTCGTTTCCGAGAGACTGCTGAGCAGATCCACAACCAGCAGCAGTAGTTCAGCCGCCAGCAGTACGATGATGATCCATTCAAGGTTCTGGCTTTTGCGACTGCTGCTGAAATCGCTCAGGCGCTGGCCACACTGCTCATAAACCTGCTCATAGACTTCCAGCTGTTCTCGCAGAATCTGCAGTCGATCAGGCAGTCGGGATTTTTCTCGCAGGCGTTCTGAGGCCTGGCTGGCCAGTGTGGGAGGCCAGACTGCGGGACAGTCGATCAATGGAGCCAGTCTGGTCAGAGTGGCTCGAGCGGCAATCACGAGCTGGAATCGCTGCTGCAGCTGCTGGCGACGCTCAAGCAGTGGCTCGGTGAGTTCAAAGGCTGCCGGCGTGTCTTCTTCCAGTTCCTGCCAGCGGTCCGCTGTCTGCTGTTCAAGCCGGCGGATTTCAGACTGCAGCCAGAAGTGTTCCAGGACGGCGCCTGTGACAGCCTGCATTCTTTCGGGCGATCCCGAGACAGCGATGCGGGTGGAACCAGCGCACATCAGAACTCCCTGCAGCTGGATTACCTGCGGCGGACCGTCTTCCTCCAGCTGAGTTTCAGCAACCCAGTCAGTAAGCAAGGCAGCAGCCGGTTGCTGCAGGGAATATCGAGCATCAGTTGCGGAGTCAGGTACTGAGAGGAGTGCCACAGTATGCTGATCTGTCGCCGGGCTTCTGTCCGAAAGCCTTTGCGGCGGACCGAAACCCACGTTGATATGCCTGCGGAATACCGGCGATCCGATTTGCTGCTGCTGCCAGCCAGGCGGAATCTGCCTTGCCAGCAGTATCGGTCGGACTGTGGCGTCGGGAAAATGAATGCGGTCTGCTGCGGTGTCCACGCTGGTGTCCAGATTCTTATCGATTGGGTAATGGCCGGTTTTCCAGTTCAGCAACAATCCACGATGCGACACATTCGGCCGAATCCAGCACGCCATTGAGTGTGGAATCAAACAGATAGTCGCCTGTGACAAACAGTCGCGGATGATCAGCGGGATCGGGTTGATGTCGCAGGTCAAGCCGCGTCGGTTGTTCGCCGCCGGGTAACGCACTGACGGCGTTAATCCAGCGATGGATATGCCCCTCCAGCAGCAATTCCTGAGCCAGCTGATGGGAAGCTGGCAGTGTGTCCAGCGCCGTCCGTATCAGCTGCTCGTCCGTCAGGCTGCTGAGTTCTACAGCTGCGTCGCCGCCGAACAGCCATCCCAGAATTCCGCACTCGGGGTCTGGTTGTCGCGAAGTTTCATCATAAAGGCAGCAGCCACCCCAGGCATCCAGCATGCACCATGAGTCGGTCAGCCATGTTTTCCAGAACGGCTGTCGGAACAGCAGAGTGACTCGCAGATAATGAGCCGGATGATCGAACTGCTGCAGATGCCGCTGCATGGCAGCTGCCAGCGCGGGGGCGGGAAAGGTCAGGGAGTGCAGATGCTGGATGGGCAGGCACAGGACCACATAATCAAAGTCTTCTGCATGAATCTGCTGCTGATGGCGAATCTGCAGCCGCATCTGTCCGTCTGAAAGACGTTCGACGGAGAGCACCTGATGTTCCAGTTTAAGCTGCATCGGAGTCGACTCGGCCAGCCGATGAATCAACTGCTCGTTCCCACCCGCAATGCTGTACAACTGCATGTACCGCGGATGGTTCATCAGATAGTTCTGCAGCCCATACGTGACGTCTGTCTGTGACCATTCGGCGGCCAGATCGCTGTGAATCATGGTTGCCAGAAAGGTGTGCAGTGCCGAGGGCGTGATCTGGGCCTGGAGAGAGTCGAAACGCGGCGGGATGACGAATTGGTCCGCAGGGCAGGCAGCCGTCACGAGTTCAGAATTATCAGATGCATAGAATTCGCGCGGGCTGATGGAATCCTGAGCAGCGTTGTGAAACCGCTGCCAGCCGTTCCGGACTTCCTGACCAAGCCCGTCTGCAACATCTTCCAGTGTGGAATAACGTTTGCCGTTGAGGAACACGGAATTGCCACCCATGGTGGTGATCGAGAGTCCGAGGTCGCTGATCAGTTCTTTGAGTGGGTCGCTGTCGATGTGGGAGTAGTCGTAGAATTCGGCCGCACCCGCTTCGTAACTGACCGGCAGGCTGTTGAATTGACGAGTCAGTACTTTACCGCCGATTCGCGTTGCAGATTCCAGCAGCGTCAGTGAGACCGGCTGGTTGGTCAGTCTGTGCAGCAGCGAGGCTGTCATCAGGCCACCGGGGCCGCCACCAACGATTGCAATTCTGACTGCCATGCAAAGATGTACCGCACGTTTGAGAGCGAATGACGATTCACTGTTGGGGGAGTGTATTTGAGCAACCTGAAGGCAGCGTGAAGGGTGGGCGGCTTCCTGGAAATGCGAGTCGGGACGTGGCGGCGTCGGTGTGTCTGCGTTTTGTACGCAGAGGACAGGCTGCTACAGTGTGCGAGGTTCTCGGGGCTTTGTCGCATGCCGGTGTGTTGGTGCATTCGTGAAATGGTCAGGAAAAAACCGATGATTCGCTTCTGGTCGGCAATCGTGATGTTGGTCATGTTGGTGATGCTGCAGAGTTCGATTGCCGTGGCTGTTGCTGATGAAACGTCTGACTGGCGTACGTACCCGGTGGAGGGGTGGACGGTTCACGTCAGTCAGCGACTGTTGAGGGATGAAGCCGCCGCGACAGAAAAGGCGTTGCAGTTGCTGACACTGCAGTTGCAGGAGGTTGTCCGAGTTGTTCCCGCTGCGGCGGTGGTCGAGCTTCGCAAAGTACCGCTCTGGTTTTCTCCGGAATACCCCGGTGTGCAGCCGCGTGCGGAGTATCATCCCGGAGCCGGCTGGCTGAGAGACAATGGCCGTGACCCGGCAATGGCGAAGGGGGTTGAGTTCACAGATATTCGTGACTTTGAACGAGAGACTCGGAGGATGCCGAATTTCACTCTGCACGAGCTGGCGCACGCATACCACGATCGTGTCCTGCCACAGGGGTTTGGTAACGAGCGGCTGCAGGCGGCCTTCGCGCGAGCGTCAGCGTCCGGGAAATATGACAGGGTTGAGCAGCGTTTTGGAGACGGCCGTTCGGTGCAGACGAAGGCATACGCACTGTCGAATCCGATGGAGTATTTTGCGGAAAGTACCGAAGCCTTTTTTTCGACCAATGACTTTTTCCCGTTTAATGCTCCGCAGTTACAGCAGCATGATCCTGAAATGTTCCAGCTGTTGCGGGACTTATGGGGGCTGCCAAAGCCGGCAGTCCCCGGACCACTCCCCGCAGATCTTTCGCAGTGGCAACATTCCGGAGTGCTGTGGATACTGACAACACCGGATGGAGTGGATCTACCCGCGGATGCGAGGGTGGAACAGTTCCCGCTGCTGGTGCGACTGCATCGAGATACGTTTGATTTTCGGCAGGCCGCCAGCGATGGAGCCGATGTGCGATTTTCCACGGCGGAGGGCGGGATTCTGCCGCATCAGGTGGAGCACTGGGATGCCGCAACGGGCACGGCGGCCATCTGGGTGCGAATTCCTGAGATTCTTGGAGCCTCACGACAGGAGCTGCGGATGTACTGGGGAAATGCTCAGGCTGCCAGCACATCGAACGGTGCTGCCGTATTTCATGAATCCAACGGCTATCGTGGCGTGTGGCACCTGCAGGATTCTGTTGAGGACGCTGTAGGTGCGATCGAAAGTACGGATTCGGGGACCAGCAGTGTTCCCGGGGTGATCGGCCGCGGGCGGCATTTTGAGGAGGGGCAGGGCATTTCGGGTGGCGAAAAGATTCTGACACTGCCGATGGGTTCCGAGGAACATAGTACGGAACTCTGGTTCCGACCAGCGCGGATGAATTCGACACTGATTGGCTGGGGGAATGAGGCAGCGCAGGGCAAGGTTGTGATGCAGTTCCGCAGTCCTCCGCACATCAATATGGACTGCTATTTTTCCAGTGCCAATGTGAGTGGCAAGACGCCAGTGGAACCGGGGCAGTGGACGCACGTGGTGCACACGTGGCGTCAGGGAGAAGCGCGGTTGTATGTGAATGGAGTGCTGGACAGCAGCAATCAGGACCGTGGCAGTCCCCTGAATGTGCGGACGCCAGCGCGGCTGTATCTTGGTGGCTGGTACAACAACTACGATTTTCGTGGTGATCTGGATGAGGCCAGGATTTCGTCGGTCGTGCGATCGCCGGAGTGGGTGCGGCTGCAGTATGAGAATCAGAGACTCGGGCAGCTGCTGGTGGGAGGGCCGGTTCAGGCGGGGGAAGAGCTGACTGTGTCGGGTGAGCAATTCACTGTTTCAGAGAATCACAGCGTGACGGTGACGGCGCAGGCGGGTGGTGCTCAGAAGGTCGTGTGGCTGCTGCGTCGTGGCGGTGTTGAGGAGATCGTTGCTACCGATCAGCTGGCATATGAATTTGAGGCTGGGCGCGTGTCTGCTGCAACCGAGTCAACTGGGCAGAATCTGACAGCAGGGGTGGACCCGCTGCAGGCGGTATTGATTGTGCGAGCCAGTTATGGTGGCGAGATTCGTTCGTGTGAGGTGGCGATCACCATTCTGGACGACGTGGCTGAACCTCAGTTTGTTCTGCAGGCACCAGCGACGTGGGACGGACGGGCGCAGACAGAAGTGGTTCCGCAGATTCGGAATTTGGCCGAGTTGGAGGCGCAGGGGAATTCGCGGTTGAATCTGCAGTGGCAGATTGATGGTGTTGCGACGCTGCATACCGCAGGTGATGGAAAGCTGCGGCTGGAGCGATCTCAGGGGAGTGGCCGGATGAAGGTTACGGCGCTGATGGATAATGGCGGGCCGATCGTGCGGCAAAGCATTGAAATTGATGTTCAGGAACCGGCTCAACCGGCCGAGTGGCTGGCGCGACCCCTGGCCGATGTCGAGCAACCGCAGGATCATCAGTTCATACCCCGGGAAGGACCCGATCAGAATGGTGTATCGTGGGGGCGGCTGGTGTCACGAGGTCGACTGGAGCGGCCGGCTGACCTTGTGTTACTGCGAGTGTTTGCCGAGGACCAGCAGTATGCTGAGGAGTCTGTAAAGCCTGAGGCCGACGGACGCTATTCATTGATGGTGCGACTGAAGCCCGGATTGGTGCATTACCGCTGTGAACTGGTGAGTCGTGTGGGTGATCAGGAAACCGTGCAGCACAGGGCGAGCGATCTGGTCTGCGGGGATGCATTTTTGATTATCGGTCAGTCAAACGCTGTGGCGACCGACTTTGGCAAAGAGAATCCGCTGAAAGCGAATGAGTGGGTGCGGACATTCGGGGCAACTGCAGGTGATCCTGCAGGGGCTCGTCTGAATTCGTGGGCACCGGCGGAAGCACGCAGTGCCGGAGGAAAATCGGAGATTGGCTACTGGGGAATGGAACTTGGCAGAATGCTGGTGGAAAGCGAGCAGATCCCGGTGTGTCTGATCAACGGAGCGGTCGGCGGGACTCGCATTGATCAGCATCAGAGAAATGTGGCTGATCCGGAAGATGTGCGCACGATTTATGGACGTCTGCTGTGGCGTGTGCGGGCGGCCGGGCTGACACATGGGATCCGGGCCATTCTCTGGCATCAGGGGGAGAACGACCAGGGGGCCGACGGACCGACTGGTGGCTTTGGCTATGAAACTTATGAAAAATACTTCGTCAGTCTGGCGGGTGACTGGAAGCGGGACTATCCGAACGTCCAGCGATACTATGCGTTTCAGATCTGGCCGAAGTCCTGCGCCATGGGAGTCAATGGATCGGATAATCGGCTGCGTGATGTTCAGCGAAGGTTGCCGAGACTGTTTTCGAATCTTACTGTCATAGCAACGCTGGGAGTCAAACCACCC
>CAXBSH010000050.1:0-22863 GCA_963977705.1 uncultured Planctomycetaceae bacterium
AAACAGTGTGGTGATCCTGTGTGCTCTGCCATCTTTGTGCAGATTGCCTGAATTTCGGGAAAAACGGGGTGGGGATTTCTGGCCGGGGCTCAATGGGAGTTGGTTGGGTTTGCCGTAAAGTGCTTCGCCGTCTCTGTTTGTGTCATTTCCTCCGGGCCATATTTCGTATTGACCCAAATCTGCTGGTTCCCATAGAAAACGGCGGGAAACCAGCGAGATCTGCCGATTGGGCATGGTCTGTGCCGGGATCCTGCCGAAATTCGGGCATATTCAGCAGCGATGCGAGCGTCATGCGGGCATTAACCGACAGCACAGGCCTTCGGAAAGGACTCCGAAACACCGGGGACGGTGTCGTGCTGCGCAGTTCCCGGTTGCCATTGCGTGATCTGTGGATGTTGTGGCTGCTGGCGATTGTGTTGCCGCTGTTTTCCAGTGGCTGCCGGGAGGCCAATCATTTTTACGCAGAAAGTCCGTGGTACGGTGGCCGTACGCTGCCGGACAATCTGCGTCTGCGTCGGCAGGCCAATCCTCAGGAAGTCGACCTGTCGCGACTGGCTGGTGGCACGGGCAGCAATCAGCAGATTGGGGTTGGTGATGTGCTGGAAGTGCAGATCGCTGCGGGTCTGCACGAGAATGATCAGTCCACGACGGCGGTGCGAGTGCAGTCGGATGGTTCCATCATTCTGCCGGACATCGGTTCTGTGCTGGTTTCGGGTCTTGAGCCGCAGGCGGCTGAAGCGATGATTCAGTCAGAGGCGGTGAAGCAGGATCTGTATCGCAATCCGACGGTGACGGTGTCGGTGAAGCAGCAGAAGAAGAATCGGGTGCGAGTGCTGGGTGCTGTGAAGAACGAGGGCACCTATGATCTGTCACCGAATTCCAGTGATGTTGTGTCTGCACTGGCAGCAGCCGGTGGTCTGGCGTCGAATGCCGGCCAGAAGGTGGAAGTGCGCAATCCGGGAGGCACGGTGATGCCCAGTGAGCCAACGCCACCGGCAGTGGCGGGCAATCCGGACAGTCCGCTGATTCAGGCGAGTGCCGGGAAGACCGTTCGTCCGGCCTCTTACACGATTGATCTGATTTCGGCGGCTCGTTCGGGCGAGGGCCAGTATCTGGTGGAGGATGGCGGGATCGTGATGGTTGAGAAGCGAGATCCGCCACCAATTTTCGTGCAGGGTCTGGTGCGGGCACCGAATCAGTACGACTATCCGATTGGCAAGGATCTGCGACTGCTGGATGCGATTTCGCTGGCTGGCGGGATGTCCAATCAGATGGCGGACAAGATTTTCGTGGTGCGGCAGATTGAGGGTCAGACGGAGCCGGTGCTGATACAGAGCAGCTGGCGGCGGGCGAAACGCAGCTCGGAAGCCAACATCCGTCTGGGTCCGGGCGATGTGATTTCGGTGGAGCAGACTCCGGGAACTGTCTTCATGGATGTGCTGAATATTATCAGGTTCGGTGTTACGGGATCGACAACACTGTTCTGACGAACGGGTTGTCGGGGTGTGCCTGGCAGGGAGGCCAGAGGATGACGGAACAGGATCGGATCCTGACGGGATCGCAGGACGGACAGAATGCGGCGGCGACAACGCTGCATCTGATCTTTCGTTTTCTGCGCACAGTCAGGCTTCGCAAAGGCATCCTGGTGGCTGCTCTGGTGATGTCCACGATTCTGGGCATGACGTATTACATCACGGCCGAGCGGATTTATGAGTCGACGGCATCGTTGTATGTGGTGCGGAAGGGGTCCGGTGTCACAGCGGACGCGACATCCACATCGGCCAATCCTGTAACGGAAATGCCGACCTATATTGCTCTGATGTCTGAAGAGGAAGTGATTGCCAGAGCTCTGAAGATACTGCCCGAGAAGTACCGTCGTGTGGATCTGGAGGGGTATCCGCAGAGTGCGTGGATTCGTAAGGTGCGGGACAATCTGCAGGCATCTTCGGCGTACAATACGAATGTGATGGACATCAGTTATCGATCGCGTGATCCGCGGGCTGCTGCGGCAATGCTGACGGCGATGCTGGCGGGTTATGAGCGGTGGCTGAACGAGACGAATCAGGGTCTGTCAGAGCAGGGTCTGAAGACACTGGGGACGCGACTGGAGGTCATTGAGCAGGAGGTAAAGTCTCTGCAGGCGCGCCGACTGCAGCTGAAGGCGTCGGCACCTGAGCTGGTTGATACGGGTGAACGCAATCAGAACAGTCTGAATACGATTTCGAAGAACATCGAGCTGTTGACGCAGGAATACATCAATGCGCGGCGGCGGACCGAAGAGGCTCGCACGACTTCGCAGGAGCTGCAGCGGGCGATTGCTGGTGGTGAGGACATCCTGCAGTTTGCCATGGAAGCGCTGGATTCGGCCGGCCGACAGCTGGTGGAACAGTCGATGGGACTGGGGACTCAGGACAGCTATCACGTGCAGCGGATCATGCAGGAGATTCTGGATCTGCAGTCGCATCTGACTGAGGCTCGGCAGAAATATGGGGCTCGACATGCTCGCATCAGGGCGCTGGAAGCGGAACTGCAGGTCAAGGAAAAGTATCTGGCCGATTTTCCGGAGATGCAGCGGACGCGCACTGACACGATGACTCGCGATGTCCTTGCGCCGCGACTTGTGCAGTACCTCAATCAGCAGATTCTGAAACTGGAGCTGAATGAGAAGGCGGTTTCGGAACGTCTGGCTGCTGAGCAGTCGCGTGCTCAGAAGCTGTCGCAGACACTGACCGAGCTGGGTGATCTGGATCGTCAGATTGAGCATTTGTATGAGCAGCAGTCGTCACTGCAGTCGCAGTCGGATGGAATTGGTCTGAACAAGGATACGTTTCTCAGTACCAAAGTCTCCAGTCGTCCGACCGTGCCGATTCGTCCAGTGTCTCCGCGGCTGCCGATTGCGGTGCTGCTGTCGCTGCTGATTGGCACAGGGACCGGGCTGGCAGTGATCTGGGTACTGGATATTATGGATGATCGTTTCCGGACACCTGAGGAGCTGAAGCTGCATCTGGATACGCAGGTGCTGTCGATGATTCCGCGAATGTCTGAACTTCCAGGTGAAGGCTTCGATGCTGTGATGTGTCATGTGCGGCCGCATTCACGCGAGGTGGAAGCGTTCCGGGCACTGCGAACAAGCATTGAGTTTTCCACGCAGGATACGAATCGTCTGGTGATCACCAGCACTGAGCCGGGTGATGGCAAGACAACAGTTTCGATGAATCTGTCGGTCGCCTACGCACAGTCCGGCAAGCGGACTCTGGTGATTGATGCGGACATGCGTCGTCCTGGTCTGTCGACACTGCTGGGGCTGCGGGATGATGTGGGGTTGTCCCGTCTGCTGCGGTCTGCGGATGATCTGGAGACGGCGATCGCCGCCAATCTGCGGACGACGGTCGTGCAGGGTCTGGACGTGATTTCCTGCGGGCCACGGCCGGTGAATCCGGCTGAGCTGCTGCAGTCGGAGCGGTTTGCAGCGCTGCTGTCATGGGCAGAAACGCGTTATGACCAGATTGTCGTGGACGCTCCACCGGTCCTGGCAGTCAGTGACCCGGCGATTGCCGGGCGACTGGTGGATGCCGTGGTGCTTGTGGTGCGACCGGATAAGGATCGCCGGCGGATGGTGATTCGAGCGGCGGAAACACTCAGAACTCTGGGCTGTACTCTGCTGGGCGTGGTGGTAAATCATCTGAACCTGGACGATGCCGGCGGCTATGGCTACGGGTATGGTTATGGGTACGGTTATGGGTACGGGTATGGTCATGATCAGGAACCGGACGAGCAGTCAGGTGCTGGCAGTCAGCCAAGTCTGTCGGGCTATGGTATGACGAGCGGTCAGTCGGCGACGGCCGGTCAGTCAGTATCAGCGGGTTTATACAGCATTTCGGTGGGTGGCAGCCGTGGATCCGGGGATTCGTCGCGCGCCGCCTGACGGCCGTGGCGGACAAGCAGGCAGGTTGGAGCATGTCCAGTCGTCGAAAAACCTCTCAGACCGGATTCAGCGCGACAGCCGTCAGGCGATCGCTGTGGAGTGAATTGTCTGCGCGGCCGCGACTATTGAATCTGACGGACCTGCTGATTGGTATTCTGCTGCTGTTGCTGCCATTTGTGATGGGTGGGCGTGAGGCGTGGGGACAGTGGCTGCTGATTTCCACGGCCTTTCTGCTGGGAACTGTCTGGCATCTGCATCGTGTTTTTGAGGGTGGTCGTCTGCGACTGCTGGCGCTGGAGCCACTGCTGGCTGCTGGTCTGCTGCTGGTCTGGCTGCAGAGTCGCGAGCTGCCGGCGGATGTGCTGTCCCGTCTGTCGTCCGGCTACCAGCGATTGATTCCGGTCTGGAATGAAGTGCAGGCGGTGACGGCGGACAGCAGTGCGACGTGGTCGACGGCCAGTTTCATTCCGGGCGAGACGCGACACGGCTTTCTGATACTGCTGGCCTATGGTCTGTTCGGTGTGGTGCTGGCTCAGCGTCTGCGAACGGAGCAGGACTGTCGGCTGGTGCTGCAGGCTGTGGGTGTGTCAGGTCTGCTGATGTCAGGGTTTGCCATTCTGCAGCTGGTAACATCGAACGACTGTTTCTTCTGGTTTTATCGGCATCCGTTCACCGGCACTCGTGAGGTACTGAAAGGTGCGTTCACGAATCGCAATCACTTTGCGCAGTTTGCGGCGCTGTCGATTGGTCCGTTGTTGTGGTGGGCGATCGCTGCACGGAAGCCGAAGGAGGCAGCGGAGGTTCTGCAGCGGAAGGGGCTGGGGCCTGCGCGAGGCAATCATTCACAGTTTGATCAGCTGGTTGATCCGCTGCTGCTGCTGCGTCTGGCGGGAGCAGCGGGTGTGTTTGCAGCAATTATGCTGTCGCTGTCGCGTGGTGGCATGATTGCTGCTGCAACAGCATCTGCAGTGACTTTTGCGGGGCTCTGGAAAGCCGGTCGCATCAGTTCCGGACTGGCATTATCCACGGTGGCTCTGGCTGCCGTGGCGCTCGGTGGGCTGGCCTTGTTTGGTGGTCAGACGCTGGAGACGCGGGTTTCTGATATCGCCAGTCTGGATGCCGCGACACTGGATCCTGCGAATGCACGTCGATCCATCTGGAAGGCTGACCTGGCTGCCCTGAGTGAGTTTCCGATTCTGGGCACGGGGATCGGCAGTCATCGTCACATCTATCCGGCGTACATGGAGGACCTTGCGGACTTCATGACATTTACGTTTTCGCATGCTGAGAGCTCGTGGATTCATCTGGGTCTGGAGGCTGGACTGGCGGGCGTGGCATTGCTGGCGGCCGGGTTGCTGCTGATCGTTGGGCGACAGCTGCTGGCGGTGATGCGTGGTTCCGATGCAGCGCGAACAACGGCGATTGCCGCCTGTCTGGCCGGTATCAGCGGGGGAATTCTGCATGCCGTGGCTGATTTTGTCTGGTATGTGCCGGCCATCGTGGTGACGACCATCGCGCTGGCGGTGACCGGTCTGCGATTGTGTGATGGGTTCAGCAGTGAAGCCGGGGTACCGGTGCCGCGCGCAGCATGGTTGATGCTGGCGGGGGGCTGCTGTGCGCTGCTGGTGCTTGTGCAGCCCGATCTGGGAAATCGAATCGCTGGTGAGCACTGGTGGCATCAGTACCTGCTGGCATCGTTTGAAGCCTCGCGATCCGGCGGCAGTTCAATGTCGGAATCCGGCGAACCATTGCCCGATCTGGATGGACTTGATCAGCAGGAAGAGGGGGAGTATCCGGCGGCAGGTGGTGCTGGCAACGGTGGCCTGCTGGTTGATACGGCTGCTGACACCAACCTGCTGGAATCCGGGGGATCAGCGTCTGATGGTGACATGTCCGCGTTTCAGGAACCCTCGGACAATCCGTTTTCCGACGCGACAGAGACAGCTGATGACACGAAGAACAGCACGGTCGATGGATCCGGTGAACTGAGCGATTACGATGCAATGGTGACGACGGCGGGGCAGCCGACGCTGCAGCAGCGGATTGCGGTGTGTCGTCGGCGGCTGGCCTTCCTGCTGAAAGCTCAGGATGCCTGTCCTGATCAGGTGGATGTGTGTCAGAACATTGCTCGCCGCAGTCTGGAACTGTTTGAGCTGCAGCAGCAGGTGTCGGACAATCCGATGCCTCTGGCTCAGATTCGCGATGCCTGCGTGAATGCCGGGTTTCAGACGAAGGCTGAGCTGCGTGAATTCCTGCAGCGGGCCTGTGGAGAAAACGAGCGGTTGATTGTGCTGGCTGATACGATGGCGCGGCGAGCACTGCGCAGCTGTCCGCTGCAGATCGACCCGTGGAAGACGCTGGTGCTGACCAGCTTTATTCATGATCCGAAGGATGCGCTGCATGCCCGCATCATGGCTCAGACGATGCGGCTGGGAAAATATAACCCGACGGTGCGGTTCTTTATCGGTCAGGCATTGGCGCTGGATGGTCGTGCTGAAGAGGCGTTAGCGCAGTGGAATACGGTGTTTCATTCCACGAAGGCCATGCGTCTGCAGATGCTGCAGCTGCTGGCCGATCGTCTGTCTGCTGACGCGTTGCTGGTCAGTTTTTCTCCGGATCTGCTGGAGCTGGAGGACGTGTATGATGTTTACAGCCAGAAGAATCGGCCGAACGACATGCAGCGGCTGATGCAGGCGATCAGTGAGCAGAGTACCGCACTGGCAGTGGAGTCTGGACAGCCGGTGGAGGGTTATGAGAAGTATGTACCGGTGCTGATGAAGGCCAATCGCATTGCGTGGAATCTGAAACAGTACACGGTCAGTCAGACGCTGTTGCGGCGGGCGATCGCCTGCGACACGGCAGCGGAATCTCCGCGACGTGCTCTGGGGTTGCTGCTGATGGAGCGTCAGCAGTATGAGGATGCTGAGAAGCTGTTTGAGTGGTGTTACGAGCAGACGCCGGGGGACGTGCGTCTGGAGGAGTTGCGGCGGGAGTGTCGGCGGCTGAAAACGCAGCAGCGCAGGTTGCGCACGGCGGCTGCGGAAAAACCGGCGGTGGCGGAGCCGTTGACAGAGGGCTCGTCAGCGACGCCCTGACGCCCGGAGCGGGCTGTCTGCGGGGTGTTGCGGGCTGATAGAAGTCCGGAAACTTTCAGAATCGGATCAGACGGATCCGGAGCGATTCGGCTGCCTGCCGTTTTGAAATCTGCGTCGGCTGGGTACACTGCGGCGGGTCCGGCGGGCCTGGGGGCAGCGGACGGATGTTCAGAGAGACAGAAGTCATGGGCAGTCTGAAGCAATCGGGATTGGCAGACCAGTTGCGGCGTTTGTCGCGGAGTCTGGAATCGGGATCTGCCAGTGCTGAGCGTCTGCGCGCTGTTGGTCGTGAGCTGCTGGAGTTGCGCCAGCAGCAGCAGGAGCAGCAGAGCGAGCTGCAGGTTCGTTATCAGTCGCAGCGGCAGTTATGGCAGTCTCAGCACGAGGGCGAGGTTCAGGAGCGTCGGCAGCAGACGGAGCGGCGCTGGGAGCAGCGTCGTCAGCAGCTGCAGCAGGCATCGCGATCGCGGCTGTCAGAGCTGCAGATTCGCTGTGCAGCGGAGTGTGAAGCGGCAGAGCAGAAGCTGCAGAGTGAATTGTGGGTGCTGCAATCGGTGTGTGATGAGACGCAGGAGGACACTCCGCTGAGCGAGGCGGCTCGTGCGCAGGAGAATTTTCAGACGCAGCTGCAGTGGCTGCAGCAGCGGTTGTCTGATCTGGATCAGCGGATCGGGGTCTCTGCGGACTATCTGCGGCTGTGCCATGCGCGTGCTGACGAGACGCTGCCGTCTCCAGTGGCTGAAGCGCGGAATCGTGAGGAGGCGCGGCAGAAGGCAACGGAGCAGATGGATGAAGCGTTGCGGTGTGCGGTGGAGATTGACCGCCGATCGCTGCCGCAGTGGGTCCTGGGCTGGCGTGTAGTGGGTCTGGCGTTGCTGATATTTCTGACGGTGGCTGTGTTCAGCACGATTGCGCGGGCCGATATTTCGCTGTTTCTGAATCCGGCGGCCGGGCGTGCTGACTGGCAGTGGCTGGGTGTGTCGTGTCTGATTGGTGGTGCGGTGGCCTTTCTGGTATCGCTGATCATGGTCAGTATGGTGCAGGGGCAGTTGCGGACGGCCTTTGCCGGCATGCAGCAGAGCACTTCGAATGCGCGAGCGTTAGCGGAGTACTGGCGGCAGAAGACGGCTCAGGAGGTTGGGCGACTGCAGGCAGTGGGTGAGCGTTGGCTGCAGGAGTTGCAGCAGCGTCGTGCGCAGCGAATCTCTGTTCTGCGGTCTGAGACGGAGCAGCAGACTGGTGAGCTGCAGGCCGAACTGCAGCGGCAGCGACAGCGTGAGCAGCTGGAGCTGGAGGGGCTGCTGGCGGAAGTGGCGCTGGAGGAATCGCGGGAGGAGTCCGAGACGGATACGTGGAGCGAGCGAACTGCGACGCAGCAATTGTCGCAGCTGCAGCAGCAGTTTCGCAGCCAGCAGCAGGCTGGTCAGCAGCGCATGCAGGAGGCTGAAAGTGGTCTGCAGGCAACAGTCGCTGGTCTGTTGGCTGAGTGGAATGCGGCATGGCGGGCTGTGCAGGGAGTGGCCTCAGAGTCGACAGCTGCAGTTGGGCCGGATCGTGGCTGGAGTACAGCAGGCTGGACTGCACCGAAGCAGTTGCCGGCTGTGTTGTCCTGTGGAACTGTGCGGGCCGTGTTTCCACCCTGCCCTGTGATGCCGGATGCAGTCCCGGGGCCAGCCGAGTCCGGCAGTCTGCCGACGGAACTGAGCATGCCTGCGCTCCTGCAGTTTCCGTCGGATACTTCGATTTCTGTCTGTCATGACGCAGCGGGTCGTGAGGCGGCACTGGATTTTATCCGGATGCTGCTGCTGCGACTGCTGACGGAAGTGCTGCCGGGGCGAATCCAGTTTACTCTGATTGATCCGATCGGTCTGGGTCAGAGTTTTTCCGCGATGATGCATCTGGCGGATTTCGACGAATTGCTGATCAACAGTCGAATCTGGACGGATGCTGTGCAGATTCGTGATCGGCTGCAGAAGGTGACTGAGCACATGGAGAGTGTGTTTCAGACGTATCTGCGCAGCGAGTTTGAGACGATCGAGGACTACAACCGGGCGGCTGGGGAAGTTGCAGAGCCGTATCATTTTGTGGTGATTGCCGGGTTTCCGGCTGGGTTTACTGAGGAGGCGTGTCGCAGTCTGTCGGGGATTCTGACCAGTGGTCCGCGGTGTGGGGTGCATGCGATTGTGGCATGGGCGCCGGACCAGCCGGTTCCGCGGAATTTCGACACTGAGCTGCTGCGGACGGAGTGTCTGCAGTTTGGGGTTCGTGGGGGCGTGGTGCAGCCGACGATGCTGGCGGAACTGCCGGCTGTATTGAGCGATCGGCTGCGATTTGCGGTGACACCGGCGGTGGACTCCGCGACCAGTGTCAGTCTGGTGCGGATGGTGGGTGAGCGCAGTCGTGATGCGCGGCGAGTGGAGGTATCTTTTCAGCGGATTGCACCGCGTACTGAGCTGTTCTGGTCGGACAGTACGGCTGAGGGCATCAATCTGCCGATTGGTCGGGCTGGAGCTGCGCGACTGCAGTATCTGCGGCTGGGACGTGGTACCAGTCAGCATGTGTTGATTGCCGGCAAGACGGGTTCGGGCAAATCCACGCTGATGCATATTCTGGTGACGAATCTGGCCCTGCATTACAGTCCGGATGAGATTGAATTTTATCTGGTGGACTTCAAGAAGGGGGTGGAGTTTCGCAGTTATGCGGCCTGTCGTCTGCCGCATGCTCAGGTGATTGCGATTGAAAGTGATCGGGAGTTTGGTCTGAGTGTGCTGGAGCGTCTGGATCAGGTGCTGCAGGAGCGTGGTGAGCTGTTTCGCGCGCGGGGGGCGCAGGATGTTCCATCGTTCCGTCGTCTGCATCCGGCAGAGCGGATGCCGCGTGTGTTGCTGCTGATTGACGAGTTTCAGGAATTCTTCACCTCGGAAGACCGGGTTTCTTCGCGTGCAGCGCTGCTGCTGGACCGATTGATTCGGCAGGGGCGAGCCTTCGGGATGCACGTGGTTCTGGGGTCACAGACGCTGGGTGGTGCATATTCACTGGCTCGCAGCACACTGGGGCAGGTTGCAGTCCGCATTGCGTTGCAGTGCAGCGAGAACGATGCGCACCTGATTCTGAGTGAGGACAACTCGGCCGCTCGACTGCTGACGCGTCCTGGTGAAGCGATCTACAACGACGCGAATGGTCTGGTGGAGGGCAATCATCCGTTCCAGATTGCGTGGCTTGAAGAAGAGCAGCGGGACGAGTTGCTGAGTGGTCTGCCACAGCGATTCGGGCGGACCACAAAGTCACAGCGGGCGACGATTGTGTTTGAGGGGAATGTGCCACCTCAGATTGAAGAGTGTGGGCCGCTGCTGAGCTGGTTGCAGAGTGGGCAGCAGGTGAATTCGGGGTTGCCCGTGTGGATTGGCGAGCCTGTGGCGATTGCTCCACCGCTGGAGCTTTGTTTTGAGCCGGCCGCCGGTCAGAACGTACTGATTGCCGGCCAGGAGGCGGATGCGGTGGACGCGATGTTTGCTGCGGCTGCGATTGCGGGCAGTCTGCATGCGGGGGCAGTCAGGTCACGAGTGATCCTGCTGCATGACGGTCGTGATCAGGTGTCTCTGCAGAATTTTCGGCAGACCTTTGAGCATGTGGACGCAGCACGCTGGCAGCTGGCGCTGCCGGGGCAGGCGGATCAGGTGCTGCGGGAATTGTGGGATCTGCTGCAGTCGCGCGAGGGCGATGCGGAGCAGCGTGACCCGTTGATTCTGTGCATTCGAAATCTGGGTCAGTTCCGCGAGCTGCGGCGGGATGAAGATGATTTCGGGATGGCAGGATTTGGTGCAGCGAAGGAACTGAATACTGCTGGGCGACTGGGGGATCTGATCCGTCGCGGACCGGCGGTGGGGCTGCACGTGATGATCTGGTCAGACACCTATGCGAATGCCGTGCGCTGGCTGTCATCATCACTGCTGCGCGAGTTTGATTCACGAGTGGCATTTCGTCTGAATCAGACGGACTCGTCCAGTCTGATTGACACACCGGCGGCAGCGATGCTGGGTCAGGGTCGAGCGATTCTGTATCGGGATCGGACGGGTACAGCGACGCCCTTTCGTCCGTTCTGCTGGCCGACCGGTCGGTGGGCTGCAGGTGGTGATCGCGTGGTGGCTGTGGACAGTCCGGCGAGGGCAATTGCCGCGACGGGCAGTGATGACCAGCTGACGGTGACAGACAGTAGTGTGCAGGTCGATTTTCCGGATATCGATGACTTGACGATTGAGTAGTCACAGCTGGCGATGTCCAGTGTATTCCGGTGCGATTATCGAGAGTGGTGTCGAGTCTTGTCGGATCTGCGGGGATGTGGCGAAAAAGCCACATCCATTGGGGTGGATTTGAGTGGTGACTGGTCAGTTGCGGGTGCCGAAGGTATGCTTTTGGTGGGCAATCGGGCTGTGGCTGCGTATCTGGCGGTGACTGGTCCGGTCGGAAACTGAGGCAGTTTGGGAGGCGGCAGGTGGTACGCATCGGCATTATCGGCATTGGCTTCATGGGTTACACGCACTTTGAGGGTGCGCGGGATCTGCAGGGTGCTGCGGTCACAGCCATAGCGACGCGTGACGCGAAGAAGCTGGCGGGAGACTGGACTTCGATTCAGGGTAACTTTGGTCCTCCGGGTGGCCACGTCGAGACATCGCATCTGAAGCAGTATACGGACTACCGTCAGTTGATTGCGGATCCGGACGTGGATCTGGTGGATGTGTGTCTGCCGACAGACAGTCATTTTCGAGTGGTGATGGAGTGTCTTGAGGCTGGCAAGCCGGTACTGGTGGAGAAGCCCATTTCGGTGTCTCAGCAGGAGGCTGAGACGATGGTTCGGGTGGCAGCAGAGAAGCGTGTTCCCTTATTTGTTGCGCACGTGCTGCCCTTCTTTCCTGAATTTCGGTTTGCGGCTGAGGCGATTCAGGATCAGCGTTATGGACGTCTGCTGGCGGCGAATTTCAAGCGTGTGATTGCTCGTCCTGAGTGGTCCAGTGACATGTCGGATTTCCGGAAGCTGGGTGGCTGGGGAATTGATCTGCACATTCACGACAACCACTTTATTGCTCATGCCTGTGGTCGTCCGACGGGCGTGTTTTCTCGCGGTCTGCTGCAGGATGGGCTCGTGAATCACGTGCACACCAGCTATCTGTATGCGGACGGTCCGGCGGTGACCTGTGTGAGTGGCGGGATTGGCGCGAAGGCGCTCCAGTTTGCTCATGGGTATGAGTTGTATTTTGAGCGAGCGACGGTGTTGTTTGATGCGGGGACGCTGGCGGGCGAGTGGGTTGTCAGTCGTCCGTTGAGTGTTCTTGGCGGTGATGGGACACTGACACATCCTGAACTGGGTGGCAGTGGCAAGTGGTGTGGGGCATTTACGGACGAGTTACAGTTGGCGGTTGATGCCTTGAGTGGTCGGCGTGGTGCGGGTCCACTGTCCGCCGAGACGGCTCTGGCGGCATTGCAGATGTGCTGGGCTGAGGCTGCCAGTATTGCCAGTGGAACGGCAGTTTCGATCTGACGTCGCGGTAACAGTGATGCTGGTGCGGGGTGCAGCGGAATGAGTCCGTCGCGAGCGGGTCGAGGTTCGAAGCGAGGTTCGGAGCCTGAGTTGCTGGCGGAGTCGGTAGTTGTGCCGACTGTGCAGGATCCGGGGTGGCGGCGGACACTGCAGCGACAGCTGTTGCAGTGGTATGAGGTGGCTGGTCGGCGACTGCCGTGGCGACAGTCGCAGGATCCCTACCGGATCTGGCTCAGTGAAATCATGCTGCAGCAGACGACTGTGGCCGCAGTGATTCCATATTTCCAGCGTTTTACGGCGGCGTGGCCGAATGTGGCGGCTCTGGCAGCTGCGCCGCTGGATGAGGTCCTGCGTCTTTGGGAGGGCCTGGGTTATTACAGTCGCGCCAGAAACCTGCATCGAGCTGCGGGTCTGGTGGTGTCTGAGTACGGCGGACAGTTTCCGCGGGACGTGAAGTTGCTGCAGCAGTTGCCGGGAGTCGGTCGTTACACGGCTGGTGCGATAGCGTCATTTGCATTTGATCTGCCGGCTCCGATTGTGGAAGCGAATACCGAGCGGTTGTATGCGCGATTGCTGGCTTTGCAGGACGACGTGCGTTCTGCGTCGGGTCAGAAGCAGTTGTGGGCATTTGCAGAAGCGATTGTCTCTGCTGAACGCCCCGGAGACTTCAATCAGGCAGTGATGGATCTGGGATCACAGCTGTGTACTCCGACCAACCCGGCCTGTCCGGCGTGTCCCGTCAGTGGTTACTGTGGCGCATATCGTCAGGGGCTGCAGCACGAGCTGCCGCGGAAGCCGCCACGTGTGGCGATTACAGCCATCTGCGAACTGGCGTTGATTCCCACTCGTGTGCATCGTGGTCAGCGTCAGTTTCTGCTGCGACGTCGGGAAGCCGGTGAACGCTGGGCCGGGATGTGGGATGCGTGGCGTGAAGAGACGCGTCCGGAGGTACTGGATGGTCTGGGTGGTGAACACGCCAGCCGGCGTGCGAAGGCCGGCAGTCGTTCGCTGTTCAGTGCGGAGAGTTATGATGCGATTCCGGAATCCACGGTTGAACGGCTGCAGTCACAGTCCGGGATTCGTGCGGGTGAGGTGCAGGCCGCACTGCAGCTGACGTATTCGGTCACGCGGTTTCGTGTGCGTCTGACGGCTGCTGTGTGCGGGGTGCAAAATGTGCCGCGTCGGTTGCCGGAGGGCTGGAACTGGACGGCAGTGGATGAACTGGCGGAGCTGCCGCTGTCAAAAACCGGCCGACAGATTGCCGACTGGCTGTCACAGATTCTCCTGCAGCAATCTGAGGGCTTGTAGCAGGTTGCCCTGTGTCCAGAGCAGGGGCGTGATGTCATTCGGCATCCAGTGGCCTCGTTCGCAGAACCATGATTCCGGACAGCGATACTGCGGAAATCGTCCCTCTGCAGGCGTCATCTGCTGCAGTGATCGCGAGGCGTGCTGCAGCTGCAGCTGCAGATCGGCAGGATCCCGACTGTGCTGATAACGCTGCCCGAAAATGCACGACAGGATGGGATCAAAAATGCACCACTGCGCTTCCATGCCGGGCTGCAGCAGGCGATCCCGGGCGTCAAGACTGTCACTGAAGTCGGCTGTTCGCTGATCGGCTGACAGCAGTTGTCGATAGTCGGCGCACCAGTATGAGTCTCCGAGGTAACGACGTATGCCGTACGGACCCATCAGATGTGTGCGGACATCATCAATGATCTGATCTTCAACAACTCGATTGTCAATGACATTCAGAGGCCAGATCAGAAACAGCAGAGCAGCATCATAGCGACGATTTTTCGTGGGGTCGGCCTGTACGCATTCAGCTGGCAGAATACTGAGCAGGGCTGTCTGGCAGGCTGTCTGCAGAGACTCCAGCAATGACAGATTCAGTTCGGCTGTGCCGGCAGCGGCTGCGAATGCGGGTTGCGACTGCAGGAGTTCTGCCAGAGTTCGCAGACCAGCAAGGGCACAACCAATGCTTGAGGCAGCCACTTTGCGCACCTCTTCCCAGTGACCACTGTCCTCGTCCTGCCAGACCGTAATTCGCTGCCAGTAATTCAGCAGCAGAACCAGAACATCCCACGGCATCTGCGCTGGTGACAGGTGCCCATCCAGTGCGAGGCGACAGGTCAGCCAGAGGAAATAGCCGAGTGCATCATTCTGTGCGTGTGCCCACTTTTCCGGCAGCTCAGTCAGGTCCGTACCGTTGAAGCGGATATGGGGACGCTGCATGGGATCCTGAGGATCTGCGGTGCCGTTAATGATGTCAGTGAAACGCTGCTGATGCTGACGATAAAACCGAGCGATCGTCTGGACGCAGCGAACGGCACTGTCCGCTTCGTTATTGGCCCGATAAAGTGCCCATGCGATCTGCATGTTGTCACGCAGCCAGACTGACCGATATCCGGATGCTTCGAAATCTGCTCCACTGCCGGCCGCTGCGGAATACAGTCCTGCGGGCAGGGTTGGAAAATCAAAAGTGCCCTGCTCTTTCAGGAACTGGATCAGTTCCCGGATTTCGACGGCACCAACATTCTGCAGCCAGTCTGCTGCGGGCTGGCTGTTCCACTGTCTGCTCATGGTGTTGCTCCCGAACCATGTGTGGTTAAGGCCTGTTCTGGCTGGCGGGAACGCGGAGAATCTGCCATTCACTGCCCTGCCAGACCGGCTGTGCTGCGAATGGTCCCAGGATTCGAGTCAGAATGTAATCGCAGTCCGTCTGCTGCCGCAGTGATTCCAGGTCTCGAGCATCGTAAAGTCCATCGCCGGAGCTGTGCAGCGTCCATGAATGCAGCAGCCACAGTCTGCGGTCCCATTCGAGGATTCCTGCGGCGTCCTGCGGGCAGTCCTTGTAGCACACATACTCCGCCCGTTCGGCAAACCACTTGAAGCCAAAGGATTCGCGAGGTGTCAGAATGAGGGCATCAGGTGGTGTATTCTGTCGCAGCCACGCACAGGCCTGCTGCCATTCTGCGTATTGTTTTTCGGTATAGCCTGGCGGTGCGGCTGGACGTACAGCCCAGGCTGCCAGCAGCACCAGGAGTGACAGCACCGCAGTGGTTCGTTGACTGAGCTGAATGGCCATTTGGTGATGGCCGGCAGCGGCCATCACAACCAGCAGCGAAGCGCAGAGGGGCAGCAGCGCATCGAGCGTGCGAAATGGGTAGAACCGGAGCAGAGCTGCACGCCATCGCCAGTCCGTCAACTGCTCGACGGGAACCGTATGCCAGCCGACCACCAGGCCGGCAGCGGCGATTGCTGCCGAGCCAGCCAGCAGTGCCAGCAGCAGTCTTGCCGACTGCATCTGAGTCGTATTCTGCGTAGTAGCTGGCTGGTGACACAGCCGACGAAAGCTGCCGACAATCAGGGTGATCATGACAGCGGCGTAGACCCATTGCTGAGCTGTCAGCTCGGTTGGATCCAGATGATGGCGCAGTCGCCAGAAGACCTGAATAAAACCGGCTCGTGAGAGCTCGGCGGCAGGACCGCTGCCAGCCTTCAGAAACAGTACGGCTGGTATCAGACCGGGCAGTGCTGCCAGCAGTGCGGGCACTGAGAACAGCAGCAGGCCATGCAGTCGAGTCCGCAGGTTTCCGGGAGCGGCCAGCAGCTGGGCGGAACACAGGCAGACGGCCAGCCAGCCGCCGACAACCGGATGCAGTGAGCTGCCAAGGCCACTGCAGAGCCCGGCGGTGATGAGTGAACTTTTCTGCGGAGTTGCATGCTGCACAGCCGTCAGCCAGCCTGCGATGGCCAGCAGAGCCAGGCCCCATGCGGGCACCTTGGATTCGAATCCGCCAAGAACCCATTCCCCTGAAAAGCTGCCAGCCAGATTGCAGGCGGCGAATATGACGGCGGAGAGGCAGCTATGGATGGGACTGAGGTGCAGTGCGGTGGCCAGGCGAACCCAGCCCTGCGCGAGCAGTCCGCAGGAGACGATCCGACCGATGATTGTGACAAGCCACGGGGTTGCAATCAGGGTGCTGCCGCCGGCCAGCTGCAGGAAGCAGTAGTGAGCATTTGCAGACTGCAGAAAGAAATCGCGTGAGCACCATGCCGGGTCTGCGAGAGCACGAGCTTTGCACAGATAATGAGGCTCGTTGACGGCCGGCAGGGGCGCGATCAGGAACGAGATGGCTGTGAAGAACAGCCACACGCAAGCTGCGGATGCTCGGCCGCAGCGGGCAGCCGGCATCTCTGCAGTCTCAGACGCGGTGTTCACCGGAGTCTGTCAGCCCTGGCCTTTGGTGGACTTCTTTGCTGCCTTCTTAGCGGCTTTTTTCACAGCCTTCTTCGCAGCTTTCTTTGCAGCGGCGGCAGGCTTAGCAGCCGATTTTTTGGCCGCTGCCGGCTTCTTCTCGCCGAAGATACGATCGTAGTTCTTCCAGAACTCAGGAGTTGTACCGGTTCTGACAATCGGTCCGCTCATCGTCTGTTGCCTCTGCAGATTGCACGGGGATAAGAATAAGGAGAGTTTCCAAGTCTGATCTGGAATGTGGCAGGCGTCAAGTATGGGGCTGCCGCTGGGCCGGTGTCTTCAGCCGGTTCCCAGTCCTCGTTCAAAGGCTTCCTGTTCGCGAGCATAGGCGTCAGCGGCTGTTTCCAGCGTTGAGCGACTGATCTTCCATGATGGCTGATCTTCGGTAAATCGATTGCAGTGCTCGGTCAGCAATCGATACAGGAAGCGAAACAGATGCCGGGGAACTCGCAGGCGAGCGAACCTGGCGATCAGATCTTCGCGCGAGACTTCGTCGGCGAAGAAATCACGGATTGTCAGTTCAGGGCTGCCCTTCTGTTGAGCATCACTGCGGCAGGCACGAATTCTGCTGCTGGCCATGTCGAACAGACTTTCCCCTGTCCATTCCAGCGATTTAATCAGATTCTGCTTATCCAGTCGGGAGCGTTCGTAGAATTCCTTTTCCTCGCGGCTGAGGAAGAAGACCACATCGCGTGGCAGCAGCATTTTGAAACCGATGCCCGGATGTTTCAGGAATTTGTTGTCGAACATGGACCACAGAAAGTCACGCATGCGTTCGGCGGACCCGTTGATCAGATGGGGCTCATCCACACGGTCAACAAGAACGACGATGCTGGAATAGCCAAGCGGTGTAAGCAATCGCTGCAGTTTGGAAAGCAGTTCGTAGCGATCATCACTGCGGTCGCGGGATGGAATGGGCTGGTCATCGATTTCACCGGCGGGGAAGCCGGCCAGGATTCTTTGCAGTGAGCTGCTGCCGTGGTCGAGAATACGCACCTGGCGAGCCACCTGCCAGCCCCGCCGCCACAGGGACAGCGTGCGTTTCAGCCACGGCAGCCACAGAATGAACAGCAGCAGCGGAAACCACCACTGCAGCAGGCGAGGGAAAGCCACGGTAGGAGCCGTGAGGACATCGCGGAGGGTGATCAGAGTCAACAGCACAGTACCGATCAGTCCCAGCAGCCAGCGCCAGTGGGCAAACGGGGCGGAATATCCGCATTGACGTTTCAGCAGCTGCCAGCGGGCTGTGTGTGACTGGTCTGAGCTCTGATCATAGAAGGCGGCCAGCAGCAGCAGGTCACGTTTCTGCTGTCGCGGCAGCTTGCGCAGCTGTTCGGGCGAGATACCGGGATCATTCCCCGTGTTATCCAGCAGTGCTTTGCAGATGCGACGGGTACTGAGAGTCAGCAGCGCATCCATGTGGTCCCACAGTCGCCATTCCTTCAGGGCGTTGTCCGGATTTCGTCGTCGTCCCCGCAGGCGATCCTGAAATGCATCCAGAAACGGATTCAGGTCGTCGTAGCTGATGACAAACACTCGTTCGTCACTGCATTGCTGATTGTGCTCGGCGATCGCTTTAACCAGCTGCAGACGAATGGCTGTCTTACCCGAACCTTTTTCTCCGAAGACAATGGCTGTGCTGGGATTGCGACAGTCCCCGAGAACTTTGTCCCAGGCCGGGTGGTACAGAGCCTGAGCGCAGTGTCGCTGAAAGATGTGATCAGACTGTGCATCTTCCTGACTGAACGGATTGATGCGGACGCCGTAGTGTTCAAGAAACTGCTGAATCTTCATGGTTCAACTGCAGCCGCGCTGCATTCAGGGTGTTTTCGAGAAGCATGGCGATGGTCATTGGTCCGACACCGCCGGGGACCGGTGTAATGGCTGCGACATGGCCGACTGCCGCGTCAAAGTCGACATCGCCGACCAGTTTGTCAGCCAGTCGATTAATGCCGACATCGATTACGATGGCTGCGGGTCGCAGCCAGTCTCCGCGAACAAAGTGCGGGATACCCACGGCTGCCACAACAATGTCGGCAGTGCGACAAAGAGTGGCGATATCCGGAGTTCGGCTGTGACAGACGGTGACTGTTGCGTCAGCTCCTTTCTGCAGCAGCAGTGCTGCCATGGGTTTGCCGACGATGTCGCTGCGACCAATCACAACGGCGTGTCGCCCGGCCGTGGGAATGCGGCTGACCGACAGCAGCCGCATGACTCCAGCCGGAGTGCATGGCAGGAATCGCGGTCGTCCCTGCAGCATCAATCCGACATTTTCCGGGTGAAAGGCATCAACATCTTTCAGTGGAGTCACAGCATCAAGAATGGCGACGGTATCCAGATGTTTGGGCAGGGGCAGCTGGACAAGAATTCCGTGGACGTCAGGGTTGTTGTTGAGTGAATGGATCAGGGCCAGCAGCTGCTGCTGGGTGACATCCGCAGGCAGGCGATGCAGAGTGCTGCGCAGGCCGGCTTTGGCACAGGCCTTTTCCTTGTTGCGCACATACACCTGACTGGCGGGGTCGTCACCCGCAAGGATGGCGGCAAGATGCGGAGTAATCCCGGTCCGCTGGTGCAGCGCCTGAACCTGCCGCTGAGTTTCAAGGCGACATTGTTCGGCGATCTGCTTACATCGATTAACTGAGCAGGCATGTTGGAAGATCCGGAAAACGTTCAGCGTGTGAATTATGGGAAGCCTGAGCGGTATTACGGTATTATGACGCGGAGATCGCGGGACAATCGACCAACTTTTGACTGTTGGCGACCGCGGTTCCTGACAGTGGCAATGGTGCGGAGTGGATGCAGGGGGGCGATCTCTGCGGTACACTCTGCAATTCCGAGGGAAATCCGGCGAATCCAGTCGGTAGCCTCCAATCTTTTCCGGAATGTAGCGATGGGACGAATCTCGCTGGCGTGGCGAATCCTGACTGATGGCACTTTCGCACAACATGTGCAGCAGAAGCTGCAATCGGCTGTGGCCGTAGTGCAGGCCCCTGCCGTCGCCACCACTGCAGCTGCTCCGACACCCGTGATTGCTCCGGTCGCACCCGCAAAGGCGGTGGCGGCGGGACGCAGCGACGCCCTCAGTCTGCTGGCTGCGCTGCAACGCGAAGGGCGACTGCTGGATTTTCTGCAGGAACCGATTGAACAGTATTCTGACTCACAGGTCGGTGCTGCAGTGCGGGATATTCACCGGCAGTGTGCCGCCGTTATTGAGCGGCAGTTTGCGATTCGTCCGGTGCTGGAGCAGGCTGAGGGCAGTCAGGTGTCCGTCAGCAACCCGCCGGGCCCGAAGGTTCGCCTGACCGGGCCGGCAGCCGGTTCACCACCGGCATCCGGCAGTCTGGTGCATCCCGGCTGGCAGGCCACGAAGTGCGAACTTCCGGTCTGGCAAGGGGATGTCTCGGCGTCCCGAATCCTGGCTCCGGCCGAAGTTGAAGTTCGCTGAGACTGCTGCGGCTGTCGGATCACAGTTTATCGTCGTAGACTGTGACAGATTCAGAAACGATGAGTGGCCGATCCATTTCATCGTACTTCAGTTGCGCCTGGACAACAGCATTGCGGATGATCTGGCGACCGCGCAGCGTGACCTGAAACTTCATCTGTTCATTCGGACGAATTGATACGACTTTGTCGTAGCGTACGACATTCCCCGGCAGCAGTTTACCGGGGATTTCCCTCGTCCCGGCGGCCAGTACTTCGATTTCTGCCGGTACCTGCAGAGAAATCTGCACATTGCGGGCTTCAGCAGTACCGCGATTATCGATCGTCACTGTGAAGCCAAAACGTTCTCCGACAGCGACCGGTTTATCCTGTCGGCTGATATCGGCTGTGACGTTGTGGATGCCTTCGACGTCCACAATGGTGTTATCCTTGGCTTCCGAGCGAAAGCCGGAGTTCTCGACCACCACAACTTTGGATTCCAGTTGTCCTGAGGCCTCTGGAACCAGTGCGAGGTCCAGTACCACGTGTCGTCCCGGTCCAATCACTGGCAGGTCCCAGCGTACCTGTCGTGTGAGCGAATCGTATTTGCCATTGGCGCCAATCGATTCGACACGCATGCCTTCGGGGACCTGTTCGACAACGTATGCGCCGGCAGCATCGAACTGCGTTTCATTCTTCACGATATTCTGGAACCGAGCCGGGTGACTGACGTAGCGTTTTTCCGGGCCGGTGCGTTCGATGACCAGTTGTGCACCGATGATTCGGATTTCAGCGCGAGCAATCGTGGGGGCCGTTCCATCCGCTTCGACTTCTGCGGTAATGCGGACTCGTTCCCCGGGTTCAGCGGCAACGACTGTGAGGTCCACGGACTTTGTTTCACCAGCTCGCAGAACGTCGATGGTGTATTCCAGATCTCCGCCTTCAGGATGTCGCAGTCCGGGCGGCAGTACGCTGCGGAGGACAACGTTGGCGGCATCGCCACTGCCACGATTGGTAATGCGGAACTGGACTGGTACTTCGCTGCCCAGCGGGACAGCATTGGGACCGGCCACATCCAGCTGCAGTTTTGGCGAGCGGATCACGGTGGCTGATCGCACCTGAGCGCTGAAGCTGACAGTGGCTGTACCGTCAATCGTTCCTTCACCGGTCGGGCGGACGCGAACAACGATTTCTCGTGAGGCACCGGCGGCCAGTGCGCCGACTGACCAGCGCATCACACCACCGGAGGAGGTGGTGGGCGGTGGATTCGCACTGATCAATTCCGCTGTGCCACCCAGTTCATCTTCGATGGTCAGATCATAGGCGGTCATATCCCCCTGATTCTGCAGGATGATGCGATAATCCAGCGGGACACCGACTGTGGCGGTTTTGGGAGCCTGCTTCTGAATACTCAGGTGCGGCCGAATGGAATCTGGCGTGTTGGGCTGAGCCTGCTGACCGGCGGACGGCATTCTGCGTCCGTCACGATCACCGGGCAGGCTGTCAAGACCTGGAAGTACCTTACCGGTGTCGGGTACTGCGGGATCAAGTGGTGTCGGGACATCCGAGTCGCCGAAGGCCGGAGCATCGATGGGGAATGGTTCTGGTGTGCTGGCGGGTGCTGGTGAAGGGTTGGGTTTAGTTGCGGGTGTGGTTGCTGGTGTGGAGGTGTTTTCAGGCTGTGGCGTATCGGTATCGCGTTCAAATGGCTGGGGTTCGGCCGGATTGAATTCGCCGGCGTTTCCAGCGGCAGGTTGGGTAGCAGGCTGCACGTTTGGAACGGCGTCCGGTACGACAAATGTCGGGACATCACCGGATTCGTCTGCGGCCGCTGGGGCGAGTGGTGAAGCGGTGTCCGACGTGATGGCCGGGAATTCTGCGGTTGTGGCAGGAGCAGCAGGGGCTGCGGGAGCGGAAACGTTGTCGGTTGCGGCAGTTGGTGATTCCGTGGCTGCCGGGGTTTCTGTCGCTGGAATTGTGTTGCCGCCTGGTGGGTCTTCAGGGATGGCAAAGAATGGCTCATCTGCAGGTTTGGCTGCGGAGTCGGCACCGGTTTGTGGAGCCGCGGGAGTGGCTGGAGACTCAAAACTTGCGGTGCGGATTTCACCTGCGGGTTCGGCAGTCGGTTCGGCGGCAGGTTCGCTGAGTTCGAACTGGAACTGGCTGTTATCTGCGGTTGCGGCTGGCGGAGTGGCAGTTTCGTCAAGGCTGAAGGGATTTTCATTGCCTGTGCCGGCAGCGGCGGTCGTGACGTCGCTGGTACCGGAGGCCTGGGCGGCCGAATTCTCTGCGGCGGCGACGGCGGCTGCCGGGTCCGTCTTTTTCTGGGCAGCCAGACGCCCCTGCACCTGAATGACGAAAAATACGCCGATTCCGGCAACTCCGAGTGCTGTCAGAATTTTCCAGATGGAGTTGTTCATGGGAATCCTTTCCCCGACTGCGCGAACCATCCCCGCAGGGATTTGATGTGGTTTGAATCCTGTACCGTTGGTTAAGTAGCAGAATCTGCCGAACACGGAAAGACGAATTCTGAAAACTGTGCGTTTGTGGTGATTCACACTGAATTTTCGGGCTCGCCGCCTGCGTCTGACTCCCGAAACCGTCATTTTCGCGGTAGACTGCAGGGCCT
>CAXBSH010000051.1:0-22842 GCA_963977705.1 uncultured Planctomycetaceae bacterium
GCCGGCGAAGTACATGCAGGAGGGATTCTCGGTCGAAGTGAAGGAAGGTTCGAATGAACTGAACTTCCCGATGGAGTCAAAGTAGTCGGGTTGACTACCGGACTATGGGTCAAAAAAGAAAGCTCGTCGGAGTGATCCGGCGAGCTTTTTCTTTTGTCTATGGAGTGTGCCGAGGGCGATCGATTCTGACGACCGTCTATTCGGTTTTGGGTTTGACCTCGTGGAACTGCTGAGCAAAGTCTTCATCGCCGGCAAGGCAGCGATTGTTCATCGCCAGTTTCTTGCGAATTCGTCCAACGGTGAGTTTCGCGGGGCTGGTCAGCCGAAGCACCAGTTGGTCTGCGGAAAACTGTTCCAGTTCCCGGATGGAGTGGATGCCGAGGAAATGGAAGGCATCCCGTGCTTCCGGATCGCTTTGGAACACGACATCCAGTGGCGCATCAACGGGGATCCGTGATCGTCCGAGCTTATTGGCGTCACTGGCTTCGCGAAGTCCGGTCGTCAGCGTCGCTTTACGAACGCCCTTGCGGGGGGCGTTCAGCAGGGACGAATCCTGACCCAAATCGGTTTGCTGAGCCACGGGTACAGGAGGAACGACCTTTTCCGGTATCGCGATAGGCGCGGGGGAGGGTTCGACACGAACGACCGGCTTTTCAGCTGCGACCGGTTTTTTTTCGGGCTTTGCCGGAGTTTTTTCGGGTCTTGCAACCACTTTTGTGGGCTTAGCCACGGGTTTTTCCGTCTTCGACGGACGGGAAGCGGGTTTGGGTTTCTTTGTTGCCACAGGAGCCGGCTTACGTCGAACGACCTTTTTGGCCGGTCGTGGTGTCGCTTTGGCAGCAGTGGAAACTGACCGGCGCGGCTTAGCAGCCTTCTTTATCGCCTTCTTTGCCATGTTCAAGTTCCGGTGACGGTAGGGACTTGGGATGGTCGGCCGATGGGGCACTGAACAACTGGTCAAACCAGCTGCTGCCGAGGTCTCAGACCACCTCACAGGCCCCGTAATATACAAATGTGCGAACTGCGTTTACCCGAAAAGACACGGATGTTCCTCAAAAAAGTCCCGAACCAGTTCCATTTCGTCGTCCGTCAGGAGTCCATCAGCCCACTGCAGCATCTGAGGCTGAACTCTCCATCTTCCCAGGGCCTCCAGGACTTCCCCCTCGAATGCGGGACATTCCGTAGCGAGTATCTGTTCCTGAGGGGCAGATGTGATGGTCAATTCCTGCAGGATACCCCGGGAAATCCCGTTCTCACGGGAAAGCTGCAGACAGCGGACTCGCGAAGGAAGCCAGTGATCGTTGAGATGATGCACATCACGTGGTCCCTCAAAGACCACTCGAAGCAGAGGATTCTGTCGATCGGTGGCAAGGCTGGCCAGCAGCTCCGTGGCCGCATACAGAATCCGGGCTTCCAATGGGGTCAGATTCGGCGAGCCACTGTTACTCCAGCGATTCCAAGTCAGCAACACAGTTTCCATCTGGATCTGGGGTGCCATTCCAGACAGGGGTGGATAAAAGTGCAGTAGATCAGATCCGGCGCGTTCGGATTTGCTGGGTTCCAATGAGTATCGGAGCAAGCCATCCAGAGTCAGCAGGAAGGCCGCACGAAGTGTCACGTAGGTCAAATCGCAGGGAATCTGTTTAGTGGAATTGGAATCCATAGCGTGTGCCGTGGTTCAGCGGGCCATGCGCAGGGCAGTATCAGCGGGTTGCAGGAGTCATAGTGTTTGCCGAAGAGATCCTGGCACGTGGATAGGCAAACACAAGAGGCAGCGAAGAAATCGATGCTTTGGCGATGTTGCCAGTTTGCACCAGGTCGGGCTAACCTGCCGGTGGGCCACGCATGGTGGTGTTTTTACCCGGTGGCGGCCTGTGTTTATCATTCAGGCCACGCGAGGAGGTCACTGCCCTGCTGTTTGCAGGGATGGCCAATGTTCAGTTTTTGATGGAATCTTTGGCGGGGGCAGAGGACAGGATGTCGCGGCGAACGCCCTGCCATGAGCGGATATCGATCTGCCACTGGTCCTGCTGGTTATCGGGGTTTCCGAATCGCGAGTGCAGTTCGCGCAGCCGCTGCAGTTTGCGTGTCAGATCGATTTCGCCGGGATGACGTGCTTCGGGGCTTCGTCCCCAAAGAATCCGTGAGCCGCCTTTGGTTCTGAGTTCAAACTGCAGCTCTTCTGCGGAGTCCGGCAGGGTGACGTTCCGTGGCACGACGATGGCGGCAAGGTTCAGGAGCTGCCACCAGTTGCGTTGTTCATCAGCTTTTTGCAGCAGCACTTCGGCAAGCTTTGCAGCTGCCGCGACCGCAGGGTCACCCCATGGTTCTCCCAGTCGGCCCAGTGGATTGCTGGTGACCTGTTCGATCACGGGAAACTGCTGAACGTCAGTATCGCTGAAATCCCGGGCTGGCAGCAGAATTCCGCTGTGATCGATCGGGTAGAAGCCATCAATACCGCGAACCATAGCGACAGGCTGGCGATAGACGGCATCAACAACGATTCGGGAAGGCCAGCGTTTCTGGACGCTGACGACTCGTTCAATCCATGGGTGTGAGTGGAAAGCTGCGGCAACTCGTTCGCTGACGGTTGGGTCCAGCAGCGACAGGTGTGTCCCCAGTCCGGAACTGTTGAAGACCTGTTCAGCCAGATTTCGTGGGATCCACGCTGGAGCGGGTGGCAGTGTTACCTCGGCAGGGTGAATCCGGTATTCCGGTCGACTGACAAGGATCGGGCTGATGTGGCGAAAGCTGGTCACAGCTGCAGCGATGGCGAGTGGAGCTGCGAGCAGGATCAGAAATCGGGGTTTGCGCAGCGCGCGTTGCCAGGTGGGGGGGCCGGCAGCGGGTGCTGCGACCGGAGTGGCGTTTGTTGCGGGTGATTTTGGCAGATGAGGCATGTGATTCAGCCGGCCGACGGTGTTGGTTCCTGTTGAGTGTAAGTTTACCCTTTGCAGGTGCGTCTGAGGCGGGTTTCCACTGGAAACGAAGGCATGGATCCGGCCTGCTGCAGTGTCGGAATTGCTGAGGCAATTCAGGAAAACTGTGCCGTCTCTGCTGTGTCGATGGGCTGCAGCGGATGCAGGGGCGGGTCAACGTTTCTGCGGGCTGTTCTGACCGTCCTGAGCCGAACAGCAGATGCGATCGACAGAGGCGTCAGGACCGTCAGGCGGGGCATCGCCGTTTCTGTTGTCAATTTGCTCATTTTGTACGGTGGCTGGGTAAACCCGAGTGTGTTTCGGCAGAAATTCCCTGGCATTCTGCATTTCATGCCGATCTTCAGAAGCAGTACAGCAGATTTCGCAGCGGTGGCTGCGACGCGTGTGATGGTGCATCGCAGGTGATTCTGTTGTCGGAGGTCATCCGGGGAATTGAAACGGAGTTTGCATCGCAGCGGATGCGATGCATCGCAGAAGGGAAGTCTAATGCGACTGAAACGCCTGTGTCTGGCGGCCACAGTGGCTGGCCTGCTGTCTGGCTGCGCTGCAAGTCGCAGCGCATCCGTCAACCTTGTGGAGCAGGTGGATGTTCCGCCTTCCCACTCGCAGCAGTACAATCCCAGGAAGACGGCGCGTGGTGCTGAATCTGCTGAACCTGAAACAGAGGATCGTGGGTCAGCAGTCCGTGGTAAAAGCGTCAGCCGTTCACGAGTGACGGAAACGATGGACCGTCCTTACGAAGCAACGGACGAAGAGCTGGACGATTACATCGTGGAAACCGGGTTGCTGACCCGGCTGCGTGATCGAGACAGCGAATGCACGGATGACGGCTGCGATACGGACAGCAGCGACAGCCCTTTGTGCAATCGTCTGCGGGAGCGATTCCGTGAGCGTCGTCAGTCAGGGCCGTATGCCACACCGTTCCTTGACCGACTGCGTGATAACTTCCGCGGTGAATCCTGCAGTGATGATAGTCGGCATCCGCTGTGCGATCGCCTGCGAGAGCGGCTGCGGGGGGAAGGCGACCATCCGTTGTGTGACCGCCTGCGGGATCGGCTGCACGGCGAGGGTGATCATCCGCTGTGTGATCGGCTCCGCAGTCGTCTGAATGGCGAAGGCGAGCGCCCACTGTGTGATGCACTGACATCCATTTTCTGCTGCGAAGTTCCCGATGGTCCGTGGCCGTTCTGTGGAACGGAGACATGGGAGCCTGTGCGGAAAGACTGTCGATGCAGCTCGACACGAAAAATGCCTCAGGGATCGGTTCCGTCAGAGTCCTATGATCTGCCCGGGCGACCGTCTGAGAATCTGTCACATCCGGAGCAATTCCAGACGCCATCAAACAATACCCCACCCGCTGTTCCTGACAGCGTTCCGATGCCGAACGATGTCCCTGAAGTACCGGAAGGTGCTCTGCCGGAAATCCTTCCCGGAAACAGAAGTAACGGGCAGATTGTTGAACCACCGCTCTGGTTCCGCATCCGTGAGCAGAAGGCAAATCCAGACGGCAATCCAGCGCCGGAATCAGAGCCTGAGCCAACAGCGACACCTGACTCGGGTACCGAGCCGGCTCCTGAGCCACAGCCTGAGCCAGCTCCCGAGCCACCCGCTCCTGTTGAGCCAGCACCGGTTCCTGCGGCCGACGAAGCGACTGCGGAGCCGATGCCGGAGCGACCGGAGCTGCCGCCTCTGCCGCAGGCAGAGCCTCAGTCGGGGAGCAACCTGCCTTCCACCGCTCCTCCGCCAGTTCCGGGGCCGCGTCTGAGACAGACACGGACGCCGCGTGGAAACCGCGGTTGAGACGGGATTGAGTGAACAGCCGACGGACACCGGGAATTCCGATTTCCGGTGTCCGAGTGGCATTTATGGGATCAATGAAAAATCCTGTGCGCAGCTTCCGGTTTCAGTTTGATGGGGTTGGCGAAAAGAGCGCGGGATCCTTCTTCGGTGTCAGGAAAACACGACCGCTCAGACGCAAACGACAACATCCGGCAGCTTAGGCTAACCGGTTCGCCTGTGGGCGGGGCTTGAACGTGGTGGACGGCACGGGCTGAAGCCCATGCTACGACCACCGAGAAACGGCTCGGTGACAATGGCGATGGTTCCCATTGCTGAGTGGTTATCCGTCCACGGAATGACTGAGCGACGGGCAGACGTGTGCGCGTCGCAGGTTTGTGTGGGTAAAAGGCGGCCGGGCAGGAATGCCCCGGACTACGGTTGAGGGCGAACAACGACAATTGAACACTGACAGTTGACTTCGGCTCGGCGGGAGCCTCGCCCTCCCAAGGGAACTTTGCGTGCACTGACCACTGACGACCGTGTCCTTCGGTGGTGAAGAATCACCGACACTCAGACGGCACAGCAACATCGCGCACTGCATTTTACGCAGAGCTTCATTTTGCAGGGGTCGGCTGTTCGCGCCTTGCAGACTGCAGGATCAGCAGCACAGGCGTGCCTTCCGGGGGGATGCGTTCCGTCCAGCCTTCATAGCTCTGGGCTCCATCAGACGCAGAGCTCTGCTCGCGAATATCAAGCAGGGCATCGGGGAAATTTGAGGTGCAGATCAGGTGACCGCCCTCGGCCTGATAGTACTCGCGCCCTGTTTCTTCATCGCGGAACATGGAACTGCCGGCAAACACGAATTCCGCCTGCATTGGCCGTGATTGCCCGGCTTCGTGAAATCTGCGAATTGCCGCTCGATAAGGTTCGTGTTCCCATTTGCTGAGCAGGTCATCACGATCTTCGTCCGACATTGGGCCATACCAGAGAATCTCCTTGTTGAATTTATCCCACCGCAGCGCTTTGTAAGGCAGTTCGAGGTTTGGTGGGGGGCCCTGCATGGCAGCGGCGTGATAGCGATGCGTGTTATTCCGAATCCATTCCTGCAGAGGTCTCTGCTGACGTTCACCGCGTTCATTCAGCCACACGGCAGTGACTTCAATCACAGGACCGGATGGTGCCTTGAATTCGGGCGAAAATGAGGCCGGTTTTCCGGGCTGCAGTCCCAGTGCCAGCAACCCCGCATGGATCACAAATGCCTTTGAGCGGATCCGCAGAATGGTCTCGTGTTCACGATTGCCTTCGGGTACCAGTGCCATTTCCAGAATACAGTCCGGGCAGGCCACTTCAGCCCGCAGCAGCAGACGATTTCCGCTGGCATCCAGAAAGACGGTGCCTTCCGGATTCAGTGCTGTTCTGCCGGCCACTTCCTTTTGCAGCAATTCGGGTAGAGGCTTCAGGGGCTTCAGCACGGGCTGTGGCGCAGCGGGGTCGTCAGGTGCTGGCTGGGGAACTGCCGGGGTTCCCGCAGCAGGCTTCTTTGCCGGGTTGACTTTCGGTTCATCTGCAGTCGCGGAGCACAGCCAGAACGGCAGACACCACAACAGCAGAGAATTCGCAGCGGCTGTGTTTCGCCGCAGTGACCGATGCAACATACGGAAGCTCCTTGTGGCGGCACCTCATACTGACTGCAACCATTTGTGCCCGGGCTGCAGTTTTGTCCTCGACGTCATTTCAACCTGAGTTGCGCTGTGGTGTGTAACCCAGGTTGGGAGCGAGCCAGCGTTCCATTTCAGCGACGGTCAGCCCCATGCGATTCGCGTAATCCTGGACCTGTTCGCTTGTGACTCGATCAACACTGAAATAGCGGGCTTCCGGATGACTGAAATACAGGCCACTGACGGAAGATCCCGGCCACATCGCGTAACTGGATGTCAGACTCATGCCAATCTGCTGTTCCACGTCCAGCAGTTGCCACAGTCTTCCTTTGGGCAGATGATCGGGGCATGACGGATAGCCGAATGCAGGTCGAATTCCGCGGTATTCTTCATTGATCAGTTGTTCGTTTGTGAACTGTTCGGCAGTGCCGTATTCCCACTCAGCACGCACTCGAGCGTGCAGATACTCAGCAAATGCCTCGGCGAGACGATCAGCCAGTGCCTTGATCATAATTGCTCGATAGTCATCGCCTTCAGCTTCAATTCGTTTGGCCAGTTCATCGCAGCCATGCCCGGCTGTCAGAGCAAACGCGCCGATGTAATCCGGGGTACCGACAGGCGCAACATAGTCGGCCAGACAGCGAAAGTCGCGTTGTCCGACACGTTCCCACTGCTGTCGAAGCATGGGGAATCGGAGCAGTTCCTGATCACGCTGCTCGTTATTCCAGAGAACGATATCGTCCCCGTCAGAATTGGCCGGCCAGAAGCCATACACGGCCCTGGCTGTGAGTTGCTGATCAGCAACCAGCTGTTGAAGTTCCTGCTGAGCGTCTGCGAACAGCCGCCGTGCCTCTTCCCCAACGATCGGATCCTGCAGGATCTTCGGGTACTTGCCGATCAGCTGCCACGACATGAAGAACGGAGACCAGTCGATCCACGGCACCAGTTCGGCCAGAGGCAGGCTGTCGATCACCTGCAGCCCACAGATTTGAGGGCGAGGCGGCTGGCAGGCTGCCCAGTCTGTCTGAAATCGTCGTTCGCGGGCTGTGGCGAGGGGCACGAGCGTCTGCTGCTGTCGCTGCTCAAACGATGCCCGAGACCGCTGTTGCTCGAGCAGATTTTTCTGCACAAAATCTGCTCGCCGATCCTGATCCAGGAGCGATTCGACCACTGCAACTGACAGTGATGCATCACCGACATGCACGACCGGCTGGTTATAAACGGGAGCAATTTTGACGGCTGTGTGCCGGGCACTGGTGGTGGCTCCGCCAATCAGCAGTGGAATCCGGAATCCCTGTTCTTCCATGGTTCGTGCGACTGTAATCATTTCTTCCAGCGATGGAGTGATCAGGCCACTCAGTCCAATGATGTCGGCCCGATGACGAAGGGCTTCTTCCAGAATCCTTTCGCAGGGGACCATGACCCCAAGATCGATGACTCGGAAGTTATTACAGCGGAGCACCACTGCGACAATATTCTTGCCGATGTCATGCACATCACCCTTGACCGTGGCAATCAGGAAGGTTCCGCGAGCACTGTCAGTAGCCTGTGCTCCGGGAGCATTCTGGGCAGAGGCGGCCATTGTTATGGCTTCGTCGCGAGTGCCGTCGAACAACCCGGTGGGGCTGAATCGTGCCTGCTGTCCGAGGACTTTGGCAGCCTTCTCAGCCTCCATGAAGGGTTCCAGCCAGGCCACTGATTTCTTCATGACTCGAGCAGACTTCACGACCTGGGGCAGGAACATTTTGCCGGCGCCGAACAGTTCCCCGATGACATTCATGCCGTCCATCAGCGGACCCTGAATGATATCCAGTGGTCGGCCATATTTCTGTCGCGCTTCTTCAGTGTCTTCATCGATGAAGTCTGTGAGTCCTCGCAGCAGAGCATGCTTGAGTCGTTCTTCGACGGTGCCACTGCGCCATTCATCTGCCCGGCGTCGGCCACCGTCACTGCGCCCCTTGACCTTTTCAGCGAACTCGATCAGTCGTTCGGTGGCATCCGGCCGACGGTTCAACAGTACGTCCTCGATGTACTGCAGCAGTTCCCGGTCAATTTCCTCGTAGACTTCCAGTTGTTGAGGATTGACGATGCCCATGTCGAGCCCCGCCTGTATCGCGTGATACAGAAAGGCGGCGTTCATCGCTTCCCGGACGACTTCATTTCCGCGGAATGAAAAGGAGACATTGCTGACGCCACCCGAGGTTTTTGCACCGGGACATTCGATTTTGATGCGTCGCACTGCTTCGATGAATTCGACGGCGTAGTTGGCATGTTCTTCCATGCCTGTGCCAACCGTCAGAATGTTGGCATCAAAGATGATGTCTGTGGACGGGAAGCCGGCTTTTTCCGTCAGCAGGTGCCACGCACGTCGACAGATTCGTACTTTGTCATCGCATGTTGTGGCCTGCCCCGTTTCATCGAAGGCCATGACGATCACCGCAGCGCCGAAGCGCCGGATCAGTCGTGCCTGCTGCAGGAATTTCTCTTCGCCTTCCTTCAGGCTGATACTGTTGACGATGCATTTTCCCTGACAGCACTTCAGGCCGGCTTCGATGACATTCCAGTCTGAGCTGTCAATCATGATGGGAACCTTGATGTTCTCGTCATGCAGCAGCCAGAGGAATTTTTCCATGCAGCGAGGCCCGTCGAGCAGACCTTCGTCCATGTTCACGTCAATGACATTGGCGCCACCTTCGACCTGCTCGCGAGCAATGCTGATCGCTTCGTCATATTTTTCCTCGCGAATCAACCGGGCAAATCGGCGTGATCCGGTAACGTTGGTGCGTTCACCGACGTTCATGAAGCGGGAATCCGGCGTGAGGGCGACGTAGTCAAAGCCGGAATATGTGGAGATGCCGCGGTGGGCTGGTATACGTCTGGGAGGCAGTCCTTCAACGGCCGCCGACACGCGACGAATAAACTCGGGAGTTGTACCGCAGCAGCCGCCGACGATATTGAGCAGACCGGCCTGAGCACACTGCCGCAGAATGTCGGCAAACTCTTCGGCTGAACTGTCGAAACCACCCATCCCGTCCGGCATTCCGGCATTCGGGTAGCAACTGATGAAGGTGGGCGCCATTGCGGACAGGATTTCAAGATACGGCTTCATCTGCTTCGGGCCCAAAGCGCAGTTGAAGCCGACGCTGAGCGCGGGGAAGTGTTCGATTGACGTAAAGAAGGCCTCGACGGACTGACCGAGCAGAGTGACGCCGCCTGTGAAGACTGTGCCCGAGATCATTACCGGCAGACGCTGTCCACGCTCTTCAAAGACCTGTTCGATGGCAAACAGACAGGCCTTCATGTTCAGAGTATCGAAGCTGGTTTCAGGCAGCAGCAGATCGCAACCGCCATCCATCAGCCCGCGAATCTGTTCGGCGTAGGAATGGGCCAGATGATCGAAGGTGACGGGGCGAGTTCCCGGACGGTCAGCATTCATGGAGAGCTGGACCTTGGTCGGGCCGATACTGCCAGCAACGTAGCGAGGCTTTGCCGGGTTCTGGAGTGTTGCGTGATCGGCCGCAGCCCGGGCCAGCTGCGCGCCGACGCAGTTGATTTCGCGGGTCAGGTGGGCCAGTTGGAATTCTTCAAGCGAAACAATGTTGGCATTGAAGGTGTCGGTCTCAATGATGTCCGCACCCGCATCCAGATACTGCTGATGAATGCTGGAGATCAACTGCGGCTGGGTCAGTACCAGCAGGTCCGTCGCGTTCTTTACGTCGATCGGATGATCCTTGAAACGCTGACCACGATAAAAGGCTTCGTCCGGATTGGACGACATGATGAGTGCACCCATCGAGCCGTCAATTACCAGAATCCGTTCGGTCAGCAGCTGGTGAATATCAGGGCGCGTGATCGTCATGAATGGGAGATCTGTGCAGGGGCCAGGGAATCGGGTGCGTCAGAGCGAATGCGACTGGATTCTACTGGGAATCAGGGGCATTTCCACACTGCCGATCGAACAAAGCCGGTTCCCCGGGAAAGCTGTTGCAGCAGGGAATGAAAAACAGCCCGGCGGAGACTTCCGCCGGGCTTGAATCATGGCATAACCGGTGCAATCGACACTCAGCCGTCAGTCCTCGTCCAGTTCCACATTCCAGTAGGCTTCGCTGACAAATCTTGACCAGCTTTCAATGCGGACTCCGTGAGGTGCATAGAGCGGATTCCACATGGGGCGAATCGGCTTCTGTCGCAGAGGCATACTGGCCTGCTCGGGCGTTCGATTTGCCTTGCGAGTATTGCAGTCGATGCAGGCCAGCACGCAGTTTGTCCAGCTGGAAACACCGCCGTGAGATCTGGGGACGATGTGGTCAATCGTCAGTTCTTCACTGCCCGGGCGACAGCCGCAGTACTGGCAGGTGTAGCCGTCTCGTTTGAATACGTTGCGGCGACTGAAGGCGACGATTTTGATTGGCAGGCGATCATATCGTGTCAGCGTGATGACTTCGGGAACCCGCAGTGTCATCCACTGAGTTCGAATGACCGGATCGCCGTCTTCCGGACGCAGCTGGGACCAGTCTTCCCAGGTGTATTGCTGGTAGCTGGCCGGGTCAACAATTCTGGCGGACTCGTTCCAGACCTTGATCAGGGAACGAGCGACGGTGGACACAGCCACCGGCTGCCAGTTTCGGTTCAGAACCAGCGTTGGTCGCTGGAGAACAGTCATCGCCATTATGGTCTCCTGCCTGTACGCAGGGGCCTGTCGCCCCCTCGACTGATGCATTGACTGTGCACTGAGTGCACTACGACAACAACCACCAACTGTGAGCATGGGACTGCTGCAGCATAATTGGTCTGTGGCGAGAAAAGCCAATGTATCTGATGAAAATTCGTCACAGGTAATCCGGGTTCTCGCCGAAACGTTCTTTATCACCCGTTGGTAAATCCCCGGATTTCATAGAAAAACGATGGATCTCCACGCTTTTTCGAACAGAATGGCGGCCACGGACATAGTGACGTGTCAGGCTGCTGACAGCCTGCAGCCGGTTGGGGTCACACAGAATCCCTAGGATTTCTCAGGAAAAGTCTCCATTTACAGCGCCGTTTCAGACGTCTTTCAATCTTCTGCTGAAAATCCGCATGCGGGCAGCACCGCTGTTCCGCGACCGGAATTTCGTGGGCCGGTCAGCTACGGTACTCTGGCTCTGCAGTCCCGTTATCTGTTGTCCCCGCTGGCTGGCTTTACCACCCTGCCCTTTCGGCGCATCGTTCGCAGGATTGGCTCGGTTGGTCTGGCCACGACCGATCTTGTGAATGCTCGGGCTTTGGTGACCCGCAATGAACGTACGATGCAGATGGTGGAATCGCATCCGGAAGACCGTCCGTTTGCCGTACAGATTTTTGGTTCAGAGTCCTCTGTGATGGCCGATGCTGCCCAGCTGCTGGTGGAGCTGGGTGTGGATTCGATCGACATCAATATGGGGTGCCCGGTCAATCGAATTGCCGGTGCTGGCGCAGGTGCGGGGATGATGTGCAGCACGACCAGCACTGTCAGTCTTGTGCGTCACGTTGTCGAGGCTGTGCGGGTGCCGGTTACGGTCAAGATGCGTCTGGGCTGGGATGCTCAGAATCTGACAGCCCCGTTCTTTGCGAGGGAGTTTGAGCAGGCTGGAGTCGCGGCGGTCGCCATTCACGGACGTACCCGCGAGCAGGGTTTCAGCGGCACAGTCTCGTTGCCCGGTATCCGTGCGGTTGTGGAAGCAGTGCACAATATTCCGATTGTCGGCAATGGGGATGTGCGAAACGTTGCTGATGCAGCGCGGATGCTGCGTGAAACCGGCTGCCATGCTGTCTCAATCGGCCGCGCTGCACTGGCCAACCCGTGGATTTTTCGGCAGCTGGTGCAGTGGGAACAAACGGGTTATTATGCCCCAGCCGGAACGTTTGATGAGCGTCTGGAACTGATGCTGTGTCAGTATCAGTTTCTTGCCGAACGTCACTCAGCAGAACGAGCGATCGTGCTGTTTCGCAAAATGGCCCACTGGTATCTCAAGGGCATGCGAGTTCGTAAGAAACTGCGAGGCGAATTTCAGTCGGCGTCGACCCCGGCGGAAATGTCCCGGCTGCTGGAGCAGATTCGCAGTGAGGGGCCGGTGGATGGAAATCGCACTGGTATTCTGACTGACGCCGAGATTCCAGTGCCCAAAGGTCCTAATGCTCAGTGGTAATTTCCTTGTTCAGCTGCCGTCGGGAAACTCATGAATTCTGAAACTGAAGGTCGTCATTCCGCCGACTACATCGAACTGGATCAATTCCTGAAGCTGGCCGAGGTGGTCAGTTCGGGCGGAGAAGCCAAGCGACTGATTCAGTCGGGTGCCGTGCAGGTCAATGGTGCCGTGGAAACTCGCCGCGGGCGAAAACTGCGTGCCGGGGATTCAGTGCTGGTCAACGGTGAAGAATTCGTCATTGCCAGCGACCAGGAATCGGGCGATGATGATCAGTCCGACGATCCGTCGCTGGTGGTCTGAGCTGTGGCCGTGGCTGGTAATGCTCAGAATTTTCGCAGCGTTGTGCGGGCGGATTTCTGTTCCTGCCCCAGGATATCCATGCGAGTAATTTTCCATTCGCCGTCGCGAGGCTCCACAGTCAGTCGTCCGTCGAACAGATTCTGACGCTCGTGCACATGACCCCAGTGCTCGACAGTTCCGGCAACCACCCAGCGGACCTGGCAGGAAAAGCCCGGATACTGAGGGGTGTCGGAACCGGTTCCACGTGGCAGCAGTTCAGCCAGTTCGTAATCGACACTGCGGATACGTGCGGCCGCTCCGCCCTGCTCTCGCACACGCACGCTGTCCATCAGTTGCAGGTACAACTGTTCAAGTAATGGTCCGTCGACGGTCGTCGAAAGCACATCAAAAATGCGGTCTTCGGTTCCAAAATCCAGCGACCGGTACATACCTCGATGCAGTGACTGCACAACCTCACTGGCAGCTGCAGCAGAGACTTCCGGTCGCCTCCACGGGTGATCGATTTCCAGGGCACCCAGTGGCAGAAACAGCAGAGCCAGTCCGGCTGCTGCAGTGATACCGGAAATGCCCCACCGTAAAGGGCTCTGAGCAGTTCGTCGAGGCACAAGCCACAGTGTTCCGGTTGCGCACAACAGCAGCAACAGGCCTGCAACAGGAATTCGAATGCGGTCCGGTGCAGGCAATTGAACGGGGGCAGGAGCAACTGTCTGCGGCAGCTGGTCTGATGGGCAGGCCCATTTCAAAGTATTTTCTTCGGGCTTATTGAAACGTGAGAATTCGAATCGCTCGACTTTGTCCGGACCGGCAATGACGACAGCCGGAATTTTGGTCATTGACGAGTAGTACTGGTTCCACGTCAGGGCGGCGTCGCGGACAACACCGTCCACCGGTCGATAGGTCAGAATGATGCCCACTCGCCCACTGGCCATACTGACTCGCCGCGGTTCAGCCTGAGCAGCGAAGTCAGAAAGATCGAGTGAGTAAAAATCAATGCGAGAAAACAGCGGGCTGACCGACTGACCATTGATCAGCACGGGATTCTGATTTTCCAGCCACTTCTGAATGTCTGACCGGATCTGTTCCTGCTCGGGCACATCCACAAATGACGGGTCCTGATGTCTGAGCTGAATAATCGTGCCCAGAGTTGCCAGAGGAATCAGCAGCTCATGCCGTACCTCGGCAGGTTCGAGATAGACGAACGAGTAGACGCTGCTGTAGCTGGTGATTCCCAGCGTCTTCTCACGCTGTTTTTCAAACCACAGTTCCCATTCGCTGTCTGACGCATCCTCGGACAACGGAGCATCCCAGTCGAAGCGGACAGTCGTGGAGGCACCGGGCAGCAGACGCTCTGCATAGTTGAGTGCGGTGCCACTCTGATGCACATGCAGACTCATCTCGCTGGGAATAATAAAGTTTTCGTCCGCAATGTCCTGCTGAATCGTGAGGAATTCAGGTGGCGCATTGAGGGCATGTTCAATCTCGTAAACTGCCGAGTGTTTCATCATTTCCGTTGACGGAATTCCGTCGGCGGGAATTTCAAACGGCTTCAGGTCGGTGATACGGCCAGTCAGTCGCTCACCATTGGCATCCCGCACAACAAACTTTTCGAGCAGAAACGCTTTGTGGTCCTCAAGGCCGCGGCGCAGGTCAGCTGCTGAGATGCGGTCTGCCGCGTCAGGCTCCAGCCCCTGAAACAGAACGAGGTCCTCAGCAAACATCTGCAGCCGAGTTCGTGCGGTGGTGCGCGTGACAAACATGCTGGCTTCGGTGATCGAAATCGGATGCTGACTTCGATTCACGGCTGGCAATGTTTCAGATGCTGATACCATGGGAGCGGAAGCGGCCAGCAGCCACAACAGGCCACACAGCAGCCGAATTGCTGCCTGACGGAAAGACGCCATCACAAGCCACACCTGACACCACCATCCCATACGCAGGTTTACCAGAGGAATTCCCGGTTCAGCCTCTGCAACAGCTGCAGACTGCTGTCCGGTTGTCCGTCAGAATCCAGAAGTCCCGCACCCGGAACCTCTGACTGCCAATCAGACAGCCAGATGCCCGTGACACGCTCCTTCGACAGGCACATCAGCATGACACTGCGCAGCCAGTCATTGCGTGCCTGGGCATCCTCGTGCTGAAGCAGTGGAGGAACCGTAATCATGATGTTCAGCGGAATCTGAAACAGCGACCAGTGATCGATCAGTTGCGACAGGCTGAGCGAGTCTCTGCGGAGAAACTGCGGGCCTGACTGTGACAGACGCAGGTCGAGATTCACTTCACCAATTCGGATTCCGCAGCGTCTGAGCGTGTCAAAAAACTGGATGGGCGAAAGATTACAGGGGACTTCGCCGAGATATTCGCCCCATGGTTGCACAACCCTCAGGCTGACCTGAACCGTATCATCCAGTCCGCGAACTGCTGACAGGACGGCGGACGTGAAACTGATTCGCTCTTCTTCGGACATACCGAATGCCCCACCGCGATTTGCGCCGGTGATCACCTCCCAGTGCCGAATTCTTCCGAGATATCTGCCGAGTACGGTTTCCACGAAATCAGCGGCAAAGCTCTGCAGGTTCTGCCGGGTGCGACTCCATCGCTGCATCCACGCAGGGAGACCGTTGCGAGTCAGGTCGAGCAGCGGTCCACCGGTCATGAACAGCCGTCGTTCCTGAGCCCAGTCCACAAGAGCATCGATACGTTCCCACGCATGCTGTCCCTCTTCGGACTCAATCGCATTCCAGTCGACAGCTACCTGAATCGCGTTGAATGTTCTCAGAAACTCGGATTCCTGCTGCGGAATCTGATTCAGATGACAGCCCAGCAGAACAGGAATGCGAGTGGCACGCTGGCGACGGAACTCAATTCTCTGAGCGACATAGTGTTCGCAGAGCATGTCAGCGGCCTGAGCTGAAAGCTCCATCGACAACACGGCAGCGGCCGCGGATGTTTCCGGGACTTCGGCGCGTAAGGCCGCGGCTCGAAAGGACCGATGAGACTCACGAATCAGTTCATCAAGCTTTGCGGAACTCTGGAGGCCGGATCCATGCCAGATCGAAAACTGATTTCGCAGACGCGATAGCTGCCCTCGCGCCAGCTCCAGTTCGAGCTCATACGGATCCGGTTGCTCACGCAGGCTGGTGCTGTGGACGACCTGACTGGAGCCGTTGAATCGCGGCCATGAGAGACGAAACTGACCACTTTCCGAAACCGAACGACGGCAGATCAGCCGGTCTCCCTGAAGTGTCACTTCGGCCGGAGAAATCCGTCCGTCGTACATCAGGAAGTCCATCATGGAACAGCCACCTGCTCTGGCAAGCAGGTCAGGTCGCTGCACATGAAACTGAATTACCCCCATGTCCTGTTATCCCGGGCATTTCACGGATAAAAACCAGGGACTGGATCAGTCAAGTCCCGTCAGAAGTCCGCGACTGTCTCCCAGGGAATCCAGAGGGGCCCCCATGCGGTGAGCCATCGAGAGGAACAGGTTGTTCAACGGTGTGTCTTTCTCGTACTTCAGGTAACGCCCGGATTTCAGCGTACCACCACCGCCACCAGCCAGCAGAATCGGCAGGTCGTCATGGTTGTGACGGTTGCCGTCCGAAATCGCACTGCCGTACAGAATCATGCTGTTGTCCAGCAGACTGCTGCCACCTTCATCAATGGATTTGAGTCGTCCGAGGAAAGTGGCAAATCGCTCCACAAGATACTTGTCGATTCTGGCAATCTTTTCCATCTTTGCCGCATCATTCTGATGATGCGACAGTTCATGGTGCCCGTCCCGCACGTCCACTTCAGGATACGTTCGATTGCTGCCCGCGTCGGCCAGCATCATGGTGGCAACGCGAGTTGAATCGGTCTGGAACGCCAGCACAAGGATGTCAAACATCAGGTTGATGTGTTCCGTGAGCTCGGTTGGGATCCCTTCCGGAAGTTCCAGTTCGGGGATCTGCTGAGGTTGCTCGGCAGCCCGTTCGACACGCCGCTCAACGTCCCGCACACTAGTGAAGTACTCATCCAGTTTCTGGCGATCGGCCCCACTGAGCGCTGGCTGAAGTCGCTGCGAATCGGCCCCGACAAAGTCCAGAATGCTGCGACGATTGCGAATCCGTCGCTGCATATCGGCCGCCTGCTGCGGCGTCCCGAAGAGACGCTCGAACGCCGCTCGCGGATTGGATTCCTTCAGGCACGGAGTCGTGGGGGTCTTCCACGAAATGTTTGATGAATAACTACAGGCGTATCCGGAGTCACAGCTGCCGGCGTTCCGACCACGATCGATCCCCAATTCAATCGAAGGCAGTCTTGTCTGATGTCCAATTCGTTCGGCAATCGCCTGGTCAATGGATTGACCAACGCGAATGTCCGCACCAGAAGTTTTCTTTGGCTGAGCTCCGGTGAGGAAGGCACCCGCGTTCCGCGCGTGATCGCCGGGACCATCGCCGTTGGCGCGAGCATGATGCTGAGTCAGTCCTTCGAGAACCAGCAGATGGTCGCGGACGCCCGCCAGAGGCTCAAGTGTGGGACCAAACTGAAACTCGGCCCCTTCACCCGTCGGTCGCCACTTGTCCATGATCGCCCCGTTGGCGAAGAACAGACAGGCCATTCGCAGAGGACGAGTTTCCTGGCGATTTGCCGCCTGCACCCGCGGCTGCAGCGACTCAAGGAAAGGTAATGTCAAACTGAGGCCAGCCGCCTGCAGCACCGTCCGCCGATTTGTCGTTTTGCGAATCATCTGACCATTCCCGATGAGACACGTTGCGAATCACCAAACACACCGACGACAACCGCCGGGACCGTTCTGTTCGATTGCAGGCGACCTGTTTAGAACCCCAGCATAAGGTATCAGTTGACCCAAGACCAGCCCTCAGCCTCCGGATCCGGCCTCCGGAACCAAATCCCGACGACCAGCCCGCCTGAGAAATGCATCGGATGTCACGATCGCTTCCACCAGAGCAGAAAAGCGATATCCGTTGTTTTTCAGCTGTATCAGAGCATCCTCGACAGCACACCTGTCATAGTACTCAAGGCCACGGCCGAGCGAATAAATCAGCATTTTTTCCGAAAAAGCCCGAAAAAACCGTTCTTTTCGAGCCTTCAGGATGCCCAGCAGCTCGCTGGGGCCCGAAAATCGGTCCCCCCCGAACAGCTCGCCCGATGCGTCCACCGCTTTTCCCGCGTCCTGATCACGCCACCGGCCCGTGCCGTCAAAGTTCTCAAAACCCATCCCCAGCGGATCCAGAATCCGATGACAAACCGCGCAGGCGGGATCTTTCCGATGCAGTTCCATCCGCTCACGCAGACTCAGCCCGGAGACATCCTTGCCGGCCTCTTCCAGAGGTGGCACACCAGCCGGAGCCGGGGGAGGCACTTCAGCAAGAATGTTCTCCAGAATCCACTTTCCCCGCTTCACCGGACTGGTACGACCAGGATTTGAAGTCAGAGTCAGAATGCTGGCATGCGTCAGAACACCGGCCCTCTGAGTGCCAGCGAGGGAGACTCGGACAAACTCTTCGCCCGTGACCCCTGCAATGCCATAATGTCGCGCCAGCCGTTCATTCACAAACGAGTAATCGGCTGTCAGGAATTCTTCGATCGAACGGTCTTCTCGAGTAATCGTCGAGAACAGCAGTTCTGTTTCACGAGACATGGACTGTCGGAGTGCGTTGTCGAAGTCCGGATAGACTTCCGGGTTCGGTCGCACGTCTGCCAGATTTCGCAGGTTCAGCCACTGGGCCGCAAAGTTGCGACTCAGAGCTTCGGACTTCGGATCCTGCAGCATTCGCCGCACCTGCTGTCGCAGAACTTCCGGTTCCAGTATCCGTCCGGCTTCAGCCAACTGCAGCAACTCCTCATCGGGCATTGAACTCCAGAGGAAATAGGACAGTCGCGAGGCCACTTCGAAGGGGCTCAGCGCCCGATCCTTTGCGTCCGCCGGCGGGTCTGCCTCCACCCGAAACAGAAAGTCGGGCGACACCAGCACGGCCTGCAGTGCGACATACAACCCATAGTCATAGGTTTCTGAGAGCTCGGTCATCGTTCGCTCAACCAGTCCCGTATAACGCTGCAGCTCTTCCGGCGTCACAGGACGGCGAAAGGCACGTCTCAGGAACGGACGCAGAACTTCGTCGGCAGCCTGAGCCGCCGATTTGCCCTCAGCTGGACGACTGATCACAAACTTCCGGTGAGTTTCATGCCAGAGCTCGACACCGCCACCTTCAGGACCAGTGACAATTATCTTTCGGATGCCCAGGTTACGATCCCGACGACGCTCGGGCGCTGCCGGATCATAAAAGTCATTCAGAAACTCGCCCGCAATTTCATGTTCACCCGCCTTCAGTTCGACCGTCTGCTCAAATTCCTGTTCACGACGCAGCCCGGGAACCTCGGCCTCCTTCGCCACCTGACCATCAACAACAATCGCCGCTTTGGCAAATTCGTCGCCTGCCTGAGTAGCTGTCAGATCCACCTGAATACGATAACGACCGTCAGCAGGCACCGTCAGTTTCGTGCTGAGACGCCCGTTGGTGTTAAGCCACGCGTAGCCCTTGTCATCAACACCCGGCTTGTTATCGCCATGATTGAGCAGATCTGCAGTGAAGGTCTGGGTCACACCCTTCGAAAAATCCCGCAGATCGATGACAGCAGCGGCGACCTCCTCAGCAGCGTCCAGATATTTTTCCATCAGGAGTGGCGGCACACTGAGAACGTCTCCGATGTTGTCAAATCCCTCGCCCACATCATCCTGAGGAAATCGGTCTGCCGGAGTGATCTGCAGGCCAAACAGATCGCGGATCGTATTGTTGTACTCGGCACGATTCAGTCGACGCAGTGTGGATCGCCCCGGACTGCGAACGATGCGACAGTCGAATTCATAGAGTTCCGAGTGCAGGATCTTTGCCACGGCCTGCTGCTGTTCGGGGGCTGGCAACGATGTGTGATCGGCCGGTGGCATCACACCCGCATTAATCATCCGATAGACTCGCTCCCAGCGGTGAAAGTCTGCAAGGAAATCCTGAGGTGCCCGCAGATCATGCACCACGATACCGGCTTCCTGGTTCTCTTCACCATGACAGTCAATGCAGTACTGTTTGAGATAAGGGATGACCTGCTGGTCCAGCTTGTCTCGGCGAGCTTTCTCAAGGGCTGCCTGAGCTGCTGCCTGCTGTTGAGCGGCGATCTGTTCGGCCGTCAATTGAGGTTCAGCCGGAACGGATACTGCAGGCTGGCTGGAGGCAGCCTGCAGCTCTGCCGGTGTCAGCCAGAACTGTGCAGCCTGCAGCACCAGAAGCGATATGCCTCCCATCGCAGCGATGCCAAGCAGAGCCATTGGCCAGCGACTGGGAACGCTGCGGGCAACAGGAGTCACCTCGACTGCAGTGCCGAGATCAGAATGCGATGCTGCAGGCTGCACGGCCGGTTCGCTGAGTGGTTGCAGCAGAACTGCCTGACCACAGGCTGAATTCGGGCATCGCACGCGACGGCCAATGTATCTGCCGTCCGCGCGAAATCGAAAGCCACACGCTGAACACGCAAACGACGGCTTCATCCTGAGACATCCGAACAGGGAAGTTGAAGTCAGCGGACTGACGAGGCGGGAAAGTAACGGGCAGGTGGCTGCATCTTAACAGCGCCAAGGGTCAGGAATCCACAAAACTCGGGGAAAGGTGGACGTTTCCAGGTCTTGTGCTGGCAGATCAGCGGGAATCACAACCGGTCAAGATGGGTGCGCACAGCCCGCAGAATTTCGTCGTCGGAGGGCAGATCGCTGGGCAGCAGCTGTCGCAACGGGATCGGCACCTCATCCATGCGATAGGCCGTTCCACGGCGATGGATTCCATACACGGCGGTCCGAAATCGCACGGCCGGACGTACATGCACCTCCGCAAATGCCGGATCCAGCAGAATCACAGGGACCTGGTCCAGATGCCGTCGAGCAGCAGCAGAGAATCGGGGCACGCGCTCACCACCCACCAGCACAACGCAGTCGGGTTCCCCCGCCGCCAGCAGGTTCTCAGCAGAATACTCCCCCGGACCGTACCGCGGAAAACCCCGCGTCAGGCTGACACTGAACGGAAAACCGGTCTGCCAGCATAACACACTGTCCGCACCCGTGACGTCACCCGGAACTCGCATCCGGCGAACTACAAAACGAGTCCATTGATTCAGATCGGTGACCAGCCGCAGCAGTGCTTCCACTGTGGCGTGTCCACAACGTCCCTGTGCGATGCTGACGCCGAAGAAGACGGCGCCGTAGCGAGCAGCCTTCATGCGTTCCGCCAGCTGCTTCAGGACATCCTGTGGCAGGCCACCCACGTGACTGGAGCGGAGCTGGCGTCCGGTCAGCAGCAACCGCAGAGCACTGAAGATTTCGAGATCACTGCCGGCTTCTGCCTGCAGAAACTGGTCGGCTCGGTCTGCCGTCGCTGTGCGCTGACTGTCCACTACAACCACATGACGCCCGGCTCGACCGTCAGGAACTGCAAGGCCCGCTGCATCGACCAGTCGCTGCATGTGACGTGGATGAGTTCGGAGCGGGTCACAGCCCCAGTAAATGATCAGGTCCGAGCGATGCCGCACTTCGCCCAGAGTTGATGTGGATTCTCCTGCGGACTGAAATGCAACGATCGACGGGCCATGCCCCAGCGAGGCAGTCGTGTCGATGATGCCTCCAAGCTGATCGGCCAGCTCGCAGACCGCCCGCTGACCGTCTGTGCTGGATCGCGATAGGCCGAAGAACAACGGCAACTTCGCGGACCGCAGCAACTCTGCAGAACGCTGGATGGCATCGGTCAGAGCAACCGGCTGACCATCGATTTCCGCCGGCGCTGCTGCGGCAGGTTGTCCTGCCTGGCGAAACCATTCTTCGGCCAGGGCACAGTCAGGCTGGATGCGGTGAATCGCGCCATCACGGATTTCCACCTGCAGGTCGTCACAGACGCAGCCACAGCGAGTGCAGGCGATATCCGTCAGCAGTGTGTCGGTGCGAGGCATCGTCATCGCAGGGTCAGTCACGGACTGTTCAGCCGCAGATTTCGGCTCGCAGAGTCTGCAGTAGCGAGACCGCATGGCCGATGTCGGCCTTCTGCCGATCGCGATCCTGGGGAATCTCACGCTCGATAGTCAGGGGACCGGTGTAACCGATTTCCTGCAGTGTACGCAGATATCGGTCCATGCCCACGTCACCATCACCCAGCGGTACTTCCTGTCCCCACGCTGTGCCTCGGACTTCCGGAGCTGCCCAGCGAGCATCCTTGCAGTGAATGCTGCGGACATACCGCCCGACTTTTCGCAGGGCTTCGATCGGTTCACCTGTTCCGTACAGAATCATGTTTGCCGGGTCGAAGTTGATGAACAGGTTGTCGCGATCCACATCAGCAATGAACTGCAGCAGATGATCGGCAGACTCCTGTCCGGTTTCCAGATTGAGCTGTTGGCCGTTGGCCTTGACGTGATCGAGCAGTTCGCGAGTGGTATTCAGCAGATCGCGATAGCTGGCGCTGGATGTGTCGTGAGGAACGAAGCCGATGTGCAGGGCCACAGTGCTGCAGTTCAGCAGTTTGGTAAAGTCACTGATTTCCTTCATCTCCTGCAGACGGGCTGCACGAGTTGCTTCAGGGACGAGGCCAACAGTGCGGGCCGTGGTGGCAATGTCAGCATAGCTTTCACCCTCAAAGCCACCAAATACAGCCGTGACACGGATGCCAGCGGCGGCACAGCGTTTCAGGAATGCTGCGGCTGCGGCAGGGTTGCGAGTTCCGGCGTGGGGAGCATGCACCTGAATGGTCGGAACACCAAGTTCCTGAGCAACTTCCAGATGAACTCCCAGGCCAGCATCAATCGACGCAAAAACCCCGATCTCCCAGCTTGACATACCCTGCACTCCTGAACGCCGTTCTAAAAGCTGTGTTTATTGGTAGACATGGTACGCTAGACCTGGGTGGCGTTGCAAGTGCACGCCAGAGTTCCCCTCGGGAGGGCGAGGCTCCTGCCGAGCCGAAGTCAATC
>CAXBSH010000052.1:0-22808 GCA_963977705.1 uncultured Planctomycetaceae bacterium
GATGGGGCTGGGGGTGGGCTGGCTGGGTCGGTCAGGCGTCCAGTTGATTGAGCCAGTCGCTGCCGGTGGTGACATCTACGACCAGTGGTACGTTCAGCCGCATGGCGTCCTGCATGCTTTGCTTCAGTTGTGGCACCAGCTGGCTGACGTGTTCCTGTGGACATTCCAGCACCAGTTCGTCGTGAATCTGCAGCAGCAGGCGGGCATTGCTGGGGTGTTGCAGCAGCAGTTGATCGACGTTCAGCATGGCCTGTTTGATGAGGTCTGCGGCTGAGCCCTGGATGACGGTGTTGATGGCCGTGCGTTCGGGCATGTTGCGGTTGATTCCGGTGGTGCGTCGGATCCCCGTGATGGCTCGGCGACGGTTCAGGATGGTTCGTGCGAAGCCGGTGCGTGCGGTGTCTTCAAGGACGCGTTCGCAGAACGTGGCGACTCCGGCATACCGGCGAAAGTAATCATCGATGAAGGCGGCGGCTTCCGCTTTATCGATTCCGAGTGACGCGGCAAGACCCCAGGGAGTCTGCCCATAGATGACTCCGAAATTCACAGCCTTGGCCATCCGGCGCTGGTCTGAGGTGACGGATTCGACGGGTACCTGGAAGACATCGGCAGCGACAGCGGCGTGGATGTCGATGCCTGCCTGAAAGGCCTCGCACATGGCCTGATCCCCACTGAAGTGCGCAAGGACTCGCAGTTCAATCTGTGAATAGTCTGCACAGATCAGCGTCCAGCCGGGATCGGCCGGGCGAAAGGCGGCGCGGACGTTGCGACCTGCGGGTGTGCGGACGGGGATGTTCTGCAGGTTGGGATCGCTGGAACTGAGTCGTCCGGTGGCGGCCACTGTCTGGTGGAAGGTGGCATGAATGCGACCGGTGTGTGAATTGCGCAGAGCGGGCAGTGCGTCGAGGTAGGTGCCCTGCAGTTTGATCAGGTGCCGACGTTCGAGGATCTGTCGTGGCAGCGGGTGCTGCAGGGACAGCTCTTCAAGGACTTCCTGATCCGTACTGACTCCGGTCTGCGTGCGTTTGATGACCGGCAGTTTCAGTTCTGTGAACAGGACCTGTGCCAGTTGTTTGGGAGAATCGATATTGAATTCGTGACCGGCGATTTCGTAAATCTCGGCGGTCAGTCGTTCGATCAGTGTACCCGCTGCCCTGCTCTGCCGCTGCAGCTCTTCGGCAGCAACAGTGATCCCGGCATGTTCCATGCGTGCGAGGATGCGGATCAGAGGCTCTTCAAGCTGTCGATAGAGATCCTGCAGTTCGGCGGACTGCAGTGCGTCGCGCAGCCCGGGCAGAACGGCCAGCAGTGTCTGCAGGCGGCGTTCGGCGGCGTGAACGGCAGTCTCGGTGGTGGCCGTCGTGGGTTGATCATCGTCAGCGAACATGACCTGCTGACGCGGTTTGCGCGGTGTTGTGGTGGGCGCAGCGTGGCCGAGGTCGGGAGCGTAGCGATCGGCGATGTCGGACAGTTCGTGTCCTCGGGCTCCGGCATCAACCAGATAATCAGCGATGGACGCATCGAAGAGGTTTCGTGGCAGCTGGCAGCCGGCGTTCAGCAGGGCGTGGCAGAGTGGTTTGGCGGAGCAGACGCACAGTTCGCCGGCGTATGTGGAAAGAAACTGCAGCAGCAGCTGCCTGAGAGCGGTGTTGTCTGCGAGGTTGAGCTGCCAGACGGACTGGCCATCAGAGATGGCGGCAGCGGTGAGCTGTCGTTCGCGAACGGTGTGGCCGGTGAGGACAGGTTCAAGGATGACAGCGGGTGTCTGCTGCAACTGCTGCAGGATGCTGGGTGCTGAGTGGATATCAAGTGTGCCGGCGGGGACAGCGGGTGCGGTGGTCAGTGTGCTGCTGGTTGCAGGTGCGGGAGTCTGTGTGGTTTGCGGTTGATCATCGTTGTCAGCATCGAGATTGAACAGTGCGGCAGTGCGGCGTGAGGCAGGTGCAGTGGTTGTTGAGCGAGTGGTGGCTGTGGCAGGTTGTGCGCTGTCGCTGTCGGCAGCGGCAAGGCGTTTCATCTGTGCGGTGTAACCGCGGAAGCCCATGTCCTGGAAGAATGGCAGCAGAGCGTGGTGATTGGGCGCAGAGACCTGTGCGGCAGTGAAGTCGATCTGCAGTGGCAGGTCGGTGCGGAGTGTGACCAGTTGTCGGCTGATCAGGGCGAGGTCACGGCCGGCGGTCAGATTCTGCTGCAGGGCCTTACCGCTGATGGCCGGGATATTGTCGAGTACAGCATCGAGGGTCTGGTACTGATTCAACAGCGTGGTGGCGGTTTTGGGACCGACTTTGGGGACACCTGGCACATTATCGACGGAGTCTCCGACGAGCGATTGAAAGTCGATGACCTGATCGGGTCGGATGCCCCAGTCATTGAGCAGTGACTGGGTGTCGTAGAATTCGTTTTTGCGGCAATTGAACATGCGGACGTGTGGTCCGAGCAGTTGTCGGTTGTCTTTATCTGAAGAGACGATGACGACATCCATATCGCGTTCGAGTGCCTGGCGGGTGGCGGTGGCGATGATGTCGTCAGCTTCCCATCCGGGCAGCTCGATACCGGGGATATTCAGACCTTCGATCAGTTGTTTGATGAGGGGGATTTGTGGTTTGAGGTCTGCGGGGATTTCGTCGCGGTTGGCTTTGTAGAGTGGGTAGATCTGTTCACGAGTTCCGGGGCCGGGGGAATCGAGAGCGCAGATGAGGTGTGAGGGTTTGCGATCGATGATGGAGAGCAGGTCGCGGGTGAGTCCAAAGACGGCGTTTGTGGGTTGTCCGCGAGTTCCGGTCATGGTTGGGATGGCGTGGAAGACCTGGAACATCAGAGAAAAAGTGTCGATGAGGTAGAGGCAATCGCGAGCCATGGCTGAATTCCGCCGATAGTGTTCTGATCTGTCGGGTGGAGCGAGAAATCGGAACGTTTGAACAGTGGGTTGTTAGGAAAGCGAGTCAAAGAGCCAGTAATTGGCCATTAGAGTGCTCTCGAAACTGACAGCTTTCGTCTGGAATGGCAAATGGAGTGAGGAAGGAATTTGCATTTCCCGCTTGCTTCAGTTACCATGCTTGTCCGATTTCAGTGTGTCTCTGTTCATTTGTTCAGTGTTAAAAAATCCGGAGGGTCTTTGTGGTAAAGCTGCGTTTGCGTGACAATGAAAGTGTGAATGAAGCGGTGCGTCGGTTTCGCAAGTTGGTTGAGCATGCCGGCGTGAAGAAGGAAATGCGCAAGCGTGAGTTTTACGAGAAGCCCAGTGACATTCGTCGTCGCGACCGTCGTCGTGCCGAGATGCGTGCTCGACGTGCCAACCAGCCACCGGAACTGGAAGTTCAGTGATTCAGGTTGTGAATTGGTGACAGTTGCAGACGGAATCGGAAGGCGTTTGGTTACGGAGTGATCTGTGGCCGTGCTGGCTGGAAGGCTGGCGGGACGTCTGTAAGGCAGCCCGGGAAAAGACTACCAGCCTGACATGGCTGGGGTTTTGGTCCTGGGCTTTTTTTTTGTGGCAGTGTGATGTTGTGTGGTGCTGCGTTGTCCAGTGCAGCGTTGTCTGTTGCAGCGTTGTGTAGTGTGGGGGTGTTGTGATGTCGGATGTGATCCTGCAGGTTGTGGATTCGCACACGGGTGGCGAGCCGACTCGAATCATCATCGCGGGTGGTCCGGATCTGGGTCGTGGTCCTTTGAGTGAGCGTTTGTTGGCGTTGCGTGAGCGGCATGACGTGTATCGATCGGCGGTGATCAACGAGCCTCGTGGATCTGACGTGCTGGTGGGTGGATTGTTGTGTGAACCGTATGATCGCAGCTGTGATGTGGGGATTATCTTTTTCAACAACGCCGGTTATCTGCACATGTGTGGGCATGGGACGATTGGTCTGATGTCGACGTTGTACTGGCTGGGTCGAGTGCGTCCCGGGGTGACTCGTGTGGAGACTCCGGTGGGCATTGTCGAGGCGGAGCTTTTGGACGCGAATCGGGTGCGTTTGCGGAACGTGCCATCGTGGCGTTATCGAACGGGCGTATCGGTGACTTTGAGTGGTGGTGAGGAGGTTTGCGGGGACATCGCGTGGGGCGGCAACTGGTTTTATCTGGTCAGCCGTCATGGCCGTGAGCTGCAGCTGCGGGACTGGCAGAGTCTGTCTGCTTATGCTCTGGAGATCCGAGCGGGACTGGAGCGTGCGGGGATTACGGGTGCGGGTGGTGGGGAGATTGATCATATTGAGCTGTTTGGACCGGCATCTTCGGGCGAAGCAGACAGTCGCAATTTTGTGATGTGTCCGGGCGGGGCGTACGATCGTTCGCCGTGTGGCACGGGGACCAGTGCGAAGCTGGCCTGTCTGGCGGCTGACGGTCGTCTGCCGGCGGGGTCGATCTGGCGTCAGGAGAGTATTGTGGGGAGTGTATTTGAGGGCAGCTGGGAGCTGGCTGGTGAGTTGGAGTCTGCTGCGGCGCTGGGTTTGTTGGGTGTGGGCGAGGTGGCGGCGGGTCCGGTGGTGGTACCGACGATTACGGGTTCTGCGTGGGTGACGGGTGAATCGCGGCTGATTCTGCAGGAATCGGATCCGTTTTGCCACGGAATTCGTTCAATCTGAATTACCTGGCGCTGTGAACTGTGTGCTGCCGGCTAAGATGGTGTGGGAGTCTTGTCTGGGCGCTGGAGAGCGGGGCTGACGATGAGTGGTGCGAAGCATACTGTGGTGATTGGTGGTGGGGTGATTGGCGGCTTTACGGCCTGGTATCTGGCGCAGGCTGGTCACCGAGTCACATTGATTGAGCAGTCGCAGTTTGGCAGGCAGTGTTCGCATGGTAACTGCGGATACGTCAGTCCCAGTCACGTCATCCCGTTGGCTCGACCGGGCCAGGTGCTGAAGGGTCTGAAGGGCATGCTGACGACTCAGACGGCCCTGCGGATCAATCCCGCGAAGCTCACCATGCTGGCTCCGTGGCTGCTGAAGTTTGCCTTGCGCTGCAATGCGAAGGCGATGATGGAAGCCGGGCGGGCCTGTCATCCGCTGCTGCAGTCTTCAGCGGCGTTGTATCGCGAAGTGTTTGAGCAGCAGAACATGCTGGTGGACTGGAAGACGGACGGACTGTTGTTTGTGTTTCGTGACCAGCACGAGTTTGACGCGTACGCGGAAAGCGATGCGTGGCTGCGCAAGCACTTTGATCTGCCGGCCGAGCCCTTTGCCGGTTCAGCTTTGACGGAGCTGGAGCCGGCATTGAAGCCTGGTCTGGCGGGTGCGTGGCTTTATCGCTGTGATGCGCATCTGCGTCCCGGCAAGCTGATGAGTGAATTGAAGCGGATCATTACGGCAGCGGGAGTGCGTGTGCTGGAGCAGACGGGGATGAAGTCGTTTGCGGGGAACGCTGGTCAGGCGACGGCGGTGCTGACGACGGGTGAGACGATAGCGGCTGACAACTTTGTTGTAGCCGTCGGCGCGTGGGCTCCTTTGCTGCAGCAGTCACTGGGAATCAAGTTGCCGATCCAGCCGGGCAAGGGGTATTCGATCACCATGGCTCGGCCTCGGTTGTGTCCCAGGTACCCGATGATTCTTGAGGAGTGTCATGTCGCGATTACTCCGTTTGAAGAGGGCTATCGCGTGGGCAGTACGATGGAGTTTTCCGGCTACGATACGACTCTGAATCGGGCTCGTCTGAACTATCTGCGATCGGGTGCGGCCGAGTATCTGCATGAGCCGACAGCGGAACCGGTGGAAGAGGAGTGGTATGGCTGGCGGCCGATGACGGCTGACGGGATCCCTTACATTGATCGTTCGCCGCGGTATTCCAATGTGTGGATTGCGGCTGGTCACAGCATGCTGGGGATTTCGATGGGGACGGGGACCGGGAAACTGGTGGCTGAGCTGATCACCGGACAGAAACCGCACGTAGATCCGGCGTTGTATCGTATTAAGAGATGATGCAGGTCAGGGCTGGGGGGGCCTCCGTGGAGGGGTATTCGGTTTCCGGTAGTCGCTTTTCGGTAGTCGCAAAATTTCCCCCTCCCGAGTGTGACTTTGGGATTACTGATGACTGAGCACTGAACACTGGGAACTGACATCCGGCTCGGCGGGAGCCTCGCCCTCCCGAGTGTGTGTTGGGGATTACTGATGACTGAGAACTGAACACTGGGAACTGACGAGCGGCTCGGCGGGAGCCTCGCCCTCCCGAGTGGGTGTGTGGGTGGGTTGGCACCAGGTGATTTACGGGATCAGTGTTTTTCAGGAGCCATCAACCAGACTTTGGGTGAGCGGATACCGGGTCGAATTTCGCCACTGGGGATGACCCAGAAATCGTCAATGGCGACGGTGGGTGTTGTCACAACGGCGGGTGGGAAGCTGCTGCTGTTCGTCCATGCGTTGTGGGATGTTGTGAGAGTGAGGCTGGTGTTGGGGAAGCCGCGGTGAGTGCGGGGGTCTGAGCCGGCCTGTGTGCCGTCATCGCCACCGAGCAGGATGGGGGATTGTTGGATGACGGGTGCGGGTGATGGTGCTGCGACGGCTGGTGCGGGCAGTGCTGGCAATTGTTGCCAGCCATGTTCGGTGGAGTAGCGCCACGCGTCATTCAGCCAGGTGCGCTGGAGTTTGCCATCGGGTCCAGTCCGCAGCGAGGCTCCACCGATGACCCAGAAGTCTTTGCCGGTGGTGGCGGCGGTTGCCAGGATTCGCGGTGCTCCGGGGAATTCCGGCAGTGCCGTCCAGCCGAGCTCAGGTTGTGCGAGGTTCAGCGACCATGTGGCGACTTCGGCGGGGGCAGCGGTGCTGGTTGTCTGTCCTCCGGAAACAATCAGGTTGTGGCCGACCAGTGTGCCAAAGTGGTTGGCCAGCGGTACGGGCAGTTCGGGCAGTTGTCGGAAGGTGAGGCTGGAGTTCTGGTAGCGAACGGCGACGACGCTGCGAGAGTGAGCGTTGGCGTGACTGCCACCGGCGCAGATGACTTCGTCGAGATATCCCGCAGAGACTCCGTAGCCGGTGGGTGTCGGGCAGTGTCCGGCCATTTTCCATGGTGTGCGGTTCATCTGCAGTGCGGGGTGAGTGGGGGTTTGTCCGAGTCGGATGCTGCGAGCGACTGCGAGTGGCAGTGCGTAGACTCGATCTGACCAGACTTTGACGCCGTTTTCCCATGGTTTTTTTTCGGGGAAGTTGGCACCTCCGATGACCAGCAGGTGATTTCCGGAGATCCCGGCGAAGCAGCCTGCGAAGCCTTCGGGGTCCGGGAGTGGCGGTAGTTCTTTGAGCTGGAACCGGGGAGTTTGTGGGGTGTCGTGGACAGTCTTTTCATCGGCCAGCAGGGTGTGTGTGCTGGCGCATGGTCTGAGCAGGCAGAGCAGGAGGAGGCTGATGGTGGTCCTGAGCGTCATGACGTGTGGTGCTCCCTGAGTAGTTTGCGTGGCGCAGCAGATGTTATAGAGTGGGGGCAGATCGGGCGAGTGGCAGTGGCAGTCTGGCGTGAGAAAGCAGTGGAGTGAGCGATGTCAGCGGGGTCGACGGTGACGGTAACGATGGAGGACGTGTTTCTGGCGGAGGAGCGAATTCGGGGGCATGTGTTTTCGCCACCATTAATTCGTTCGTGGGCGCTGGAGCGGTGGCTGGGATTTCCGGAATCGCGGCGCGTGTGGTTGCGGGATTATGGCTGGACGCCATCGGGATCGTTCAAGTTGTTTGGTGCCTGCAACTGGATGGCTCGACATGCGCCAGAGCTGGCAGGGCGTCCGGTGGCTGCTCATTCATCCGGAAATTTTGCTTCCGGAATCGCCTATGCGGGGATGCGTTTTGGCGTGCGAGTGATTGTGGTGATGCCTGATACGGCGCCGCGGATCAAGTTTCAGAGAACTCAGTCGTTTGGTGCTGAGGTTCGAACGTACAACATTGCGCGGGATCACGAGACGGGCGAGCGTGACCGGATGACGCGGGAGATTGCCGAGGTTGAGCGTGCAGTGCAGGCGTCTCCTTATGATGATCCGTATGTCATTGCTGGCAATGGTGTGGGGGCCTTGTGGACGGTGCGTCAGCTGCAGAGTGAGAGTCGCAGTCTGTCGGCATTTATCTGTCCGGTGAGTGGTGGTGGTTTGATGGCTGGTCAGGCGCTGTCGATCAGCGAGGGGTTTCCTGAGGCTGAAATCATTGGCGTGGAACCGGAGGGGGCGGACGACTTTCGGCGTTCACTGGCGGCCGATCAGCGAGTGCGTCTGGATCGTCCGGCCAGTATCTGTGATGGTTTACTGTCGTACGATGTGGGTCTGCACAACTGGCCGATTCTGCGACGGCTGGTGCGGCGTTCTCTGGCGGTTCCTGACCTGCAGACTCGGCAGGCCATGCGCTGGCTGTACGAGCAGCATGGTTTGAAGAGCGAGCCATCCGGAGCGATTGGGGTGGCGGGTCTGTTGTGTGGCGGTCTGCAGCTGTCGGGAACTGGTGATGTGGTGGTGGTGGTCAGTGGTCGCAACGCGGACGAGGATGCTTTTCGACAATGGATTGATGTCCCGCCTCTGACGGTGGGCTGAGTTGTCTGTGTGGTGAGTGAAGTGATCAGCGTCAGAGTGCGTGGGCAGGTTGTGGACCGGGGCGTGATATGGGCAGAAAGTCGGGTGCGGCGACGGATTGGCGAGTTTCCTTGCCGGTTCCGGAGAGTGTATTGAGTGAGTCGGAGTGGGTTGAGGTGTGTGGTGTCCTGGGCCGTCGTCCTGAGAAGTCGATTCGCCTGCGGCCGCAGGCTGCGCTGGGGCATGGCGAAGCGTTGTCAGCGCCGTGGGTGACGGAGCCGGTGCCGTGGTTTGCGGGCGGGTGTTTTGTGCCTGGTGTTGCGCAGCCGGCGGCCTGTCTGGAGCATGCGGCGGGACTGTTTTATGTGCAGGACGCCGGTTCGATGCTGGCACTGCGTCTGCTGAATGTGCAGCCGTGGGAGCAGGTGGCCGATGTCTGTGCAGCTCCGGGTGCCAAGGCGTCAGCGATTCTTGAGGTGGTTGGACCGGGCGGTGGTTTTCTGCTGGCGAACGAGCCGATTCACAGTCGGCAGGCAGTGCTGGGTTTGTCCCTGAGTCGCGTGGGTTTTCCCGGCTATGCGGTGACGGGTGCGGATCCTGAGCAGTTGGGTCAGTCATTGTCAGGATTGTTTGATGCGGTGCTTGTGGATGCGCCGTGTTCGGGCCAGTCGCTGGTTTCTCGTGATCGTCAGTCGCTGGGTGCATTCAGTGAATCTCAGGTGCAGCATTCGGCTGCGCGTCAGCGACGGATTCTTGGTCATGCGGCGCAGCTGGTTCGGCCGGGTGGGCGTCTGGTGTATTCCACATGTACATTTGCCAGTGCAGAGAACGAGGACGTGGCTCGCTGGTTTCTGGAGACGCATGGAAACTGGTGTGAGGAGCCTGAGCCTGGTCTGGAGTCATGGCGGAGTGGAGCGGCACCGGGTGGTTATCGTTTATGGCCGCATCGGGATCGGTGTGCTGGTGGCTATGCGATTCGCTTTCGGCGTACAGATGGTGGTGGCAGTGGGGCGTGGGAGCCCGTGGTGTGTGGTGGTTTTGATGCTGCTGGGTGCTGGGATGATGGCGGTGTGGGGGAATTGACGGGTGCACTTGTGGAGACTCGAGGGCGTCAGCGTTTTGGCTGGAGTGGGCGGGCCTGTCGGGCGGTGGTCTCTGTGGCGTTGGCAGGTCCGGAAGTTGCTTATCAGCCGGCGAAGCACTGGCTGCCATCACATTCGCTGGCGTTGCGGCGTGATTCCGGTTGGCGGCCTGCTGGGGTGCTGGGTGTCGACGATGCTGTTGCGCGACGCTATCTGGAGGGTCAGGCGCTGGCGTCCTGTGGTGAGGGGTGGCGGGTTGTGGAGTGGCGTGGTCATCCACTGGGCTGGCTGCACAGTCACTCAGCGCGGGCGAACAACTGTCTGCCAGCAGCTGCGCGTCAGCGGCTGCGGTAAGGTTTCGGGAGCGACGAAAAATCCGGTGCGCGGCTGCAGGTTGCAGTTTGATGGGGTTGGCGAAAAACGTACTGGATACTGCTTCCGTGCCGGAAAGAACAGAACCGCTCAGACGCCAACGACAACACACGTCGGCTGATTACCCTGGGACCACCGAGCAGTGGCTTGGTGACGATGCAGAGTGGTTATCAGCTCACGGAATGGCTGGGCGACGGGCATAGGTGCGCGGTGTTGTGGGTTTGTGTGGGTAGGAGGCTGCCGGGCAGGAATGACCGGGCTACGGTTGTGGGCGAACAGCGACAGCGGAATACGGAAAGTTGACTTCGGCTCGGCGGGAGCCTCGCCCTCCCGAGGGGGAACTTTGCGTGCACTGACCACTGAAAACTGATCACTGACAACCGGCACTGCAATACCGCGGATAGCATTTTAGGTAGAGCGAGGTTTCCAGGCATCGGATAGAACCCGGCAGGTAGGGTAAATCGGGGGGTGTGGCGGGCCCTGTTCTTCCAAAAGACCGCTTTTCCCTGTGTTTTCCTCACCACAGTCAAAGTTTACCTGACCAGATTCTTCGTTGAATTCGAGGGTGGGTAACTTTTCCAGGTATGCTGGTTTGGTGGTTTGGGGTGTTTGGGGTGTTGAGGGTGGCAGGGGGATTTTGTTGAATTTTGGCGTGATTCCCGGTGTTTACTTGTCCCTCTGCATTTTGTGTCTTACCTTAGCTTTGCTGAATTCCCGGGCTTTCCACGGCCCTGTACCAGTGCGCGCGAATCATTCCGCCTTTTCTCTGGGGCAGTACCTGACATGAGCAAACGTCTGCTGAAGCGTCTTTCGTCCAATTTCAAGCGTCGCAGTGTGCGGACCTTCCGCAAGCCTTCCGAGGCGGGACTGGTGCAGGTCCTTGAGGTCCGTCAGATGCTGACGGCTCCAACATTGGACACGCTTTATGACATTACTCTGGCCGAGGACGCACCTGAGCGATCTGTCGATCTGACGGGGATCACGGCAGGCGCTGGTGAAACTCAGCCATTGCGAGTAACAGCGGTTTCAGGCAATACATTGCTGATTGCCGCGCCGTCTGTGGATTACACGACCCCCAACACTACCGGAACACTGCGGTTTCGCCCGGTCGCGGATAAGTATGGCGCTACCTCCATTACTGTGACGGTCGAAGATGGCGGTCCGGACCTGAACCTTGCCACTCCGGGGGACAACGAATCATTCAGTCGCACGTTCAATGTGAACGTGACTCCTGTGAATGATGTTCCGACGCTGAATCCGCTGTCTGATATGACGTTGAATGAAGAGGATCCGCAGCAGACGGTCAGTCTGTCAGGGATCACAGCAGGTGGCGGAGAATCTCAGCCGCTGCGTGTTACAGCCAGCAGCAGCAATCCGACGTTGATCCCCAACCCAACCACCACTTATACGTCACCGCAACTAACAGGTTCCATCCGCTTTACTCCAGCTGCCAATCAGTACGGCACTACGATCATCACGGTTACGGTGGAAGATGGTGGTCTGGACGCGAAGCTCAGCACATCTGCGGACAATGCCACATTTTCAAGGACCTTTACGGTCGTTGTGAACAACATCAACGATGCTCCGTTGTTTGACGCGATTTCCGATCTGACCATCAACGAAGATGCTCCGGAACAGACTGTGAATCTGACCGGCATTCTGGCTGGTCCATCGGAAGTGCAGCCGATGCGAATCACCGCCAGCAGCAGTAATCCGGGCCTGATCCCGACTCCTGCTGTGGACTACACCAGTCCGAACGCGACGGGTGCTCTGCGGCTGAAGCCAGTGGCCAATCTCAGTGGGACATCTGTAATCACTGTGGTACTGGAGGATGGTGGTCAGGATGAAGATCTTTCGACAGCAGCTGACAACCTGACGGCGACTCGCACATTCCTCGTGACCGTCAATCCCGTGAATGATGCTCCGACACTTGATCCGATCGGCGACCTGTCGATTACAGAAGATGACGGCGAACAGACGGTCAGCCTGGCCGGAATCACCGCCGGTGGTGGTGAGAGCCAGCCACTGAAGGTGACAGCTTCCAGCGGCAATACTGCGCTGATTCCCAACCCCGCAGTCACCTACACATCCGCAAATACAACAGGTTCGCTGCGATTTACTCCGGTTGCCGATCAGAGTGGTGCGGCTGTCATCACTGTCACTGTGGAAGATGGCGGACTGGACGGAAACCTGAGCACAGCAGGCGACAATCAGACGACAACTCGGACCTTCACAGTCACTGTGGCAGCTGTCAATGATGCTCCTACACTGGATGCTCTGTCGGATCTCAATCTGAACGAAGATGCTGCTCAGCAGACAGTCAACCTCAGTGGAATTACCGCTGGTGGTGGTGAAAGCCAGCCTCTGCGTGTGACAGCATCCAGCAGCAATACGGCATTGATTCCCAATCCTGCGGTGACGTACACGTCAGCCAATGCGACTGGTTCCATCAGGTTTACACCGGTGGCTGATCAGAGCGGTACGGCGGTCATTACGGTGGTCGTTGAAGACGCTGGTCTGGACGGTAATCTGTCCACAGCTGGTGACAATCTGACGGTTACACGAACCTTCCTCGTCACAGTCGCTCCGGTCAATGATGCACCAACAATCAACACTTTGACGGGACTGCAGCTGCAGCAGAATGCAGCCGAGCAGACGGTTAATCTCAGCGGGATTACCGCTGGTGGTGGCGAAACACAGCCACTGAAAGTGACGGCGTCCAGCAGTAACACCGGTTTGATTCCGGATCCGGCCGTGACGTACACATCGGCGGACGCCACTGGCAGTCTGCGGTTTACTCCGGTGGCAGCAGCCAGTGGTTCTGCGGTCATCACTGTGACTGTGGAAGACGGCGGTCTGGACAACGACCTGTCCACAGCGAGTGACAACGCCACGTTTTCTGTCACCTTTACAGTTGTGGTGAATGATCCACCTTCAATGGATCCTGTGGCTGACGTAACAGTCAGCGAAGACGCCGCCGAGCAGTCTGTGGGTCTGACTGGAATTTCGGCCGGTCCTGGCGAATCTCAGACGCTGCGACTCAGTGCGACCAGCAGCAACACCACACTGATTGCGAACCCTTCGATCACGTATACGTCTCCCAACGCTTCGGCTACGCTGAAATTTACTCCAACTGCGGATCTCAGCGGTGCCGCCGTCATTACTGTGACTCTGGAAGACGCTGGTCTGGACGGGAATTTTGCCACAACGGCCGATAATCGCTCGTCGACGCGAACATTCACCATCACTGTGACCCCGGTCAATGATGCGCCGACCCTGAATACTCTGTCCGACCAGACCATAGCCGAGGATGCGGCTGAGCAGACCGTGAATCTGTCGGGCATTTCGGCCGGTGGCGGTGAAAGTCAGCCGCTGAGGGTGACGGCTTCCAGCAGCAACACGGGTCTGATCCCTGATCCTGCGGTGACCTACACCTCGGCAGACGCGACGGGTTCCATTCGTTATAAGTCTGTGGCAGACCTCAGTGGTTCGGCGACTATTACGGTCACCGTTGAGGATGGTGGCCTTGATGGCGACCTTGCGACTTCCAGCGACAATCTCGTTTTCAGTCGTTCTTTTGTGGTTACTGTGACTGCAGTCAATGACGTGCCGACTCTGGATGCACTGTCTGACCTCGCGATCAATGAAGATGCTGCAGAGCAGACGGTGAACCTTGCCGGTATCACGGCTGGTGGTGGTGAAACTCAGCCGCTGAAGGTCACAGCAACCAGCAGTGCCACTGGTGTGATTCCCAATCCTGCGGTGACTTACACGTCAGCCAGCACGACGGGATCCATCCGATTTACGCCGGTGGCTGATCAAAGTGGTGCCGTGACGATTACTGTCACTGTCGAGGACGGTGGACTGGACGGAGACCTTGGGACAGCGGCCGACAATGCCGTTTCGACGCGTTCATTCGTTGTCACCGTTGCTGCTGTGAATGACACACCTACACTCGATTCAATCTCTGATACCACGATTGCGGAAGATGCGGCTGAACAGACCGTCAGTCTGAGTGGCATCACTGCGGGTGGTGGCGAAAGCCAGCCCTTGAAGGTGACTGCTTCCAGCAGCAGCACAGGCCTGATTCCCAATCCGACGGTTGTGTACACATCCGCCAATGCTACGGGCTCCATCAAGTTTAAACCTGTGGCTGATCAGTACGGTGCTGCGACCATTACTGTCACTGTCGAAGACGGCGGGCTGGACAATAATCTCAGTACAGCCGCTGACAATCTGGTGTACAGTCGCACCTTTGTGGTGACGGTCACATCAGTCAATGACGCCCCCACGATCGACAAGCCAGCTGATCTGACGATTCTGGAAGATGCTGCTGAGCAGACCGTGAATCTGACCGGGATTACAGCCGGTGGTGGTGAATCACAGCCTTTGAAAGTCACGGTGTCCAGCAGTAATACAGCACTGATTCCAACACCTTCACTGACCTATACGTCGCCCAACAGCACCGGCTCAATTAAGTTCACTCCGATCGCGGAGCTGAGCGGAACATCAACGATTACTCTGACCGTTGAAGACGGCGGACCGGACCTTGATCTGGGGACTGCCGGTGACAATCTGGTCACCACAAAGACGTTTGTAGTCACAGTGCAGGCGGTGAATGACCTGCCCACACTGGACATTCTTTACGATCTGACGATTACTGAGGATTCCAGTGAGCACACGGTTGACCTGTCCGGGATCACCGCAGGTTCCGATGAATCGCAGACGCTGCGAGTGTTTGCTACCAGCAGTGATACCGGCGTTGTGCCGAATCCGACGTCTGTCTACACGTCGGCCAACACCACCGGTCTGATCAAGTTTACGCCTGCACCGAATCGACATGGATTGATCACGATTACGGTGACGGTCGAAGATGCGGGTCTGGACGGTAATATCAATACGACAGCGGATAATGGCTACTTCAGCCGATCCTTCCCGCTGACCGTGAATCCGGTGAATGACCCGCCGGATTTCAATCAACCAGCAGATGTGACGATTGCTGAAGATGCTGCTGAGCAGACGGTGAATCTGACCGGGATCTCTGCCGGACCGTGGGAGTCTCAGCCGCTGAAAGTCAGCGTTTCCAGCAACAATACAGGACTGATTCCCACGCCGTCCGTCACGTACACAACTCCCGATGCGACCGGCAGCCTGAAGTTTACTCCGGTTGCTGATCTGAGTGGTGTGGCAATTATCACTGTCACACTGGAGGACGGAGGCAATGATGGCAAACTGAACACCACGGCTGACAATCTGACTGTTACAAAGACGTTCAAGGTGACCGTCACTGCTGTTAATGACGTCCCCACGCTGGACGATCTGTACGATGCGACCATCAGCGAAGATGCGTCTGAGCAGACGGTTGACCTGAGTGGCATTACGGCGGGTGGTGGCGAGAGCCAGCCTCTGCGAGTAACGGCTTCCAGCAGTAATACAGGGCTGATTCCAACACCTGTGGTTGTTTACACATCTGCAAATGCCACAGGGTCCGTGAAGTACACGCCTGTTGCGAATCAGAGTGGTTCTGCTGTCATAACAGTGGTTGTAGAGGATGGTGGTCTGGACAGTAATCTCAGCACCACCGGTGACAACCTGACGGTGACGAAGACATTCACGGTGACCGTGACTCCGGTGAACGATGCTCCGACGCTGGATCAACCGGGTGATGTGACAATTGCGGAAGATGCTGCTGAACAGACGGTGAATCTGACAGGTATCACTGCCGGTGGCGGCGAGAGCCAGCCATTGAAGGTGACTGCTTCCAGCAGTAACACGGGTCTGATTCCGGCACCGAGCGTGGTCTACACGTCCGCGAATGCGACAGGCTCCCTGAAGTTTACTCCAGTTGCCGATCTGAGTGGCACGGCAGTGATTACGGTTGTTGTTGAGGACGGTGGTCTGGACGGCAATATAAGCACCTCTGGCGACAATCTGACTGTGACGAAAACGTTTACCGTGACAGTGACGGCCGTAAACGACGTTCCGACGCTTGACGCGCTTTATGATTCGACGATTGCGGAGGACGCGGCTGAGCAGACGGTTGATCTGTCGGGAATTACGGCAGGTGGCGGCGAAAGCCAGCCATTGAAGGTTACGGCATCCAGCAGCAATACGGGCCTGATTCCTGATCCGGCAGTGATCTACACTTCAGCAGACTCTACAGGCAGTCTGAAGTACACACCGATTGCGAACCAGAGTGGTTCCGCCGTGATTACAGTTGTTGTAGAAGACGGTGGTCTTGATACTGACTTGAGCACCACTGGCGACAATGCGACGACAACACTGACGTTTACAGTGACCGTGACTGCAGTGAATGATGCTCCGACGCTGGACAACCTGTCGGATGCAACGATCAGCGAGGACGCGTCAGAGCAGACAGTGAATCTGAGTGGTATCAGTGCGGGCGGTGGTGAGAGCCAGCCATTGAAGGTGACAGCATCGAGCAGCAACACTGGTCTGATTGGTGCGCCGACTGTTGTTTACACATCAGCGAATGCCACGGGTTCAGTGAAGTATACTCCGGTAGCGGATCAGAGTGGCTCTGCGGTGATCACGGTGACTGTTGAAGATGGTGGTCTGGACGGTAATCTGAGCACCACCGGTGACAACCTGACTGTGACGAAGACCTTTACGGTGACGGTGACGGCAGTGAACGACGCTCCGACGCTGGATCAACCGGGTGATGTGACAATTGCTGAAGATGCTGCAGAGCAGACAGTCAATCTGAGTGGCATCACGGCCGGTGGCGGCGAGAGCCAGCCGTTGAAGGTGACGGCCTCCAGCAGCAACACGGGCCTGATTCCGGCACCGAGCGTGATCTACACATCCGCGAATGCGACGGGCTCCCTGAAGTTTACTCCGGTCGCTGATCTGAGTGGCTCAGCCGTGATTACGGTGACAGTTGAAGACGGTGGTCTGGACAGTGATCTGAGTACCTTGGGTGACAACCTGACAGTAACGAAGACATTCACAGTGACCGTGACGGCGGTGAATGATGCTCCGACACTGAATCAGCCGAGTGATGTGACGATCGCTGAAGACGCTGCTGAGCAGACAGTCAATCTGACAGGTATCAGTGCGGGTGGTGGCGAGAGTCAGCCATTAAAGGTGACGGTCTCCAGCAGCAATACGACTCTGATCGCAACGCCATCGGTGACTTATAGTTCGCCTGATGCTACTGGCAGTATCAAATTCACACCAACGGCAGACCTCAGTGGTTCTGCTGTCATAACGGTGGTTGTAGAGGATGGTGGTCTGGACAGTGATCTCAGCACCACCGGTGACAACCTGACGGTGACGAAGACATTCACGGTGACCGTGACTCCGGTGAACGATGCTCCGACGCTGGATCAACCGGGTGATGTGACAATTGCGGAAGATGCTGCTGAACAGACGGTGAATCTGACAGGTATCACTGCCGGTGGCGGCGAGAGCCAGCCATTGAAGGTGACTGCTTCCAGCAGCAACACGGGTTTGATTCCGACGCCGAATGTGATCTACACATCGGCCGATGCAACAGGTTCACTGAAGTTCACACCGGTTGCCGACCAGAGTGGTTCGGCGGTGATCACGATTACTGTGGAGGATGGTGGTCTGGACGAAGATCTGAGCACGACGGCGGACAATGCCACGGTGACGACGACCTTCACCGTCACTGTGACTCCGGTTAACGATGCTCCGACCCTCGATCAGCCTGGTGATCTGACGATTGCTGAAGACGCGGGCCAGCAGACGGTGAACCTGACCGGGATTGCCGCCGGTGGTGGTGAAAGCCAGCCTCTGCGAGTGACTGCTTCCAGCAGTAATCCGGGTCTGATCCCGACTCCGACCGTGATCTACTCGTCGGCTGATGCCACCGGTTCTCTGAAGTTTGCTTCTGTAGCGGATCTGAGTGGCAGTGCAGTGATTACGGTTGAGGTCGAAGACGGTGGCCTTGATGGCGACCTGCTGACGGCCGGTGATAACCTGCGAGTGACTCGCACGTTCAATGTGACCGTCACACCTGTCAATGATGTCCCAACGCTCGATCAACCATCAGATCTGACGATTGCCGAAGACGCGGCTCAGCAGACGGTAAATCTGACTGGAATCACAGCGGGTGGTGGTGAAAGCCAGCCGCTGAAGGTGACGGTGTCCAGCAGCAACACGACGCTGATTGCAACGCCTTCCGTGACCTACACCTCACCGGGTTCCACCGGCAGTATCGCCTTCACTCCAACGGCCAATCTCAGTGGTTCATCCGTTATCACGATTGTGGTGGAGGACGGTGGCCTTGACCGTAATCTCGCGACTGCAGGCGACAACCTGACCGTCACGAAATCCTTCACTGTGACGGTGACACCGGTCAACGACGTTCCGCTGCTGGATCAGCCTGGTGATCTTACAATCGCTGAGGATGCAGCACAGCAGACCGTGAATCTGACGGGTATTGCCGCGGGTGGTGGCGAAAGCCAGCCATTGCGTGTCACAGCGTCCAGCAGTAACCTCGGTCTGATCCCGAATCCATCGGTCAGCTACACATCGGCAGCTTCCACTGGTTCCATCAGCTTCACGCCGGTGGCTGATCAGAGTGGTACAGCGGTGATCACGATTACTGTGGAAGACGGTGGTCTGGACGCGAATCTGGCGACTGCTGGTGATAATCTGACATTCAGTCGCAGTCTGACTGTGACAGTCACTCCGGTGAATGATGTTCCGACCATCAATACGGTGGCGGATCTGACCATCGCCGAAGATGCTCCACTGCAGACTGTCAATCTGGCGGGTATTTCCGCTGGTGGCGGTGAAAGCCAGCAGTTGAAGCTGACTGTCAGCAGCAGCAATACTGGTTTGATTCCGGTGCCGACGCTGAACTACACCAGTCCGAATACGACCGGTTCGTTGACCTTTGCTCCGATAGCCAATCTCAGCGGCACTTCGGTGATCACACTGATCCTTGAGGACGCTGGTCTGGATGGCAATCTCGCCACAACCGCCGACAACCTGTCTGTGACACGGACCTTCACCGTCACAGTGACTGCAGTCAATGACGCTCCGACTCTGGACGCATTGGGTGATGTGACGATTGACGAGGATTCTTCGCAGCAGACCCTGAATCTGCGGGGTATCAGCGCGGGTGGTGGTGAAAGTCAGCCACTGCGAGTGAAAGCTGCCAGCAGCAATACCAGCGTGATTCCGACACCCACCATTGTCTACAGCTCGGCGGACGCGACGGGCCTGATCCGGTTTACTCCGGCTCCGGACCAGAGTGGAGTTGTGGTGCTGACAGTGACGGTCGAGGACGGTGGTTTTGATGGCAATCTGAACACACTGGCAGACAACAATTCCTTCAGCCGTTCGTTCACAGTGACTGTGAATCCGCTGAACGATGCTCCGACAATCAGCCCACTGTCCAACCTGACGATCTTTGAAGATTCGGCAGAGCAGACAGTCAATCTGAGTGGTATTACGGCGGGTGGTGGTGAGAGCCAGCCACTGCGTGTGACGGCAACCAGCAGTAACACTGCTCTGATTGCCGCAGCCAGCGTGACCTATACGTCAGCCGATTCGCAGGGCACACTCAAGTTCACTCCAACGGCTCGTACAACGGGTGTCAGCACCATTGTGGTGACTGTTGAAGATGGTGGCCTCGATCAGGATCTGACAACTACTGGCGACAATCGTTCGTTCAGTCGCAGCTTCACTGTCTCTGTGCAGGCGATCCGGCCTGTGATTCTGAGCCCGATCGGTTCGACTCCTGCTCAGCGACCGATGTTTGTCTGGACGGCCGTTCCCGGGGCTGCGTCATATAACATCTGGGTGAAGAATGTCAGCACGGGGGTCAACCCGTTCCACAGAGCGGCCAGTGCTTCGACTCAGTATCAGATGCCGGTCAACCTGGGCATTGGTAAGTTTGACCTGTATGTTCAGGCTGTGTTTGCGAATGGTACGCTCAGTGACTGGTCTTCGATCAATCGCTTCAATGTCGTGACTCCGGTCAGCGTGAATCCGCTGTCGCTGCGACAGGCGACCTACAAGCCAACTTTGAGCTGGACGGCAGTGCCTGGTGCTGCGAAGTACGACATCTGGCTGGACAATCGGTCGACTGGCCAGACTCAGCTGTACCGAACCTTTGTTACGGATACGCAGTGGACACCAGACGCTGATCTGCCGCTGTCACGATATCGGTTCTGGGCTCGTGGCATTGCTGTAGATGGAACTCCGGCTGGCTGGAGTCCACAGACAGACTTCCTTGTAGTGACTCCACCACAGCCTGTCAGTCCGCTGTCATCGACGTTCAATCGTCAGCAGACCTTTACGTGGTCGACAGTGCTGGGTGCGACGTCCTACGGTGTGTATCTGCAGAACACGACAACAGGGGCCATTGTGGCCAACGTCTCCGGTCTGCCCACTCCGGAATGGACTCCAGGTGCAAACCTGGCCGACGGCACCTACGCCTGGTGGTCGATTGCCGAATCAACGACAGCTGGCTTCCGCAGCGACTGGTCTGCTCGAACGGACTTCTACGTTGGCGGGCGTCCGGTAGTCACGGCACCAACCGGTCAGGTGGCGACTCTGGCTCCGGTGATCCGCTGGGCCGAGGTGCTGGGAGCTGCAACCTATGATGTGTGGCTGAACCGCACGTTCGGTAATCAGATTTCCATCAACGTATTCAAGAATTACGGCATCGTCGGTAACTCCTATACGGTGCCGTCGAATCTGGTCAATGGTGCTGAGTACCGAGTCTGGGTCCGAGCGGTCAGCTCGACCGGCGAGGTCTCGCCATGGAGCAATCCTCAGGACTTCTCGGTCTACGTCGGAGCGATTCAGGATGGGGGTCCGAATACACAGGGCTCAGACAGCCTGCAGCTGCTGGCCGCAGAGCAGTCTGTTGTCCGGATTCCACAGCTGCAGTCGCTGCTGACGGATGAAGTCATTGACAACCGACGTCCAGCAGTTCGTGTTTCGCAGACTGCGAATGATGAACTGGAGATTGAGCGAGCTGCAGTGATGGCTGCTGTTGCTGAGCAGGTTCAGGCCGAACCTGCTGCGGAAGCACAGTTCTTTGGAGCAGAAACGGCAGTGGATCAGTCGATTCAGGACATCGTGGAAGCTCTGCTTTCCGGTGATCTGAGCTGATCTGAGTTCGCTGGAAACTGATCATAGAAGGAAGCCGGCAGCTGACGCTGCCGGCTTTTTTCAGTTTTCAGTTTTCAGTTTTCAGTGGTCAGTGGTCAGTGGTCAGTGGTCAGTGGTCAGTAAACGCAAAAGTGCCTTGGGTGGGTGAGGCTGCTGCGGAACCGGACGTACGTCCGTAGCTTGGGCATCAGCCCGAGTCCTCCCCCTCCCCCTCACCCGTAGCCCGAGCATTCCTGCTCGGCCCCATTCATTAAAAACCACTGGGGACTTCAAGGATGACAAGACGTGCGTGCCCGGGCTAAAGCCCAGACTACGATTGTTGCCCCTCGTGTCATTGAAGTCTGCCAGTCGGTCATGGAAGTCTGGACAACTGATCGGGTTTACGCGAGGATAGGGGTATGGTTCAACAGATTTCCTGATGGTTTCTGGATCGGATGACATCACTTGTAGAGACTGCAACGAAGAGGTCAGCCAGTGAAGACCAGTATTCCCGGACTGTTTCTGGATTCGGAACTGAATGGCCTGTCGCGGTTTCAGATTCGCACAGCAGTGGCGCAGGCGCAGTTGTTTCTGCATGGTGCCCATCTGGCTGCGTGGCAGCCAGCCGGTCACCAGCCGGTCTTATGGCTGAGCGGCAGTTCATGGTTCCAGGCGGGGCGACCGATTCGTGGTGGTGTACCGATCTGTTTCCCGTGGTTTGGTCCGCATCCTCAGGATCCCGCCCTGCCCGCACACGGGTATGCTCGACTGCAGGAGTGGCAGTTACAGCAGACTCAAGCGGACGATGATGGGACGTTGCGACTGGTCCTGCAGACGGTGGTCGGCAATTTCCAGCTGCGTTATGAGATCTGTCCTGGAGCAGAGTTGAGTCTGCAACTGGTTTGCCAGTTGTCGTCTGATGCGACGGAACCGGAAACGTTTGAAGCTGCGCTGCACACATATCTGCAGGTTTCAGATATTCGCAGCATCTGGATCACCGGTCTGGAGAATTCCGGATACCTGAACAAGGTTCCGCAGCCCGAATGGTGTGCTGCCAGTGGGCAGCCCATTCAATTCACTGCAGAGACGGATCGCGTGTATCAGGGCACAGCCGATACGGTGGTGCTGCATGATCCCGGCTTACAGCGCAAGATTGAGATCAGTAAACAGGGTTCACTGTCGACAGTGGTCTGGAATCCATGGATTGATAAAAGCCACCGCATGCCTGACTTTGGCGACGACGAATGGACTGGAATGGTCTGTATTGAAACAGCCTGCGTCGGTGAACATGCTGTTGTGCTGCAGCCGGGACAGTCCCACTGTTTGTCGGCGCTGATCCGTGTGCTGTCCTGAATTCTGCTGAGTTGAAAAAGCAGGCCCAGCGGTTGGTGGTCGTGCCTGGGACCACCGAGCACCAGCTGGGTGACGAAGATCAACGCACCTTTTTCTTCCGTGGGCATCGGCAGGCGGAAAGGCCGAGGCTGGGCAATTGTGAGTGAGTTTGTATGGGCTGAAGGACGGCCGGGCAGGAATGACGCGAGGGACAAAAATGGGTAGCTTGGGCTTCAGCCCGTGTCATTACCCATAAAAATGCAATGTTTGTGATGCCGCTCCGCTGCTGCGGAAGAGGAAATCCATGATTTTCGGCTGGGTTTTTCCCTTGGGCGTTGCCCAAGGCTAAGTTGTCTATGGCCGTTGGCTAATTGCGGTGTGGGGTGGCGGTGCGTTTTTCCCCTGGGCGTTGCCCAAGGCTACGTTGTCTATGGCCGTTGGCCAATTGTGGTGTGGGG
>CAXBSH010000053.1:0-22785 GCA_963977705.1 uncultured Planctomycetaceae bacterium
GAACTTCTCGTCAGCCTTGAAATCCCCAGTGTTTTTTTAATGGACGGGGCCGAGCAGGAATGCTCGGGCTACATTTTGTCCCTCGGCGTCAGGAATGCCCGCACTACGGTTTGGGCTGCTTCAGTTGCTCCACGATCGCCTTCAGTTCACGCAACTCCGCTTTCAACTGCTGCAATTCATCCTGCGCCGCAGACGCAGGCTCAGCAGGCTTCTCCGTCTCAGATTTTTTCCCAGCGCGATTCTCGGCCAGCCCCTTCAGTGCCTCTGCCATCCCCTCGATGCTCTCGCCGTCCATCATCTGCTCAATCTGCTTCTGAATCTCCTCCGGAGTCATATCAGACTGCAGATCCAGCATGATCCCCGGATGCATCCTCAGCATACGATTGCCCTGCAGCATCTGCAGCAGCCCATCCTGCCTGTCCGTAGTCTCCTCCCACGCGGGAAATGAACCCGGCTGCAGCTTCTCAGGAGTCACAGAAACTGTCTTTTGTTCCCCATTATGCAACATCACAATCTCAACCGCTCGACCTGCAGACTGGCCGATTCTTTCGACCAGTTCAACTGGCGTTTTGACCGCTGCGCTGTCCACACTCAGAATAATGTCGTCGATTTCGATGCCAGCACGCGCTGCCGGGGTACCCTCCTCAACTCGCAGCACCACCAGCCCCGCATCCGCCAGTTTCAGATGTTTCCTCAGTCGCACATCGGCAGCCTCACACCGCACGCCGATCATCAGTCGTTCCGACTCCGGCTCTACACCTTCAGTACCACCTTCCGACTCCAGTTTTTTCAGCAACGCTTCGCCATCGGGTATCTGCAGAATCATCGAACGCCCATCCTTGTCCTCGCCGTCAAATTCACGACGAACTCCGTCCGGACCGATGATGACGATCCGCGAACGCTGAGTGACCTTTGGAACTGTTTTCCTGCCATCCTCGGAACCTTCGGTGCGCGAACGCTGCACCCGATACTCAATCTTTCTGCCCTCCGGAGACTCATCGCCGGACTGCACCTGTACCTGCACCTGAATATCGCCGGAAGCCTGCGCCTGAGCAGCAGCTGAGGCCTTACCCGCCGGTTCGTCTGCTGCCCCAGAGCCGTTGACCACAACAGCCGAAAGTAAGACCGCCATCGCCCGCTGCATACCCACGAATCCTGCATTCATCTGCCGCACCCTCCGCTGAAATCCAGCTCTGAAAATATGTCCGAATACTCTACTGCAGCCCGTCCGAAGCGACCCGCGAAACAGGCACCACGACAACCCGTCCATCCTCTGTCGGAACAATAATATACTGAGTGCCGGCATTCGGCGCCAGCACTTTCGGATTACTCTGCCGCACCCACTCTTCACGACTGTCAAAAATCGGTACACTCACCGGCCGCTGCCCCGGCATCTGTACCTCCATCTGCCCACCGCCGCGACGACTGGGCCCTGCAGCCGCCACAAGCTCGCCCCCCGGCACAGAGCCACTGTCGTCGATCGGCCGTCCATTCGGTACCAGCAGCCCACCCAGAAAGGCTATCGCCGCACATAACGCCAGCGATGTCGCCGGATGTCGCCAGACCCGCTCCAGAGGCTTCCTGAGACCACGCACAAGTGGAGACACCACCACCGGATCTGTGACCACGGTCGCCATAACCGAAGGCTGTGCTTCAGCAAGCCCCGCAGCACCACGTCCAGTCTCGATAGATTTCCGGAGACAACGATCTTCCAGAAAACCACAGGCCAGCGACTTCCAGCCCCCCGTCAGTGTGTCAAGACGGACTGTCAGCGCTCGAGTCTGCTCAGGTGACAACTCATCGTCGACACATCGCTGAATCAGCAGTTCATCTCGTTCAGATATCATACTTCTCAATCCTCGACGTTCAGTGCACTCAGTTGACGCCGCAGATTCCTGCGTGCTTTCAGCAGTCGATATTCAACCGTATCTTCCTGCACACCCAACCGCTCAGCAATCTGCCGATAACTCCAGCCTTCAGCATACTTCAACAGCAACAACTGTCTCTCTACTTCACCCAGTTCCGCCAGAGCCTGCCGCACGCGGCTCTGAGCCTCGTCATGCAGCATCACCGATAATGGCTCTGTCAGCTGCACGGCCGAAGCAGCATCAGACTGCACTCGCTGCAGCAATTTTCGACGCCGCCCAGTAGCCCGTCGATACATCAGCACCTGACGAACAGCAATCCGATACAACCACGCCCCCACTCGCTGAACACCAGCTAACCCGGCCTTCTGCCGCACCACTGCCATTGCAATGTTCTGCATGACATCATCGACCGCATCCGTCTCTCCCAGACGACTGCTGACAACGGTGCGCAGCCAACCCTCGTGTTCAAGAAACACGGCCGACGGCGATAATGACGACGCAGACGACAAACCACAGTCTCCACAGGTTTACAGCGAGAAATGCCGAGGCGACTTCCCAACGCCCGGCAGAATATAGGTTGCCAGACCATGTTCAGCCCCAGCAAAAATCTGGAAAATCTGCAAAACAAGTCAGCAACGGGAAACGGGAACCCCATTGCGCCATGTCGCATAAACTGCCAGCAGCCAACAACTTACGAAAAAACCTGCAATACTCCACCAACGGTCGATCCTGACTGAAATTCTCCGCTCGCTGCTGTACACTCACACTTCCCCGAAAAACGGGTTGATTCTGACTGATTTTTGCTGACTTTTGATGAATGCCTGATCTCACAGTATCCAACTCTATCCCCAGGAAACTGCTGGCTGACCGCAGTTTCCTGCTGCTGCTGTTGCTGGCACTGGCTCTGCGACTGCTGCTGGCTGCCCGCAATCCGGCACAGCTGCTCGAAGATGCCGATGGCTACACAGCACACGCCACGGCCACCCTGCAGCACCACGGTTTTGTGGGACCATTCACCGGACAGCCCACAGCATTCCGCCCGCCACTTTACCCAATGCTGCTTGCTGCCCCTCTGGCCTGTGGACTTCCACCAATCGCCGCTGTCCTGCTGATCAACCTGCTCACAACCGTCGTGTGCTGCTTCGCCACAGGCTGGCTGGCCGGCATTCTGCTGCCCACACGACTGCCAACCCTGCTGTGTGTTGCAGCTGTTGCTCTGGATCCACTTCTGCTCAGGTATTCGCTGCAGCCGATGACCGAAGTTCCCTGTGCAGCTCTGCTGACGCTGGCCTGTGCTGTCGCTGCTGGAGTCTGCCAGCACACGGCTCGCCCACGCACCGTCTTCCTCTGCGGACTGCTGCTCGCTGTTGCTGCACTCATACGCCCCACAGTACTGCTGGCAGCCGCCACCATCTGGGTGCAGCTTGTCATCATCACGCTCCGCGCAGGAAAGCCCTCAGTTACCAAACAAACCCTTAAATCACCACTGCTACTGGCCCTCGGAATCGCACTCGGTCTCGCGCCATGGCTGGCCCGCAATGCCATTCAGTTTCGGGCATTTATTCCCGCCACGACTCACGGCGGTTACACACTGGCTCTGGGAAACAACCCTGACTTCTACCACGATGTAATTCGTGGTACTGACCAGTTTCCCTGGGAAGGCACTGCTCTCGATCGCTGGCAGCGCAAGACTCTGTCAGCTGCAACAGCTTCCGGAATCAACCCGGCTGATGAGCTGGCACTGGATCGCTTTCACTACGATCTGGCAACTCAGACCATTCGCATGTACCCACGCGATTTTCTGCGCGCCTGCTGGCTGCGGTGCTGCAGGTTCTGGGCCATTCGCCAGACAGGTACCGCTGGCGCCGCCACCACTTTGCTGATTTCCAGCTGGTATCTCGTTCTCTGGACCGGGCTGATTCTGAAACTGCTGCAGACACTCCGACAACTTCGAACAGCAGGGCCTGACGCACCCACAATCACAGTCTGGCTCTGCTGCCTCGCGTTCGCGTTCACCCATCTGTTCTACTGGACCGATACACGCATGCGCACCCCCATCCTGCCACTGCTGATCGTGCTTTCCGTCAGCGGTGGCTGGCAGACACTGCAGTGGCCAGGAACTGTCCGCAGCCGTCAGCCAGCGACAGGTTCTCAGAACAGCTGAATCGTTCGACCGTCATAACGCGCCACACGATCAGGTCGCCCGGCGGCCTGTTCTTCCAGAATCCGCTCCATCGCTTCAATCGCTGCCACGACCTGACGATCTGCTGCCAGATCAGCGTATGTCAACTCTCGAATCTGCTGCAGTCGCTGACCACGTTCACCGGCGGCTCCACCATGCTCAACCCAGGCCACTTCCCGAGCAAAACGATCGATCACTTCAATCCCATAACCACGCTGAGAACGCTCTCCCCATGGTTCCAGAAAACTGCCGTTGTAGTGATTGTTGATCGTATTCTTCAGCTTCAGCGGAGTCAGCTGATCCACTGTCAGTTCCACACCCCGCTTCCGCGAATGGCCATTCCAGATGCCATTATCAAAGCGGAACTGAACTTCCTGCTCCACATAACCCGGAAAATTATCTGGAGTTACCCATGAGGTATGAATGTCGAAAGCCGCTTCCCGACCATCGTCGTACTCATAAATCAAACGCAACTGACAGCTATCCCACGTGTTTCCATCACGTGGCCCGACCAGCCCTCGCTGGCCAGTACACAACACCGTCTTCAAACGCCCACCAAACGTAAAGTCAATCAGTTTGATGTAATGCACGGCCACATAGGTTCCGGGATTACGCCCCGTAATCCACTCGGAAAACTGCTGCCCCGAAATCTGCCTCGGCTCCAGCAGCGAACAATATCCGTTGTTCACATGCTGCAGCACATTGTCGGCCACCAGCGTCCGCAGCTTCTTGTGATCAGGATCCAGCAGCTTGTGGTAAACCACCCGAGCCAATAAACCTCGACGTTCTGCAATCGCTGTCAGTTCATCCAGCTCACTGAGCGACAGCACTGATGGCTTTTCCACCAGCAGATGGACGCCAGCCTCAAGTATTTCCCGAGCTGCCTCAAAGTGCCGATTGTCCGGAGTTGCCACACAGGCAAAGGTGGGCCGGTGCTGCAGCATCTGCTGTACAGCATTGTCCCCCAGACAGTTCTCAAAAGCCGGTATCCGATCGGCGGACTGCTGCAGATATCGCGCGGCTCGACTGCCGGTTTTAGTTGCAACTGCAACCAGTTGCACGTCAACATCACCAAACCTGCGGTCATACAATCCAGTACGGGCCACACTCTCAAAAAACGGCCGATAGGTGTCGTCAAAGATCATGCCCATGCCGACCATACCGGCAGTCATTTTCGCACGCATCTGCTTACCCCCGGCGCATCGCACCGTACCCGATCATGGTTCGAATTCTGCCGGCTTCCAGTCAGCTTCACTGCCAAATGAATCATCGAAGGTGGCAGGTTCGCTTTGCTGCTGAGCAGATCCCTCGACTGTATCAAACGCAGGAAGATCCTCAAAGGGATTCAATTCGGAAGCTTTCCCGGATCCCTCAGTCTGCAGGGTCTTCATACGTTCACTGCGTGATGCCGTGTCAACCGTGGAAGTCGGAACAGTGGCAGCCTTCGCAGCGGCCGGTTTTGGCGACTGCTTCGGCTTCCATTCCGCAGCGCGCTTCGTCGGAATCTCAGCCGGCGTTGCTGCGCTACCACCCGCCAGAAAACTATTGAATCCCTCAAAATCTGCACTGTCAGATGTCACAGCAGCAGCCTGTGCCGCTGGTGACTGCAAGCCCCCCACCGCCCGCTGTGGCAGTTCCAGTCCCGTTCGCTCGATCGCACCGCCAGTACGCGACCTTACACCTGCACCAGCCTCGCCAATCTCCGGCGTCATCCTGTCGCCTGCAGGCGTTGCACCTGTTCTCAGAAATGTTGCCAGAGCAGGCCCCTTCATCGTCTGCAGCACGGCTTCGTCAGTACCGCTGTCTGCAGCACCAGACGCTGCGGCATCCGAAGAATCCGGATATGAAGCTGTTGCAGCGGCAGGAACAGGCTCACCCGCCACCGCAGAATCACCCTCCAGACGAACTCGACCCGACACTCCAGGCAACGGAGTCGGTCCGCGCGTATCGGCATCCACGACAACACGCCCCGCAGTATCACCACCAGAGTCGGCACTCAGCCCCGCGGCCGCCGCCCCCTCCGTCCCCTCAATGAATGGATCGCGAATCGTGGAATAAGAACTGCGAGTCATCAAACTCATAGTTCCACAGCCCGGAATCAGCAGCAACGATGCCAACAGCCCGGAAACTTTCCATCTGTTCATAACCCATATCCTCTCAGAATTCTCAACTCTTGCCTCACTGGTCCTCAGTGAGAATTTCCTGTGCCTTCGCATGATGCCGACGGTTGAACACCGCTGGATCAAACGGATCATGACGCTGTGAACGCTTTGCTTCTGCCAGAAACTCACGATCAGCCGCCTGCATATCCCGCAACTGCTCATGAGCATGCTCAGACTGCTCCGCCTGCGCGGTGTCCTCCATCTGGATGGACTCTGCCACAGCCTGAACGGACTCCCGATTCTCGCCCGGAGCCACATCAGCTGCTACTGCTGAAATCCACTGCTGCAATGTCTTCAGCTGCAGGTTGCCTGTCCGTCCCCGCAGCGGAATATCACGTTGCCCCCCATGCGAATCAGCAGCGTATTTCAGCAGCGGACTCCGAGTGGGCTCAGAGAAACTGATCTGACTCAGCACAGCCTCCAGATTCTGCTCCGCCGTTCGCGGATCCGATCCGGATCGAACCGCCAGTAGCTGAAACTCGGTTTGCGAATTCCTGCCATGACAGCCCGCTGTCGCACACTTGCTGGACAACAGTGGTTGGACACTGCGGACAAACTGCTGAGTTGTGGATCGTCGCAGTCCTGCCAGAGAACGCGCGGCAGCGGCAGGACCAGCAACCGGCAACGGCGGCATTAACACAGCCGATTGCGAACTTGTGTTCTCAAGACGATCAGCACCAGCTTCCGCCAGCTGCTGCAGCAATCGCTTCGCATCCTGTCGATTCGGATCCAGTCTCAGTGCATCCAGTGCTTCGCGCTCAGCCTGCAACCGCAGTTCGTTTTTCAGACACCAGCGAGCAATCTGCAGATGCACGTCAGGAGTCAGCTCCTGAAAAGAAGCCCGCAACTGACGCCACGCATCTACCCGATCCTTCGCTATGAAACGTACCCGGGACGATTCAATAAACTGACGCCCCCCCGGTACATCCACACTGTAACCACCACCTTCAACCTTCAGTGATGTTTCCAGTACCGTACCATCAGTCAGCACCAGAACTGTCAGTCGCCGATTCGCCTGCTGTGGTACAGCAACGCCCCGATATTCGTCTGCTGCCACAACAGCAGAGAACAGGGTGCACATCAGAATGCATGACAATCGTGACGGCATGACCGCTTACCAGGGCTTAAAACCCACCAGCAGAACTTAAGCACTGCACCTCAGACGGGCACACACCCGCTCGGTACGGATCGCATTGCTGGAAAATTACGAGTATTCCGGCTTGTGGGTCAATATGAACACCACCGGACCGTCGCCGCGCGTTGCCCCGCGAGAACGCACCAAAGCCCGCAGATTACCCACACCCCGGCAACCGCTTCAGCCCCCGCTCGAATGCAGCAATTACCGCCCCATTTGCCACAATTCGCAAGGCCCCGTTAGTCAGTGGCCTCGTTCCACAAGGTAGAACGCACTGTCAGCGCGCAGGTTGGACACCAGCAGACGATCCACTGCTCGGCCTCGAATAATGGGACTTTCAATCACAATCCGCAGTCCCATGCGTTCCATCAGTGACCGAAAGTCCCGCATGGACATGAAGTGAACGTTGGGAGTTTCATACCACTCCCATGGGAAGGACTGAGTCACCGGTGTTCGGCCACGTCGCAGCACTTCCAGACGAACTCGCCAGTGGCCAAAATTCGGCACCACAACGAGAGCCCGTTTTGCCACCCGCAGCATCTCTGACAACAATCGTCGAGGGTTTCTGACCTGCTGCAGAGTCTGGCTGAGGACGGCGAAGTCGAAGCTGTCGTCCGGGATATCCTGCAGTCCCCGATCCAGATCAGCCTCGATCGCTGGCAGACCTCGCTGCACGACCGAGACAATATTCCGATGATCAACTTCGACTCCCAGCACATCACAACCAAGCTCTTCGCTGAGTCGCTGCATCAGACGGCCATCCCCGCAACCGAGGTCGATCACTCGGGATCCGCGGCCGATGTGCTGCATAATCAACTCGTCCGTCAGACGGACAGACGGATCGGGAATCTGGTAACGAGCAGGATCTGGCATCTTGGTACGTGTCAAGGCGTTGGAACTTCAGAGAAGAAGACACAGTTTTCAGCGGGCAGGAAACAGGCAGATCACTGTGGTCTGAGAATCGGGATCGGAGTCACCGTTTCAACTGACGAAGGCGCTGCCTGAGGATCAGCCAGAGTTCCCTGACTGCTGGTTGACGAAGGCAGCAGAATGGGCGTCACTGCAGTGGGAGCTTCTGAAAGGGGCTGGCTGGTGGCTGAGGTCTGCCCCGCGGCACCTGCGGGCGTTTCCGCCGGCTGATTCAGCCTCCAGAGCCCTGCACCGGTCAAGGTAACAGCCGCGACAGCAGCAACCGTTCGCATCAGAAATCGTTGCCTTCGCCCAGCATGGTACTGCGTAACCGAACGCATCAGAACCTGCTGTTTCAGGCCTTCTGATAAACGAACACTGGGAGCCGCTGACCGCAACAGGTCATGCTCAGGCATCACAGGTTCCGGAATTCCTGACAATCCACGACTCATGGAACCAACCACGAAAGAACTGCTGTTATAGAAAAACCGAGTAAATCCAGATAATTTCTGACTTCACTGACTACTGCATCAGGCCCTCAAGTGACCTTTGCAGCTTCTCCATGGCATAACGGTAACGACTGGCGACGGTGTTCTGCGAAATCCCCAGAACTTCGGCGATTTCCGCAAAGGTCAGATCCTCCCAGTGTTTCAGTGTCACTACCTCCGATTGTTCTGCCGGCAGACCGGCCAGAATTCTGCGTACCCGCTCTGCTGTTTCCTGCTGCTGCAGCTCCTGCTCGGCCGTCTGCACACCAACCTCAGCGGTCACCTGCAGACGTTTTTGGGCCCCGTTTCGCTGTAGAATCCGCAACGATTCGTTCCGCACGGTCCGCAGCAGGTAAGACCACGGAAGTTTCGCTGCGACAAGCAGTTGCGGATTGCGAGCAATCCGTGAGAAAGCCCCCTGCAGGGCATCCTCTGCATCCGCCTGGGACGAAGTGACCGACATGGCAAAACGCACCAGACGCTCTGCCGTGAGATCAAACAGTTCGGCCAACGCCACCTCGGGCGACTGCGACAGTCGCTGAGCACAGGCTTTGACCAAAGACTGGAAATCTCCGTCCATCTCATCTTCCCAAAACACGCAGGTCGGCAGGCTTTGTCTGGCTTTTGTGGAAAATCCGTCGAGACTCGCTATTTTTCCACCCGCTGGAATGCTGGCAGTCCGACCTACCGTCGCGATTATCGTTGTTTTTCGGAAAGATCACCAGGGAAATTTGCCGTGTTTAATACTGTTGCTGTGGTGGGTGCTACCGGTGCCGTCGGAAGAATCATCCTGCAGCTGCTGGAACAGCGCCGCTTTCCCGCTCGCAACTTCCGCCTGCTGGCCTCCGCTCGCAGCGCCGGACAGCAGGTGGATTTTGCCGGCAGCCGCATCACTGTCGAAGAACTGACTCACGACTGCTTCAAAGGGATCGACCTGGTCATCGCCAGTACCCCCGATGAAACTGCCGCCGAATTCCTGCCGTCTGCCATCGCTGCCGGCTGCCGCGTTATCGACGAATCCGGCTACTGGCGGATGCACCCCGATGTCGCTCTCGTGATCCCGGAAATCAATCCTGAAGCCGCTTTGACCGCTCGCGGAATCATTGCCAGCCCCAACTGTTCAACGACACAGATGGTCGTCGCCCTGAAACCTCTGCACGATGCCGCCCGCGTGCGACGCGTCGTCGTCAGCACCTATCAGGCCACCAGCGGTGCCGGACTGCAGGGTAATGCAGATCTTCTCGGCGGAACTCGCGCTGCACTGGATTCCACAAACTACGACTACAAAGTCTTCCGCTACCCAATCGCCTTCAATGCCATTCCTCAGATCGGCAGCTTCAAACAGGATGGCTACACCAGTGAAGAACTGAAAATGATCTTCGAAACACGCAAAATTCTCGGTGACGATTCCATCGAAGTCTGCCCAACCTGCATTCGTATCCCGGTCTCAAACTGCCACAGCGAAACCATCAATGTGGAAACAGAACGTCCCCTGTCTGCCGCAGAGGCCAGACAGCTCTTCGCAGCGTTCCCCGGCATCACCGTACTGGACGATCCGGCTCTGGGGCAGTATCCCATGCCGTCAATCTGCGACGGCAGTGACGATGTCTTCGTCGGACGCATCCGCAAGGATCTGTCACACCCCAACTGCATCACATTCTGGTGCGTTTCTGACAACCTCCGCAAAGGTGCCGCCACCAACGCCGTGCAGATTGCGGAACTGCTGGCAGCCCACCAGCAATCCTGAACTCACCTCAGCTGCCGGTGTCAGCAGGCAGATTCAGAAGCCGCATCTGCGGTGGCTGCAGACAGGCCGTCGGCAGCCCCTGCACACTGGGTTCCCACCGCTGGATCCAGTCAGACCAGATCGTACTTGACTCGTTGAACATCACCACCTGTCGCTCGGTCGCCACCAGCCCGGCCTGCGCTGCATCAGTTGCGGGTAACGGGCGCAGTTGCCTCTTCCGCTCCAGAGACACCACGATCTCTCGACTGAAATCACCGTTCGGCCAGATCACAAGACCATCACTGTTGATGTCGTACGGATGAGACCGCACAAACATGGCCGCCAACTGCTCTCGCACCATGTCAATTCCACACTTGCGATAGAAACCCTCCAGTGCATGCTGCAGCGAACGCAGCTGGTCCGCTGATGCAAAACGCAGACTGCCCGGATCGTCGATACCGGCTACTACCCAGCCACTCTGCTCCTGAAACAACAGGCGAAATGGCTGCTCACCCAGCAGAGAACACTCAATCTCCACCACCAGACTGTTTGTCGCTGAACTGACACGGCCACAGCGGATGCCGGTTCCCGACCAGACCGGACACAACTGCAGGACCCGAATCAGATCGCGTCGCACGAAATTCCTAACAGACTCCTCCACATGCTCCAGCTGACTATGCACTGAGCGACGAGCACTGAATCGACGGAAACTGGCCTGCTGCAGCTCCAGACGACGACGTCGACGAAATATCTTCGGTATCGTCCCCGAATAAAACCCCGGACGCAGCAGGCGTGCCACCGTTTCACCATGACTGCCAACAGCAACCGGCAGCAGGCGAGGACGACGGTTCGAAACGTACAGCCGCCAGTTCTCCTTCAGTTCCCAGACCGCAAAACCAAAAATCCCCGGGATAAAAAAGATATTGAACCACGTCACCGACTCCGCAAGCACTCGCCCCAGATACGGCTGCAGCAACGACACCATACTGCCCTGTAACAGAACCAGTCCCGGCAGAATCATCTTGTGTGCCACCGTCACCACCGGAAAGTGCTTCACCGGGTGAAACGTTGGTTCGATCAGCAGATTCACATAAATCCGAATCAGGAAGGAAACAAAGGACCAGACAACACCCAGAATCGCCTTGGCCACAATCGACAGCCAGCTCTCCTCACTGTGAAACCGCAGCCACTCATCCACAGCATACAGAAATCGCTCAATCAGATTCAGAACCATCCGAAAGACTTCGATCAGCAGATCAAACAGAGCAACGAAGACTCGCGCCTGAAGTTTGTGCCACGCATTCGCCAGCCATTCCGTGGTCAGCTCCTGTGCATCCCGGCCAGGACGCGAATTCAACGCCAGACTGCTGATGCAGACCCCAGCCACGTACCAGAGCCAACCCGGAGGTGACTCCATCAGTAGTCCGGGAAGACCACGCACCACGGGCCATGCCAGTAACGCCGGAATCAGAACAACCCTGCGAAATCGCACCATCGCACGATGTCGCCAGATCGTCTGCACTATCGGCAGTCGCGCAAACTGCAGGGGAAAGTCCACAATCACCAGTCGCAACAATCGGAGCAGCGACTTCAGGAACCGGAAAAAACGCCGCCGAAACTGAGACAAATGGATCAGTGCCATCAGCAGAAAGCCCACGGCCAGCACCCATGACGCTGTCTCCGTGGCCTGCTGACCCATCGCCGCCAGCGCGTCTTCAGCACCCCGCTGCGGAACCAGCACAACCTCCGCCGCCGGTGACTCGGCCCCCTCCACGGCAGCAACCTTCGGCTCCTCAGACGCTCGACCCTCAGCGACAACTGCCGAGTCAGACTCGGAATCAGCACCGCTGGACACTACAGACACCGGATCAACAGTCGCCGACTGCTCAACGTCTGCTGATCTCGTGGCAGCAGGCGTCGCTACCCGGACCTCGGGCACCGCAGGGCGACGATGAAACAGATGCGCCAGATGCCGAACACCTTCCACAATCACCAGCGCACCACCAAACGGAATCAACAGAAACAATGTCGCAAAACGCCCCGTCCGATTACCAAAAAAGATCGAACTGGTCGTCTGCAGCCAACGCAGATAAAATTCACCACGCTGGTACACGCCATCCATCGATAAAGCCAGTCGATCGTCCGCTCGCAGCAGATAATCGCCCTGCCAAAGATCCCGCAGGTCAGTCAGATCAGGCAGCTTCAGATCATTCCGACTGATCGAATCCCGCAGATAACCCAGCGTCAGATAACCGCGACTGACAATGCAGTCCAGAGCATCGTCCACCAGTTTATCAAGCGCTGTCTGTTCGGGAACATTCTGCGGCACCAGCCCGACATCCTGCATGGTCTGCTGCAGTACCGGTCGCATCCGATTCCGCATCTGCACTTCAGACAGCTGAGCAGCATGATGCAGCAGATTGGATAACCGATCCCGCTCAGCACCGCTCAGTCGCACGTAAACCAGGCGAGCCTCAGCGCTGCCCAGATGGCGCGTCATCAGGACTTCACGCAGACTTTGCAGCGGTCGTCGCAGAGGACGCGCGCCACGACTTGCCAGCCACGTGACAAGGTCCACCTTGTAATTCACACGTTCATGATCCAGACAAACCTTCTGCAGATCAAACAGCAGACGTTTTTCTGAATTCCAGAACCCATGAATCGCGTTGGTGGCCAGTTCCCATAAAGCCACCCGCCACTCCTCCGCTTCAGCCTCCGTGAAACTGATCGCCCGCTGCAGGCGTTCCACCAGCAGACGAATCTCCAGCCGCGCTGCTTCCATCGCTGCCTGCCGTCGATCTTCCGTGACCGCTCGCCGGGCAGCCTGCATCGCATTCACAATGGCACCAACCGTGTTACCCCGGTCATGAGCCCGTTCACGCCGTCGGGATGCTCGCAGCCACGCTCGATCCGAAGGCGACGCACCCGCTCCCAGAAACCATTCGCGGCGAGTACTGACAAGACGCTCTTCGTCCCGCTGCAGATGACTGGCCTGATCAGGAGCCGTCGCGCCATACAGCATCGTTCGCTGAAAAATCTGCTGAACCGGAAGATCTGCCTCCAGCTGCTGATTCACACGCTGCTGATCCTCCAGTGATGGAAACCAGACAGACAGCAGATCAGGTTCGAAAAATCGCAGCTCAAGAAACACCGCACAGAATTCACGCCACGCCTCGGGACGAGATTCCGGAATCACCAGACGCAGCTCTGAACGCAGCACAAAATGGGCTTCGTCGAAAGCAACCTGTCCCAGATGAGCAATCCGCTGCTGAATGTCAGCTCGCTCAGACTGACCACAGAACTTCCGCTGCAGCTCACGATCCAGTACCGCATGAAACAATCGTCGCCAGACCTGCTGCAGCAGCTCCTGCACAGGCCAGTGCTGCAGCTCGTCCTCAGCCGGCTGACTGATCAGCAGACAGATCTCAGGCAGCTGCAGAAAATCAGCCAGCCCCAGTTCGTCCGGATGCGACAACTCACGCAGCTCCACAGACGGAACTATCTGACTCTCAGTATGCGGAATGGCCGTTGAGAGCTTCACGAATCCATGACGCTCCCGAATCACACGCCGAATGACTCGCGGCTCAACCAGAAAAGCCGATGGCTCTGCCAGTTGCAGTGCCCGTCGCAATTCCTGAATTCTGTCCATCACGCCCGCTGTGACCACGCATTCAGCTCCCGCCTGCCGCCACTGCCAGAGTCCCCATGCCCGCAGATGACCGGGCAAATTCTAGTGTTTGCAGCCCACAGGAAACAGCACGCAGCCGCTGTTTCATCAAACCTGCACTTTTCCAGAACGTTTTTGCCGGTAAACTCCGCGACTTCCAGAATCCACTCCGCGGGCGTCCCCCAACTCCCGCTGAACCCCATTTCCCTCTGTTTCACCGCTTTTCACATGATCATCACAATCGATGGCCCCGCCGGCTCAGGAAAAAGCACAGTCGCCAGACTGCTGGCCCGGCAGCTGGGACTGCGATTTCTGGACACAGGAGCCATGTACCGCGCAGTCGCACTGGCAGTACTGCGAAGCCCCATTGACCAGCAGGATCCCGGGGCCGTCGCAACCATTGCCGCCGACTGCCGTATCCGCTTCGAAGGCGATCGGCTGCTCCTGAATCAGCAGGATGTTTCAACCGATATCCGACTTCCGGAAGTCGCCGTCGCAGCCTCTATCGTCGCCGCCAACCCAGCCGTCCGCGCATGCCTCGTCCAACAGCAGCAGCAGATCGGTGAACTTGGTGGACTGGTGACAGAAGGCCGAGATCAGGGGACCGTTGTCTTCCCACACGCACGTTACAAATTCTTCCTCACTGCCAGCCTCGATGCTCGCACTCGACGCCGCCTTGCCGAACTGGAATCGAAACACCAACCCGGAACGTGGGACGATATCCGCGAACAGATTCGTCAGCGCGATGAACGCGACGAACAAAGAACCCTCGCCCCCATGAAACCCGCTGCTGATGCACTCATCGTGGATACGTCAGAGCTGAACATCGACGAGGTGGTGCAGCTGCTGTCCCGCACCGTTCAGCCAGACTGAACGATCAGTCACAATCAACCGATCAACGCGAAATCATGTGAGCACCTGCAAATTGCGTTGTCGGCGAACAGCACCAGCAGGCAGGAACCTGAAGGCAAGCCATCGGCGTCCCAAAGACAGGCAGTAATTCGTTATCAAACCCGAGCACCAACTCGGGAACGCTAATCCACACAACTTCGGTTCGGCAGGAGCCTCACCCTCCCAAGGGAAACTTCACTGATCACTGATCACTGATTACTGATTACTGATCACTGATTACTGATTACTGATTACTGTTCCCATCTGGTCCCCCCGAGCACTTCACGTACCGCAGAGCCAGCTCAACACCCGCTACTGACGGCTCTTATCGGCTCCCGGGCGCTCAGTCTCAGCGGCCGTGCGATCAGCAGTGCGTTCATCTGTCAGCTGCTTCGCAAGCCAGGCTCCGTGCAACTCGCTGTGCGAGGCATTTACATACACCCAGTCCAGCACCGCCGACTGCGAAACCTGCAGTTCAGCCCCCTCACGAAGGCTGCGCAGACGAGTCGGTTTGTTTGCCAGACGACCATAAACCCGACCATCCTTCAGTGCCACAACTTCCAGCCACATCAGTTCCCGCTGTGAACCCTCAGTGAATTCCGCCAGAATACTGTGCCCACTGGTCCCTGTGGTGCTGCGTTTGTCAAACGCGATGGCAAATTCCGACCATGAATTGCGGGCCATTTCAGCGGCCTGCTGCACCGCCGCAGCATTCTGCCCGGCACTCAGAATCGGTGCCTGCGCGCGAGCCCGCAGCGCTGCCACAGGACGCTCTGTCCGCAATAATTCGACAGCCTCATCGGCAATCTCTGCCCACGAAACGACAAGTTCATCCGCGGGCAGCATCACACCGCAGATGGCCGTCACAGGAATGGCCTGCCGTTCGAGCAGTGCAGCCAGCAGGCGACTGCACTCAGCGATCGCCAGCTCCGGGCTTGCCTGCGGATTGCTGATGGAAGCCACGGAAACCCAGCCTCGATGCTGTTCAAGCACGCCGCGCACTGTCACATCGTCCGTGCCTTGCAGATCCTCGGCTGAAAGAAAAGGAGTCCCCTCAACCGAGACGCTGAATGTCCGTTTTCCCACTCGCACGACCCACGTCAGCGGTTGCCGGGCCCTGTCCGGCGTTTTCGCAGGATCGACTGGATCCTGCCGGGCCACTGTGAGTTGATCAGTCGCCCAGACCTGAGTTGCCGCCTGCCGGATCTGAACCTCTGAAAGACTGACCGAACGCGTGGTCAGCAGCACAATTGCTGCGGCAGATTCTGCCGATTCCGCCCCGTTGCCTGACGACTGAAGCGCGGACTTTCCCCCATCATCCGGCCCGTGGACCACCGCGGCCACCAGCCCAGTCAGGGTGGTAAACGCCAGTGCGACTGACAGTGCCAGAGAATTCATGCCAGTTCTCCTCGGTTGGCTTTCCGCGAAAAATTCCGGAACTCAGCAAATTCCGGCTGCTTCACGACAACCCGCCTGAAATTTCCCTACAATTCACACGGTTTGTTATCCGCCGATCATCAACCTGTGATCGGCACTTTTCACTATCCGTGGCACCCTGAATCTCTCTGTTTTTCCGAAAGCTCCCACTGTGTCGGTGATTGTCCAGAAATTTGGTGGTACCAGCGTTGCGAATGCAGAAAAGATCCGAATTGCTGCGGAACGGGCCGTCAAAGCTCGCAAGGCAGGCCACGATGTGGTGGTCGTCGTCAGCGCTCGCGGACACAAGACAGACGAACTTATCGACCTCGCTCGCAGCATCACCTCCAACCCTCGGCCGCGCGAGATGGACATGCTGCTCTCCACAGGCGAACAGGAATCTGTCGCCCTGCTGGCAATGGCAGTCCATGAACTGGGGGCCGAGGCTATCAGTCTGACCGGTGCTCAGATTGGTGTGCTGACCGATACCACACACACCAAGGCCCGCATCGTCAGCATCTCCACAGCCCGCATCCGCGAACATCTGGCGGCAGGCGCTATCGTGATTGCAGCCGGATTCCAGGGTGTGGATGCGGCAATGAATATCACAACTCTTGGTCGCGGTGGCAGCGACACCACCGCCACCGCTCTTGCTGCCGTGCTCGATGCAGAACTCTGCGAAATCTACACCGATGTCGAAGGCGTCTTTACAACGGACCCGCGCGTGGTGGCTGATGCCCGCAAGGTGGAACGCATCTCATACGACGAAATGCTCGAACTCGCCAGCCTCGGCGCCGGGGTCATGCACTCCCGATCAATCGAGTTTGCCAAAAAGTTCGCAGTAAATCTGCGAGTTCGTCCATCGTACTCGGATGGACCGGGTACTCTGATTGCTCCATATAACGGCACGACTCAGACTGTCGTCACCGGAGTCGCGTTTGTGCGGAACGAGGCTCTGATCACACTGATCGGACTGCCCGATCAGCCTGGTGTCATGAGCAGTCTGTTTACAGCTCTTTCGGGAGCTCGAATTCCGGTCGACATGGTCGTGCAGAACACTGCTGCCGAGGGACTCGCAAATGTCTCGTTCACAGTCTCTGAAGACGAGCTGCCAGCGGCGATGGAGGTGGTGAAGTCTGCGGCCCGCACGCTTTCAGCCCAGTCTGTCCAGCAGGCGACAGGACTGTCCAAAGTGTCAATCGTGGGACATGGAATGCAGACACATACGGGTGTCGCCGCACGCCTGTTCCAGATTCTTGCCGACAGTCACATGCGCATCCACGTGGTGACCACCAGCGACATCAAGATCTCTGTCCTGATCGACAGCGATCGCTGTAATGATGCGATCCTTGCCGTACACAGCGGTTTTGGTCTGCATCAACCATCTCCGCCACTACCGGGATATGGTCGCCCCACGAACAGTCTGACAAATTCAGGCGAGGCAACGGACGAGGTCGTGGCGGATATCGTTTCGCGACTTGACAGTATGGAAAGCATCCTCGTCAGTGATATCACATCCGACACGGATCAGTGTCGGATCAGCCTCGGGAATCTGCCCGATGACCCGGTCGCAGCCACAACCGTATTTGCCGCGGTAGCGGAGGCCGGGATCCTTGTGGACCTGATCGTGCAGAACACGCCACGATCAGGGGTCTCCGGGATTTCGTTTACGGTGCCAGCGGCCGACGGCCCGCGGTGTCTGCAGAGACTGCAGACGGAGCTGAAAACCAGCTACCCGCAGGCCGAGTTGCACTCGGAATCCGGCATCTGCAAGCTGATCATCACCGGGATCGGGCTGCGCAGCCACACCGATGTCGGGCGCCGCGTGTTTCGAACACTGGCTGAGAACCGCATCAATGTGGATATGATCAGCACCAGTGAGATCAAAATCAGTATCGTGGTCAGCTCGCAGGAGTCAGCAAAGGCCCTTGCGGCGCTGCAGTCCGAATTCAGAATGACCTGAAACTCAACGACGGTTACTTCTGGCCGACCGTCTCATTCGCGGCTGCCCCGGCAGCCTGCAGACTGGCCTGCTTCGCATTGTCACGAACTTTCACTACGCCGCTGAGGGCAATAATGATGGCCCCCAGCAGCAGCACCACTCCGGCCCATTTGGGTGCGGCATCACGGAACTTCTGCGTCCCGGCAGAGCGTCCCACAAGAGCTGAAGACAGGAAGAAAGACCCCATAGCCAGCAGAATCTTCGTATCCACCATGGCATGATAGATTCCGTCCACTCGCCCGGCAGCGATCGCACGCCAGTAGTTAAACCCACCCGACAGCAGCAGCAGAGCAATTCCGCCGTGCACGTATTTCTTCCAGCGACCGCGAATTGCCGCAAGGTCATCCGGACGTCCTGCCAGCACCGGATGGACCACAAACCTTAAAGCAAACAACCCGCCTACCAGCACAACTGCTGTGCCCACATGAATCCAGCGGGACACAAGTGACAGTACAAACATCGGATCCATGGATTTTTCCCATTCGTTTTCTGAAGTGCCGGAACAGCAAAGTTCCTTCAACGGTATGATAGACGTGCAAAGGGCAGGGGCAATCACTGGCGAAAAGATCAGGGTCTGCCGGCACGCTGACGCAGTTGAGTCCACGACAGCAGCTCGATCCCCATGCCCTCAATCTCTGCCTTCACCGCCGGATCGGAAAAAATTCGAGTATCATCGCCGCGCAGGAAATGACTGCCGGTAATCCCCTGCAGTTCGGCATCATCAGTTCCGCAGTGAATAATCATCTGCGAAACCCCCGGCTTGAGAGCGCGAAACGTATCCAGATAACGTTTTTTCCTCGCGACATGGTCATTGCCATCGTAGAACTGATACAACCAGTCAATCGCCGGCAGCCCCTGAGCACGCAGGGACTCAATGTACAGACCATTTTTTGTCGCCAGATCGGGATATCCCGGAGCAAGTTCGGGGTCGATGTGCCGCATAATCATCACCGGCAACTTGTACTCCAGTCCCAGACGCACGTAAATTTCCAGCATTTCGCCCGTCGACACCACCGTTCCCATGTGCGTATCAAGATGGCTCAGGCGGATTCCGGCACTGATTGCCCGATCGATCTGAGCCCGCAACTCCGTCTCAACATCGGCCGGCCGAGCATGCTTCTGGACATCCTCTTTGCGACGGTGCAGCCAGCCATCGGCATCGACAAGACTGGACACCCGATCTCGTCCGGCAACCGGGCCCCAGCGATACTTCTCAAATTCTGAATTCAGAGTGAGATGAATCCCGAAATCCATTTCCGGGTGCTGCCGCGCCCACGCAGCAAACTCAGGAAACCATGGGCAGGCCGTCATTATACTGCACGACGTCACCAGACCATGTTCCATCGCCGCGATGGTCGCTTTGTTCACGGAATGACTCATTCCGGCATCATCCGAATGGATAATCAGATACCTGCGGGCGGGATCGAGTGGCTGCTGAGCCTGAACTGGAATGCAGACAGCTGCCAGCAGCACATAAATAACCGCAAATGATGTTTTCAGTGACATCGGACCTGCTCATGTTAAGACCGGGAATTCGCAGCAGCTTAGCGGACGGAAATCGCTGTGACTACCGCTGACAAATTCAGGCCTCTGACCAAACAACCATGCTGTCGCACTGTCAGATCCGAAAAATGCCCGTTTTTCACAAGGGAAGCGGACTTCTGAACAGACGAATCCGTGCTAGAATCCCGCATTCTCTGCAGGCATACGCCGTCTGCTGCCCCTGTCCCCGCACATCAGGCATTTTGATGCTGGAACGTCGCGAACTGTTTCCCAACGTGATTGAGCTGAACTTTCAGGCGCGACGTCGACTGGGGTGCTGTGTTTACCTCGTCTACGGTCAATCCGACTGGATGCTGCTGGATATCGGATACGAGGACACGGTCGACGAATTGATCGATCTCATTCGACAGATGGATTTCCCGCTGGCCAACTGTCGCTATCTGGTGGCCACTCACGCCGATGCTGACCATGTGCAGGGCTTTGTGCGGGCCAAAGAGCTGTTACCCGGGGCTCGACTGGTCGCCCACCCGCATGCCCGCAGAATCCTTGAATCCAATGATCGTATCGCGGCCTTTGCCGAAATCCCGGCACAACAGATTTCCATCAATCTACCGGCGCTGCAGATTGACCTCGAGATTGACGAAGGCGATCAGTTAAGCCTCGACGGCGTCAATCTGGATGTCTGGCACACTCCCGGACATGCGGTTGGCCAGCTGGCTTTCCGCTTCGGTAAGCTCCTGTTTTCCGGGGACAACATTTTCCGCGATGGATGTGTCGGCAGCATCGATGCCCATCACGGATCGGACCTGCCCGCGTTTATTCGTTCCCTGCAAAGAATACAGGGCAGTGGGGTCGAATGGCTGCTGCCCAGCCATGGTCCGGCATTCCGAAACGATCGACGACTGCTGCAGTCCGCTATTGATCGACTGGACCGCTACCAGCATATGGCTGACTTCGGCACCTGTGCGGTCGACTGGCCTCTGCTGGATGACTGGGAAGAAGAACTGGCTCGCGGGGTCCATCCTGCACAGTAACTCCGACGGATTCTTCTAAAGGAAGTGCGGCATGTCAGATGCTATGCTGAAGACCGCCATGACTGCCTCCGTGATCCGCAGTCTTGTGATCTGCACTCTGGTCTGCCTGCTCCTGCCATTGTTCAGCCATTGGATTCAGCGAGGACGGACACGACATGCTCGCTCACTGCGTCAGCTCTGCTGTGTTCTGCCGTTCTTTACACCGGATCTTGTGACCGGTTTCCAGTATCGGCTTACGGCCTCAGCCTGGGCCGGACTTTCAGGCGGGCTCAGTTATGTTGTCCTGACCGAATTGCTCTACGGCACTCTGCAGTTTTTTCGGGCTGCGGCCCTTGGACTGCTGCTGTATCGAATTCTGCCGTCAGCCTCAGTCACCACTGAATCCATCCACTCGTGGCGGCTTCTCCGAACACAAATTCCGACAGTCCGCTGGTATCGCGAGTGGCTGCGGCTGCAACTGGCAGGCCCGTGGCGAACGACTCTGCTGATCTGGAGTCTCACCGCAGTAGTCGTGTTTCAGGAATTCGAAACCGCAGCCCTGATGCAGATTGATCAGCACCCGTGGTCATGGGCTGTCGGTCTGTTTGATGCACATGCTGCGTGGCAACCACTGTCCCAGTCACTGAAGATGGCTTCTGCTGCGCTCCTGATCGAAATGCTGCTGCTGATCCCGGGGTTGCTTGCAGTCGCCTGCTCGCTGACTTCATCCGCGGCGCCGGCCGAGCCTTGCCCGGTCAGACTGACAGGGTCGCGAATCCGGAGCGGCGCAGCCTGGCCCCTTGTGGGCCTGTCACTGGGTCTGCTGATTCTGATTCCCATCTACTCGTCGGCCCCCGCAGCCCTGCGCGGAATTGAGAATCTGTTGTCCGACTCGGTTGCCGTTCGTCGTACCGCCAGTTCCCTTGCAACTTCCATCTGCTGTGCAGCTGCCGCTGCCATCTGCGCACTCGGAATCGCCTCGCGGCTGAGCCCTGATCTGCGCGGCAGACAACGAATCCTGGCGCTGATTTCCAGTTGTCTGCTGCTGCCCGGTCTGGCAGGTCCCCTGATACTTTCACTCGGGCTGCAGACCCTGTTTCAGCTGCCGCTGCTGAGACCCGCATGGGATACCATGCTGCCACAGCTGCTCGGACAGATTCTCTGGCTGTTGCCCAGGGCCTTCGCGGCAGCCCAGCTGTTGTGGACGGAAGAACGCAGCGAATCCCTGCATGCCGCCAGCCTGCTGCTGCAGGCTGCAGATTCTCAGCAGCGCCGCACGGCCGCAGGTCTGATCTGGAGACTGCAGGATCTGCCCCTGACTGTGGCTCTGCTGGTCCTGACTCACTGGGCGTTCTGGGACGTCACCACCGCCTCACTGCTGCACCCTGTTACCTTCGAGCCAATAGTGACGCGGTTGTATAATGAAATGCACTTCACTCGAACCGAGGCCCTGCTGGGGTTGACGGCTCTGTCGATCAGCACCCCGACCGTTTGCCTGACCCTTGCCGGTGCCGTCGCTTTTGTATTTCGAATGCTTCGCAGGCAATAAAAAACCCGGGCTTCAAAGAAGCCCGGGCCTGTTTTCGTTTCTGATTGCTGACCAACACGCAAAGCGAGTCAGTCTGTCGTGATCAGTAACGGTCGCCGCGGTCACCACGATCACGCCGGGGACCACGGTCGCCACCTTCACGGCGAGGACGCTCTTCTTCCACCCAGCCTTCGGGCTTGTCAAGCAACGCCTTCATGGACAGCTTGATGCGGCCTTTGTCGTCGGTTTCAAGCACCTTGACCTTGATGACTTGCCCCTCGCTGAGGTAGTCGCT
>CAXBSH010000054.1:0-22621 GCA_963977705.1 uncultured Planctomycetaceae bacterium
GAGCCTCGCCCTGCCGCAGGGAATGAGCGAGAGCGGGGGTAGGGGCGGAAAGACGGAAAGACGGGAAACGGAATCGGCGGGGATGTGGCGGATTTTTGTTGCAAACGGTACTCTGTGTGGTTCTCGGAAATGACGGCTCAGGTGTTTTTGCGTTGCGGGTAAGCTGATATGCAAAACAGGACAATGACGGTTGTGGTCTGGCTGGTGATGTTTCTGCTGTCTGGCCTGGCTCGCCCGGTCAGTGGTCAGCAGCAGCCGACAGAGGACGACTATTTTCCGCTGAGTAAATTTGAGATCCCGCAGGGCATTGTGCTGGAGGCTGGCGCGATTGAACCACTGCCGGATGGTACGCTGGCTGTGGCGACTCGCCGAGGCGACATCTACATTGTGACGCATGCGTGGGAAGACGATCTGAAGCCTGCGGAATTTCGGTTGTGGGCACAGGGACTGCATGAAATTCTGGGGCTTTCGTTTCGTGATGGCTGGCTCTATGCGACTCAGCGATGTGAAGTATCACGACTGCGCGACACGGACGCTGATGGTCTGGCCGATGAAGTGCAGACGTTCTGTGACACGTGGAGTATCAACGGGGACTATCACGAGTATGCGTTTGGTTCACCGTTCGACAAGAATGGGCACATGTGGGTTGTGCTGTGTCTGACGGGTTCGTTTGGCAGTGACTGTCCGTGGCGCGGCTGGGCCGTGCGGATTGACCGGGACGGGCGGATGATTCCGACCTGCAGTGGCATTCGGTCACCCGGGGGAATTGGATTCAACGCTGTCGGAGATGTGTTTTACACGGACAATCAGGGGCCGTGGAACGGGACCTGCAGTCTGAAGTGGCTGCGGCCTGGATCTTTTCAGGGACATCCTGGTGGTAATCGCTGGTTTTCTTTGACAGAGCAGGGCAGCAAGGGGGCTCCGCAGGAACCTCAGAGTGGCAGTCGGATCGTTACGGAAGCCGATCGGATTCCGGAGTATGAGCCACCGGCGATTCTGTTCCCGTATCAGAAGATGGGTCAGAGTGCCAGCGGGATTACGTGCGATGTGACGAAGGGGCGATTTGGTCCGTTCAGTGAGCAGCTGTTCGTTGGCGATGTGACTCACAGCACCGTGATGCGGTGTGCTCTGGAAAAGGTCGACGGACATTATCAGGGCGCCTGTTTTCCGTTTCGGCAGGGGATTGGCTCAGGTACTCTGGCCCTGCGTATGACGGACGACGGGACGATGTTTGTGGGGGGCACAAATCGAGGCTGGGGTTCGCGTGGCACAAAACCATTCTCGCTGGAGCGACTGCGCTGGACGGGAAAAGTGCCGTTTGAAATTCTGCAGATGCGAGCGAAGCCGGACGGTTTTGAACTGGAGTTCACAGAGCCGGTGAACGCCGAGACGGCGGCACAGCTGGCGACGTGGAAATTCACGTCGTACTGTTACATCTTCCAGTCATCGTATGGCAGTCCGGAAGTGGACCATCAGCAGCCCGAAGTGACGAAGGTGCAGGTATCGGATGATCGTCGCACAGTTCGTCTGACTCTGAACCAGATGACTCGTGGTCACATTCATGAGTTGCATGTGGCGGGTTTGAAATCGGCAGCAGATCTGCCGCTGCTGCATGATTCGGCATATTACACGCTGCACTACATCCCGCGTGGTGAGTAAGCGTTCGGCGGGGACGGCGCGCTTTGGGAGGGCGGGGGGATTATTCGCCGGCGAGGACTTCGCGGACCTGGACGGTGACGGCGGCGCGGATGGGGGCGATGGCGGCTAAAGTCCCCACCACGGCGACTGCGGCCAGTGTCAGACCCAGTTCGGACCACGGCACGTCAGCCCCCGTACTTTTCAGATGCGGCAGCATTGCGATTAATGCCGATACCGTGCCCGTCAGCAGGCCCCAGAACAGTAATGCCGTATTCTCTGCCGCAATCAGCCAGATAATTCGCGTTGTACGAAATCCCAGTGCTCGCAGTAACGCTATCTCACGGCGACGTTCCAGCACATTCCGCAGCATCACAGCCGAAAGTCCCAGTGTTCCCATCAACAGGCCAAGGCCCCCGAGTAACTGAAATGTTGCGAGGTATGTGTTCTGTACGGCCAGAAAACCGGCCAGTCGACGACTGACCAGCTCGCAGTCCACTCCAAATGGCTGCAACGCAGTCTCAAGGGCCCCTGCTGCCTGCTCGCCACTGGCTGCATCAGGCGTCTCAACAAGGAAATAACGGGCTCCGGAAATCTCCGGGGCCAACTGTCGCAGCTGTTCCGCAGACATCACCAGTACGCCCTGGAAAATACTGCTGTCCAGCTGCCCCACGATCTGCAGAGCATGCGTCGGAGACTGGGCATCCGGAAACAGGATCACATCGCCCAGCTTCTTCTTCAGGCTGTACTGCAGAGTATTCAGGTCGCCGATGACCGGGATCACTGGCAATGGCTCAGCAATCCCCGGGACGATCCGTGGCTCCGGCTGCGATTGCAGCAGCTTCCACGGCTGCTCGCCCGGCGTATCAGCAAAACGAAATCCTCCGCGCTCAATAAAATCCGAGGAGGCGCCCAGAATGCCGGGCAGCGTCGTCTGAAACAGATTCAGGCAGCTGGCATCTTCACCTGGCCGCAGTGGAAAGCTGTAGATTCGAGTCTGTTCCGGCAGGCGGGTAGCGTCGCTGCCGTCCAGTCCCAGTCGCAGTCTTCCGTCAGGCGTGTTGAGGTCAAACAGGATTGGCTGTGAGGATTCGGCCACCAGTCGGAAGCCACCATTCCCCGTCTGCAGAGTGGGTGTTTCACTGACGGGATTTCGCCGCCCGGCGCCCACAGCCACAATCACAAAAGCGGCAAACGCGATCAGTGCGGCGGTCAGCAGGCTGCGCTGCGGATTTCGAGCGGCGTTGGCCAGTGACAGACTTGTCAGCGATGCAATCGGTGAGCCGGTTACAGCCGAGCCGGCACGATTCTGCAGCAGCGTTTTCAGACTCAGCAGTCCGGTCGACAGCCACGCGAATCCGGCCAGAAAGAAGCAAACGATCGTCCATGACATACCACCAAACGCTTCGGTTGCCGGCAGGACTCCAGCCATGATCGCGGCAGGTAACCCGATTGCTGTCAGCACCGATCCGCCCAGCAGCAGTCTTTGCAGCAGACGAGCCAGACTGCCACCCGTGCCTGGCAGATGATCGGATGCCAGCCCCTGCAGCAGCTCTCGTGGTGCCCGCTGTGTGGTTCGGCGAACGGCATTCCAGATGACACACAGCGACAGGCCAAAAGAAACGGCAGCGGCTGCCAGCAGCGACTGCGGACGGACTTCAAGCACCAGAAAGGTCGTGCCGGTCGCACCTACCCACCACGTGGTCAGTCCGTGGATCATCAGACGGGCAAATTGAACGGCGAGCACGGCCCCGACGAGCGTTCCGGCGGTCGCAATCAGACCACCCTCAGCAGTCAGCAATCGTCGAGCTCGAGCCGGAGTGAAGCCGACAGCTTCCAGCAGACCAATCTGATGAACTCGCAACCGCACTCCCAGCTGAAACATCAGGGCAGCCAGCAGAATGGCCGAGAGAATCAGGAAGAAACTGAAACCGATAAACAGCCATGTGAAATTGTTGGCTCCCGCTGCAGCCTGCAGCCCGGTGGCGCGAATCGGCTGAATCGCCAGCCCCAGTGACGTTGGTTGCAGCAGTGGACGAATTTCAGAACGCAGTCGATCGCTGAGAATCTGCAGGCGATCAGCAGGCAGAGCAACTCCTTCCGAGGCCACGCGAATGGATGTGTGTCGGCCAAAGCGACTGTTCCACAGCTGTTCAGCGGTCTGCAGTGAGACGAACGCTTTGGGGGTGGCGCGGTAGGCTTCCCACCACGAGTCATCTCGCGGTGTAATCCGTTCCATCTCCATCGGAAATGGCTGCTTCCAGTCTGAAAAACTTTCGGCATTGGTGACACCTTCAACAAACGGTGTCAGGCCACGATCGAGTGAGATCGGATCGTCTGCTTTCAGGATTCCGCGAACGGTGAAGGTGCGCGTGGTTTCGGGCAGTTCTCCATGACTGCCGACTTCATGCCAGCGGGCATCGATCTTGTCACCCACAGCCACCTGCAGATCGGTCGCCAGCCAGTCCGAGAGAATGATTTCAGAATCCTGCAGAGCCGGAACCGGTTGACCGTCGTTCAGCAGGAATGGTCCAAGGGGTGCAGGCAGTTTGAAGTCGAGACCAGCGACGATGGAATACATGGAGTAGCGTTGTTTGTTGTCCGATCGGGCGGCGGCCGACAGTTCATTGATCAGATAGACTTCGGCAGGTGCCGCAGTGACTCCGGTAGTGCGAGCAGCAGTCAGTACAGCGGTGGATAGTGCATCTGAAAGGATCATGCTGTCGCTTTCGACCGACAGGCAGCCACGTTCTTCCTGCAGGCGGATCTGCAGACCGACATCGGGCAGGTCGATTGCGTTCCTGAGGGCCTGCTGCAGTTCCGTCTGCTGCTGCAGGTCCTGCTGGATGAGGGGTTCCACGGTGTCAGCAGTGGCTGTGAATTCTGTGGCTGGCTGTCCGAACAGCAGAGTGTTGATACGTCCGGGTCTGGCAACGGGGTTGCGGCGTGTGGCCTGCAGTTCCTGCAGATTCAGTCGCTGCTGAAAGGTGGCCAGCGACAGGAAGACGTTGTGTGGCAGTTGTTGTGACGGGCGCAGGGAAAAGCGGGAGGCACCGGCGGTTTCCGGCAGAATGCCGGCTACGGGCAGTACGATTTCGACACTGAGATTTTCGCGTTCTCCGAGCAGGCTGTCGCGGGGGATGGAGGAGGGTAGTTCGACCCAGATGGAGAGGGAGTCGCCGGGGTTGGCGTGCAGCTCCTGTGCAGTACGCCAGCCCAGTACCAGTCCATCAGCTGGCGGTGCAGCGAGACCAGCGGTCTGCAGCAGGGGCCAGTGCTCGGCCGCAATGCCGACCAGCGAGACTCCTGTTGCGCGGTGCAGTGTTCCGGTCGTATCCCGGCGTTCAACACTGCCGTTCAGCAGCAGTGCGGGCGCCGTGATGGGGGCGGCGTGTTCACGAGCGGCAAGGTCTTTTGCGAGGGCTTCACGAAAGAACAGCGGGGAATTCAGGGCGTGTGAGATGCCGCCCAGGCGACTGAGCGTCATCTGACGCAGGCTGCCCCGGACGGAATCACCCACGATCAGGCTGCCACCAATCACGGCCGTACTGACGGCCACAGCCAGCAGTACCAGCAGGTGGGTGCGTCGGTGCCAGAACAGACTGTTCAGCAGCAGGCGAAACATGGGCAAGGTCCGGGGTTGGGGGACGGTAATCGGTGGTCAGTGGTCAGTAATCAGTGATCAGTGATCAGTTGGCAGTGGTCAGTTGGGGGGAGGGCGGGTCAGCGAAATGTGATGGTTTGTGGGCAGAAGCGTTTCAGGCGGTCCGGGTCGATTTGTACTCCCAGTCCGGGGGCGTCGGGGATCTGCAGGCAGCCTTCCTCGTCAATTCTGAAGGGTTCCGTGGTAAGTTCGTCGATGTAGGCGCAGGGGGTCAGGTATTCGACGTAGCGTGCGACAGGCAGGAAGGCTGAGATCTGCAGGTCAGCGGCGAGGCCGATTGCTGTATTCCAGCCGTGAGGCACGACCTGCACATTGTGATCCTGGGCCAGCCATGCAATGCGGCGGAATTCACTGAGCCCGCCGTTTTTGGTGACGTCGGGCTGAATGATGTCCACGGCGTGTCGTTGCAGCCATGGCTGGAAGGCCTGTCGACGGGTCAGGACTTCGCCGCTGGAAATTGGCACGGGTGAGGCTTTGGTGAGTTCCACGAATCCGTCGATGTCGTCCGGGGGCAGGGCTTCTTCGAACCAGACGATATTGTAATCGGCCAGCATTTCAGCGGTGTTACGAGCCCAGTTGGTACCGTGAGGCCAGAACTGTTCACTGCCTCCGGCATCCACCATCAGTTCAACGGAATCGCCAACGACGCTGCGGGCGGTGCTGACCAGCAGCTCGTCGAATTTGCGGTCCCGTCGACCGAATGGTCGCCAGCCCATCTTGATGGCTTGAAAACCGCGAGCCACGACGCTTTCCAGGTTACGGGCCAGCAGGTGCGGTTCGTCAAACAGGATGGACCCGTAGGGTTTAATCCGGGATCGGTAGTTGCCACCGAGCAGTCGTGATACGGACTGACCGCAGGCTTTGCCCATGATATCCCACAGGGCGATATCGATGCCGCTGATGGCGTGAGTGACGGAGCCACCGCGGCCCTGCCAGAAGGTGGATTGGTGCAGCATTTCAGAGACGCGTTCAGGTTCATTTGCCGGCTGACCTTTCAGCAGTGGCCAGAGCAGTTCAACGGCACCGGTGATCAGTTTTCCTGAGGTAAAGCAGCTGCCGAATCCCTGCAGGCCCTGATCGGTGTGTACGATGACCAGAGTGTGCAGGTTTTCCTGAGGTTCGTGGCCCTGTGGCCAGCCACCGTCCACCGTTGCGCCCGTCAGCGGGCAGACATCCACGCCGGTAACCTTCACTGCGTTTCTCCTGAGAATTTCTGCAGAACCTGTGCATAGCAGAGCTGCAGCATACGCAAAGGGGGGCGGGAATCGTAGTGAGTGAGAAAAGGCGAATTGAGTGCGGGAAGGCTGGCGACAGGTGTTGCCGGCGGCCTGTATGATCGGGCCTGGCGTGGTGCTGGTGTACAGTTCTAAGGTACAGACGGATTGTCAGGAATGTTTTCACAGCCGCAGGTATTCGATATCCCGCGTCTGCTGCGGGAATCCAGTCTGCAGCATGTGGAATATCATGCGGTACTGCCCAGCACGAATACGCTGGCACTGCAGCTGCTGCAGCCATTGGCGGCGTGCAGTCCGGCGCTGGTGCTGACGGCCGAGCAGACGGCTGGACGTGGGCGGAAGGGCAACCTGTGGTGGTCATCCGCCGGGGCGCTGACCTTTTCTCTGGTGCTCAGATCACAGGAACTGCCGTTGTCTCCGGAACGTCGTCCGCTGGCAGCGATTGCTGCTGGTATGGCGGTGCGTGATGCTCTGCTGGAAACGGCACCGGATCATGAATTTCAGCTGAAGTGGCCCAACGATGTGCTGAGTGGTCCACGAAAGATCTGCGGAATTCTGGTGGAACAGCATGGGGCGGGTAACGACCAGGCTTTGATTATCGGCATCGGCGTCAATGTGAATAATTCTCTGCTGGAGGCTCCTGAAGAGATATCGCGCCGCGCCGTGTCGCTGGCAGACCTGCTGGGACATCCGCTGGATCTGACGGATGTTCTGTTGCGCATTCTGCAGCGTCTGGATGCCCGCATCCAGCAGCTCAGCAACCAGCCGCGGATGGCCATGTCAGATGCCAATCGCTGTAGTGTCCTGAATGGAAGACTGGTGTCGGTGCAGAGCGGTGATGGGGTCGTGCAGGGAGTCTGCGCGGGGATTGACGAAGATGGCCTGCTGGTGCTGCAGACAGACAGCGGAATCGTGCGGTGTCCGACGGGGATTGTCAGTCAGTGGTAGGCGACGGGCGAGCCGCTGTCAGGCCATAATGTCCCACAGCGGCTGAGCACCTTCGACACCGACCAGTGAATTTTCAAGGCCACCGAAGTAATAGGTCAGTTTTTCCGGGCTAAGCCCCAGCAGAGTCAGAACCGTGGCGTGCATGTGTTTCACGTGGCATTCGTGATCCACAGCGCGACTGCCCAGTTCGTCGGTTCCACCATAGCTGACACCACCTTTAATGCCACCGCCGGCCATCCAGACTGTGAATCCATAGCTGTTGTGGTCCCGGCCACTGCCTTTGGCATATTCCGCAGTGGGTTGTCGACCGAATTCACCGCCCCAGACAATCAGCGTGTCCTTCAGCAGACCGCGTTCGTTGAGATCCTGCAGCAGACCGGCGATGGGCCTGTCAGTTTCACCAGCATGCAGATTATGGTTGGCTTCCATATCGAAGTGAGCATCCCAGTTGTCGTCATTATGGGCACCGCCCGAGTAGATCTGGACAAACCGAACACCGCGTTCCACGAGGCGCCGAGCAAGCAGGCACTGTCGTCCGAATTTTTCACTGCGGGGATCATCCAGTCCGTAAAGCTGTTGTGTGGCCTGCGTTTCCTGAGTCAGGTCGACCGCTTCCGGGGCAGAAGACTGCATGCGCCATGCCAGTTCATAGTTGGCAATACGTGCGGCGAGGCTGGAGTTATCTGCACGAGTCTGCAGATGCTGTTCGTTGAGCTGTCGCAGGGTATCCAGCATTCTGCGCTGAGGTTTACCGGCGAAGTCCTGAGGTGGCTGCAGGTCAAGAATTGGTGAACCACTGGAACGCATGACTGAAGCCTGATAAGTGGCCGGCATATAACCACTGCTCCAGTTCTTCGCGCCGCTGATTGGGCCACCGCGTGGATCGAGCATCACCACGAATCCGGGCAGATTTTCGTTGACGCTGCCCAGCCCGTAATTGACCCACGAGCCGAGGCAGGGATGTCCGCTGAGGATGCGTCCGGAATTCATCATCAGCATGGCAGAACCGTGAATCGGGGAATCTGCCGTCATGGAATGAATGAAGGCGATGTCATCGACGCGGCGGGCCAGATTGGGGAACAGGTCGCTGACCCATTTGCCGCATTCACCGTACTGGCGAAATTTCCAGCGCGGTTCGACGATGCGTCCCTGATTGCGATGTCCGCCACGCCCAAAGGTTTTTACATCAACGGTCCTGCCGTCCATCCCGTACATATCGGGTTTGTAGTCGAACGTATCGATCTGGCTGGGGCCACCGTACATATACAGGAAGATGACGTTTTTTGCGCGGGGCTGGAAATGCGGGGACTGGGGAGCCAGCGGGTTGCGGAAAGCCGAGGGACTGTCTGATTCGTCAGCGGCCGCGCAGTTTTCTGCACCGTCTGTGTGCAGCAGTGAGGCGAGTGCCAGTCCGGGGAATCCGCAGCCGGATTGCCAGAGCGTTTCACGTCGTGTGCGACCACAGAAATTACGAACACTCATGGCAGCACCACATTCAGCTGTGTGCAGAATTCAGAACGGCAGGGACCACGCTGAAAGAATAGCGAGAATTCGGGTGAAAGAGCACAGAATTGGCCGGCCGAGAGGCGTTTTTCGGCGGATTTGCCGGCTATTGTGCGGACGAGCGACTGCCGTTGGGCGATCCGACAATCGGTGTACCTTCCGGCAGCGGACGCGCTGCAACTCGCAGCCGCAGCCCATGAGCCAGTTCGCGAATGGCGGCGAACTGCGAGAACGAATTTTCATAGACCCAGATGGTCACCACGGAATCGGGCGGACAGGTTTCCAGCTGCTGGCGAAACCGCGATCCCGGACGCAGCGCATCAGCAATTGGTTCCTGCAGCAGTGATTCTTCGGGCTGCAGCTGCCATTTCGAAACACTGACTCGGACTCGCAGATCACCCGTCTGCAGGGATTCCAGCGCTGTGCCACCTTCCTTTTCAACGGTGTACTTCATGGAGTAACCGCTGACGGGACCGACCTGTCCTTCGAACTGATTGAATCGCATGATCGTGGAACGTCGTGACATCACCTGATCCTTCAGGCGATCCAGCAGATCATTCAGCGGGATCATGCTGACCATGCCCTCCGCAACACGAAAATGCACCTCATCAGACTCCACCGGTTTGGTTACTGGTGACAGCCGATGATTCAGACGATCGGCAGGTTGTGTCTGTTGCTGAGCCGCTGTGAGCTGTTCGGTAAGCTGCAGTGTTTCCACGGCCACGGTCTGTGTCTTTTTCCGTGTCTGGACTTCCGTATCCAGTGTGCGTCGCAACGCGGCCTCCAGTTCGCTGTGCTTCTGCTCGGAAACCTTCAGTGAATTCTTCAGTGATGCGACGCGAGCACTGGTGGCGCTGCGTTCTGCTGCCAGTTTCTGTTCGCGACGTCCCTGAGTTTCCTGCTGCGTCTGTCGTTCTGCCAGTTGAGTCTTCGCGGCTGCGGATTCCTGCCGGGCCGTGAGCGTCTCTGTGGCAATCGTCTGCAGCTCGTGTTCCAGCTGTCGTTCGTCTGTTTCCAGCGCGGTCAGATCCCGTTGCAGTGTGTCGCGCTGGGTACCGGCAGTGGTAACGGCCGCGTTCTGCTGAGCCGTCTGTGCCGCTGCTTCGGCGGCAGCTGCCGCCGCCTGCAGTGCCGGTTGCGGATCCACGGGGCGAGGTTGTCGCTGCAGTCGCACACCGACGACCACGATCAGAATGATCAGAATACCGACGATGTTGCAGACCACGTCAAGGAACGAGTCGGATCCGAATTCCAGTTCTGCTCGCTGCATGCGACGACTCATGGCTGAGCCTCCGCGGGGTCCGGCACTGAGGCGTATCCGGTTTCATCGGCTGGCAGCATGTGCGGTGTGATTTCATAAAGTGTCACAGACTGAATCCCCGTCCGTTTCAGTGCGGCCGCCAGTGGCTGACGCCATTGCTCACCACCCGGACTGACGATGAACCGTACGACGGGCAGCAGCTGATCGTCGGGTCTGCGGCGGGCGTCCGCGAGTTCCTGATTGATGGCGCGGAGCAGCTCAGCTTCGGCCACAGCCACGGACTGATTACGCAGTTCCAGTACGGGTTGCTGCGCCACTGTCAGGTGCTCAGCATCCAGAAACACGACAATGCCCACGGGAGCGGCGAGGGCCGGATTACCGCGACTGCCGGCGCTGACGGGACCCATGCGATTGAGCGTATCGCGATCGATGCGTGACGACTGCGGTTGCCCGGCCGCCAGTGGGTCACCATTGCCGGAACGGCTTTTGCCGTTGTCGGAAACGGGCGCTCCGGGAATTCGACTGCCGGATTCCTTCGAGCCCGTTGCGGGATTCGCAGACTGATACCATGGCAGGTCATCCGCGTCAGTTCGCGGAGCCGACGCCGTTGCGACTGTGGGTTGCTGAAGGGGACTGGTACCTGTCGCAGGAGTGGTCGCGTTTCCTCCGCTGGCCGGATGCGGTGCAGCGGGTCCACCTGTGGTTCGCGCTGCGACTCCCAGCGGAGTTGCTGCGAATGCGTCACTGCGACGTCCGACCAGCCGGGATCCCTGCATCGAGCCATCGCCACTGAACAGGGCATCTGCGAAGCGTTTTTCCGTGGGGCTTCGCAGTGATTCCGCAGCGGCGGCAGCGGTTGAGGCTGGTGGGACTGTGCCGGTGACCGGGTTGGCGGATGGTGCGGGCTGGTGGCCTCGAGTGGCGGCCAGTGCTTTGCGGGTATCCTCTGCCGCCTTGTTGATGGCGCGCTGACGAGCATAGTTTTCGGCGAACTGTTCGGCCATCTGTTCGGCTTCAGCGGCACTCAGCCGCCCCTGTGGAGGGTTGTTAGCGCGGGTCGCAGCGCGATTGGTATAAAATGACGGGGGAGGTGCAACGCCGCCTGCGTAATAGCGATTTTCGAGGCGACGGCGAGTCTTCGGTTCTTCTTCCATGACTCGCCCATCGGCACGCACCGACAGGCGACGTTCGGCAGGCTGCTCAGGATCCGCCGTCTGCCCGGGCGTTAGTCCGCGTCTGGCAAGCTCGTCCTGAGTAATATCGAACAGGCGAGCATACAGGCCATCACGGCGGCGGAATGCTTCCTGTAATGCGAGTTGAACGGCGGGCGGTTCCAGTGGATCCAGGCCTTCGACCACCACTTTGCGGTCCGGAGTCAGCAGTTCATAGCCGTAGTGGATTTTGGCATCGGTCAGGATCCGCTGCGCACCATAAAACGGCAGACTGCCGCCGGGTCTGACAAGCAGCAGGACATAGGGTTCGGCGGTCAGTGAACGGCCACTGCGATGCTGATGAACGGCCAGAATGCCGGACAGCAGAGGATTGTCGCGGACAGGAAATTTCTCCATATCGGCCATGGTGATGCGGACAGAGTTGGGCAGGAATTCGAAGCCAGCGGCGGAGACATCAATGACGATGGGTGTTCGAGTGGTGCCAGTAGAGTTGCTGAATTCGACGAGTGTTTGAACACCTGAGACGGCTGCAGCCTGTGCTTCGGCCGACTGGATCTGTTCGCGGAGCGCCACGATGGCCGACTGTTTTTCGAACAGCAGCAGCTCGGCCTCCCTGACGGCATCCTCCGCACGGGTCAGCTCATCGCGTTTTGTAAGCAGGGCCTGCTCTGTGGCAGACAGTCGCGCCAGCAATTCGGCTTCCTCGGTCTGCAGCTGCTTCAGATCCGATTCTGTAGCGGCAGCTGAACCAGCTGTCGGAGCGGTCTGCAGTCGTGCCTGCAATCCGGCCAGTTCGGTACGCGAGGTGGCCAGCAGCCGGCGTTTTTCGTCCAGTTCCGTGCGGAGTGTGGTGACCTTCTGTCGCAGCTGCGTGATGCGTCCCTGCAGAGCGACGACGTCCAGCTCCAGCGCACGCAGTTCAGCCGAACGATCGACGGGCTGAGTGACGACGATCGGCGGAGCGTTTGTGTTGAGTTCGGCCTGCTGATCGTGTCGGATTTTTCGAGTCATCACGAGCAGCAGGAGAATCAGCGATCCCATCGCGCAGACGAGTACTGCGAGGAAGGGAAACAGTGAAACACTGTGCTGATGGTGCCGCCGGGCCATGGGAGTCTCGGGTCAGTCCGGATCGTCAGTAAATTCAGGCTGCCGAACGCAGGTGCGTGCGAGCGGAAAGGGCTGCGACGGCTGCGTTGAGACTGCTGACCGTCTGTTCGAGGGAATCGACAATCTGCAGGGCCTGCAGATTCTGGTTCAGCTGGTCCTGCAGTCGGGCCAGGCGTTCTTCGGATTCCGTCAGCTGCAGCAGTGTGCGGCCAAGGCGGTGCAGTTCTTCCGTCTGACCGGCTGCGGCCATCGAAGTGGTCTGCATGGCTGATTGCCACACTTCAACTCGCTGCACGAACGCGGATGTGGCCTGCTGGAACTGCTGAGCGACCGTCTGCGAGCTCTGCTGCAGTACGGCGGCATAGTTGTCACGTGCGAGCGCGAGTGAGTCACGATGGTGGCCGAGTGTCTGTTCGGTATCGGCCGCCAGGTTCTGTGCCAGCAGTGCAGTCTGCTGACTGAGTGCGGCCTGCCAGTCCGACTGCAGCGACGCGAAGCGGGCATTCCAGAATTCCGCCTGCTGTGTCAGCATGCGAGCTGTGAGTTCGGCGGCTGCGGCACCACTGTTCTGCTGTGCGTCGCTGCTGCGTCCGAAAGCGGGCAGCAGCGAGTCTATACCGAATTCTTCCAGTTCGTTCAGCACGGACTGCTCAGCTCGTTCCATCAGGAATGTTCCGAACACCAGCACCATGGACATGCCAAGTGCCTGGGCGGTCGTATCGAAGGCCACGGCGAGCCCGGAAGTGACTTCCGGGAGCGAGGAGTCGAGCTGTTCCGGAGTCACGTTTGCGATGGCCATGGTGATTCCGATCACGGTGCCGAGGAAGCCCATGATTGGGACGGCCCACGTGACGGTTCGCACCAGCTGATAGCTTTGAGTCAGGCGGTCGGCGGCGAGGTCCGCAAGGTATTTCAGATGATCATCCAGTGCGGCGTCTGCGCGTCGCGTGACGTGGTGCAGAATGTCATGGAATCGCTGGCCAACGGCAGTGGTGGGTGCGGCGCCTGACGGAGAATTCAGAAAGTCGGTCATTTCAGAAACGGACTGGCTGAGCATCGTTTGACCGGTGGACCAGTGATGCTGTGTGGCGAATTCACGGGCAGCGGCGAGTGCGTGTCGGTCCGCCGGCAGGGCGCGGAACTTGGCCCACAGAATGGCCATACCCAGAAAGAAGATGGCCGATGTGACGTATTCCAGCGGGTGTCCGCAGAAGTATCGCTGAAAAAATTCCTGCCCGTTCAGCGGCGCGGCAATCCATGGTCCAATCAGATAGAACAGCACGGTGATGCCAAGGCTGCCGAAGGCGACAGGCCACAGCGTGGAAGATGCTGATCGAGCGGTGGGCTGAGCGGACGCGGTTGTGTCGCCACCCGGGTTCGGGCTGTGTGTCTGCACAGTTGGATCCTGCAGTTGAGCGAAGAAAAAGAATTTCTGCGAACGATATCGTGGACGGGAACCGGACGGGGCCGGTTTCCGGATTGAGAAGTCGGTGTGGCAGGGCTGCAGCGACCTTCGGGGACTCATTTCGGCGAATGCTGCAGTGAAGTCCTGAAGCACAGGCAGAAACTGCCGTAACGATCGCGCGTTAATCCTTACCCAGTCGTCAGGATCGTCACGGGCTGTGGTCGCGGTTGATCTGTTTTTCGGCTGAGGGGCCGATTTTCTGTTTCGTGAGGTGGCCTCACGCGAAGCCGCATAGGCCGCGAAGAAGGCCAGGGCAGACAGGGATGTGAAGAACCTTTGAGGGTGTTCTATCGGCGGCAAGTGGTGCGCGTAAAAAACGGCGCAGCGCAGGAGGAAGCCAGCGGTGTTTGTGTGGTAGTGCTGGTATCGCTACGGAAGGCCACGGGTTTTCAGTGGTCAGTTTTCAGTGGTCAGTGGTCAGTGTGAGCCGAGTTTTCTTTGGGAGGGCGAGGCTCCCGCCGAGCCGAACGGCCCCTCCCACGCCGTGCAGGTGAGCCGTTAGCGGAAGCTGACGGGTGTTGTTGTCTGGTCTTCACCAGGCTGGTGCTCGGCGGTCGCTGGGGGAAGCCGCTGGGGGCCACGGCGTTGATACGAAAAAACCCGGATCGGGCTGGTCAGCCTGATCCGGGTCTGAGTCTGGTGAGCGTTGGATTCGCAGAAGATCAGTTCAGGATCTTCTCGGTGTCCTTCACGATCTTTGCAATTTCTTCAGCGGTCAGCTTGCCGGCTGGCAGAGCATGGTTCACTTTGACGTTGGAGTCGACCCACATCATCACGGTGACGCTGGCGTCCTTTGCAATGTTGTACTTAGCCGGTCCGACGTTGTTTTCGAACACGGTCAGCGGAGTGTGAGCGATCTTGTTGTCGTTGGCGATCTTCTTCAGAGCGGCTTCCTGAGCATCGGGGTCTTCGCTGAGAACAGTGACGAAGGCCGCCATTTTCTTGCCGCTGTTCTTCGCAACGACAGCATCCAGTTCCTTCACCAGCTTCGTGGTGTTTTCGTCCATGCCACGTACGAAGACGCTGACTACCGGACGAGCACCGTACTGGCAGCGATAGCACAGTTTGGTGGATGCAGCCGGACCGGTGATGTCGGTCACGTAGAAGGCCGGTGGATACTCGTCAACCTGCAGGCCGGACTTCAGGTCGCCTGCGTTGACGGTCTGCAGACCAAACATGGCAACAGTTGCCAGAACCAGTGCAACAAACTTCTTCATACTGTGACTCTCCCGATGAAACGACCTGAAAACACGGCTGTCCACGACACGGGACTGCCTGAGTCATTACCAACAACCAAGCATGGCTTACGCCGAAGTCTTACGCTGAAAGCCCGGCAATTCAAGTGACGGAACCGTCAGCCGAAAGCAACAACGCCCGAATTATTCGGTCGCTGCCGTCAGTCGTCGAACGGTTTCCAGAACATTCAGCGCATCTTTTTCCGGATCAACGGCGGTGTTCTTGCGAGCAACCTTCCCATCTTTCCCAATCAGAAACGTCCAGCGGCTGGCCGTCACACCACGCGCCAGAACATAGTCTGTGCCATCCACGGTTCGAGTAATCTGGTCGCCCGCCCGCACCGGAACGCCAAACTGCCGCGCGACCTTGCCGTCGGCGTCCGACAATAACGAAAAACTCAGATTGTGATGCTGGTGGAACAGCTGCTGCCCCGGAACCAGATCCCCACTGATTCCCACCACCTCAATTCCCGCTGCTTCCAGTGTCTGCAATTGATCGCGGTACAGGCAGGCCTGCTGAGTACAACCGCTGGTGAATGCTGCCGGGAAAAAGAAGACAGCCACGTACTTTTTTCCGACGTGTTCTTCAGATTTCCACAGCTGGCCACTGGTAGACACGGCCTGAAATGCGGGTACCGGATCGCCCTCACGCAAAGTCAGGTCGGGGACAGACGCAAAAGCCCCACGCGGAATTGGCCGCGCGGGATCATCGGCGGCTGCGGAAGCCTGAAGCAGTCCGAGTACCGTGAAGGTAACAGAAAACGCCAACTGACAACGCATGAAAAAAGCTCCACGACCGAATTACTGGAATTCGATTCCGGTCGCCGCTCCATCAACGAAAACACTGAAATCCTTCAGGTCCGTCAACCGAAGTCTGCCAAACCGGTGGCTGTTTTCTGCGGAAAGTCAACGCAATTGGTGACGCTTCAGCAACACGCATATGCGTATTGATAAGCTGCACAATGGCGGGGGAATTCCGGGCAGGAATCAGGGAGGGTTAGTGGCAGGGACTGTAGCGCTGGGTAGCACTGGCAGGAAACGCCAGAATATTCCGCATGGGTCTTACCGTCAAACAGACATTTCGCGGAAGTGCTGGGATTTTCGGGAATCTGAAAATGGGCGGAGGGGTCAATCACCCAGGGAAAACAGGCGTCGGATGGCCTGCAACAGGCCTTCCGGGGTGCCCCCGCGTGCTTCGTCCTTCAGTGCCTCCAGCGGTGGATGCAGCAATTTATTGACAATCCGGCCGATGGTGGCTTCGATGGCATCCCGTTGAGGCTGCTGCAGATCGGGCAACTTGCGGAACAGTCGATCCAGCTCAGCCCGGCTGATGTCGTGCCAGTGTTCCCGCAGCCGATTGATCACCGGGCCGGTTGCCCGGTGATAGATTTCCTGCATGAAGGTGCGAGTCTGGTGATTGATGATGTCCTGAGCCTTCTGGATTTCCCCGCGCCGCGCCCGGCGGTTACGTTCGCAGGTTTCTTCCAGCGCATCGAGGTCATACAGGAAGACATTTTCGTCGAGCGAGGCGATTTCGGGGTCAAAGTCCCGGGGTGCGGCGAGGTCGAGAATGAACACGGGTTGCCTGGCGGAACGCTGTCGCGCTGTGGCAAATCGTTCACGCGAAATCAACGTCTGGGATGCTCCGGTCGTGCTGACAATGACATCGGCTTTGGCCAGCCAGGCATCCAGTTCAGCGAAGTCGACAGCTTCCCCGCGGAATTTGGCGGCCAGTGATTCGCCGCGTTCGCGACTGCGATTGGCGACCACAATGCGGCGGACACCCTCTGACTGCAGGTATGTCAAAGTCTCTTCGGCCATCTCACCCGCACCGATCACCAGCACGGTTTTGTTATCAAAACGGCTGAAGATGCTTTTGCCAAAGTCTCCGACGGCCACACTGGCTATCGACACGCGGCCATCGGCGAGTGCCGTTTCGGTGCGGACCTGAGCCGAGACTTTCAGGGCGTACTGGAACAGCACGTTGGTCAGCGGTCCGCAGGCTGAATTCTCCTGGGCAACCCGGTAGGCCTCTTTCACCTGATTGACGATCTGGGGTTCACCCAGCACCATGCTGTCGATGCTGCAGGCAACCTGAAACAGGTGCGAGACCGCGTCGGCACCGGAATGTGCCAGCACAGCCCCGGTGAATTCGTCCGACGGCACATTGTGGAACTGGCTGATGAAGCGAGTGATATCATCGAAGCTGACGCCATCCTGCTGTCGTTCATCGGCCGCATAGATTTCGACACGATTGCAGGTGGACAGCACGACGATTTCGGATTCGGGATGTCGAGCTCGCCACTGTGTATAGGCTTCGGACAACTGCTGCTGACTGGAGAACGCAAGGCGTTCCCGCAGCTGCACGCCGGCTTTATGGTGATTGCAGCTGATGACGAGCACATTCATGGGGCTGACCCTTCACGGGCAGCGTCTGCAGGCAGCCGCGCCGCGGCAGGCTGCAACTGAGTCGATTCTGCGGGTCGACCGTGAATGATGTCACCCGAGCCGATGCGGGGCAGCATCATCAGTCCCAGAATGGTCAGCAGCAGAAAGCCTCCACTGAGAAATGACAGCATGGCCACAGATCGACCGGGCTGCTGCGACTTCTGCATGGTGCGAATCAGCACCGCCACCATGGCCAGCCAGACCACGATCGTGATGACCACCAGTGGATCGGCCCACGGGATTCCGGACTGGCCGGAACTGCGTGACAGTGAGATCAGCAGAAAGCCGGTCAGCAGCCCAATGGTCAGGCAGGGGACCGAAAACAACACCATCCAGCGATTCCACGCGGCCAGATGTTCGAGACTGGGCAGAGTCAGTCGCATCAGGAAACGAGTGCGATTGCGAAGCCGCTGATGATGGAGCACGTACATCAGTCCCAGCAGAGCAGCCCCGGCCACGGCACCAATCCCCAGTACAAGTGAGGCGGCATGCACCATGCCCCAGCGTCTGAGTGAGACTTCCCGCAGCGAGCCGGCAGCAACCGGGCTGGCGAAGATTGCAGCCGTCACCAGCAGCAGAACCGCAGGCAGCAGAAACAGGCCATGTGCCAGCTGTCGATTCAGCGTCAACAGGATCAGATACAGCAGGCTGCCGATCCAGGCCAGTACCAGCAGCCAGTCCTGTTGACTGGTAAGCAGTGGGGGCAGGTCTTCGACCTGGCCACGAGTCAGCAGGAAGGCTGTGTGGGCCAGAAATCCGGCGGCTGCAAAACCGACGGCCAGTGTACGAAAGAAAGGGGCCGGCCGACGCAGCAGCAACAAAACTTCGAAACCCAGCGATCCGAGATAGCTGAGCAGAAAGCAGTAGATGTGTACCTTCGCGAGGAAGCCCACGGGGATGCTTTTTGTGTCAGGTTGCTGCTGAAAAACGACCGCCGAAAGTGCAGACAGCCGACTGCACACCAGCACTTCCACAGAGCAATTTAAGCCTGATTTGCAATTTCTTCCAGAACTTCCCGGATGACGGAGAGTCCTTCGTCCAAATCGTCCGCGGAGACGTTTAATGCCGGCAAAAGCCTTACAACCGTATCGTTCGTGGCGTTGATCAGGACGCCGCGCTCCATACATTTGGCGACTGCCGGGCCGGATGGGATGGTCAGATCGATGCCGATCATCATGCCACAAACCCGCACTTCACGAATAATCGGCAGTTCCGACTGCCAACCCTGCAACCGCGTACGGACCTGAGCAGAGACCTGCTGGATGTGCTGCAGCAAACCTTCCTGCTCAATCGTTTCACCCACAGCCAGACCGGCAGCCATGGCCAGCGAATTTCCACCGAACGTGCTGGCATGCATGCCCGGACGCAGGTCCGCCGCAAACTCGTCACGACAGATCATCGCCCCACACGCAACTCCGCCAGCCAGACCTTTGGCCAGAGTCATCACGTCCGGCTGGACGCCCATTGCCTGATAGCCGAACCATGTGCCCAGCCGACCCATTCCCGTCTGCACTTCATCAAAGATCAGCAGCAGGCCGTGTTCGTCGCAGAGTGTGCGAAGCGTCTGCAGGAAACCGGGGGCCGGGATCCGCACTCCACCTTCGCCCTGCACCGGTTCGATCATAATGGCGGCCGTTTCGCTGTCGATCTGACTGCGAACCGTCTCGATGTCATTCATCCGAGCATAACGGAACCCGGCCATCAACGGGCCAAGGCCTTCGTGATACTTGGGCTGAGCTGTGGCAGTGAGCGCCCCGAATGTGCGGCCATGAAAGCCATTCTCAAACGTAATCACTCGATAACGGTTCTGTGATGCTCCGTGCAGTCGAGCCAGCTTGATGGCCGCTTCATTGGCTTCCGCACCGCTGTTGCAGAAAAAGGCTTTGCCGAATCCACGACTGCAGAGGAATTCTGCGAACCGTCCCTGCTGCTCGATATACCACGTGTTGGGGACATGGATCAGCTTCGCAGCCTGTTCCTGAATGGCCTGCACCAGCCGCGGTGGGGAATAGCCCAGAATGTTGCAGCCCCAGCCCGGGAACAGGTCCAGATAACAACGACCGTCCGCATCCCACACTCGAGACCCCTCGCCGCGGATCAGAGCAATCGGCTGACGACGGTAGTTCGGGATCACGTAATCGTCGAACACATCGATGATTGCCTGGCTGCCGGACAGGGCTGTCGTGGACATGAGTAAAACCTTCTGATGACTGTTCTGCTGACAGACTGCTGAGAACGAACTACCGGATCTGAAAACCAACGGACACCTGATGCAGGCTGCTGGTTCACCTGCCGGACCTGATCAGTGCTGCTGCTGCTGACAATGAAAAACGTTCACGGAACAATTTCTGTACCAACGCCCGTGTCAGAATAAATCTCAAGCAGTACCGAATGCGGCATTGCCGCATCCACAATATGCACCTTGCGGACACCGGCATCCAGCGATTCCAGAGCGGCTTCCACTTTCGGGACCATACCACCTGCAATTGTACCGTCCGCAATCAGGCTTCGCACCTGCGATCCGGTCACATGCGAAAGTCGGCTGGCAGGATTCTTCAGATCGGTCAGGATTCCGGGGATATCGCTGAGGAATACCAGTTTTTCGGCAGACAGGGCACAGGCAACCGCGGCCGCCGCTGTATCCGCATTCACATTCAGCCGATGACCGATATTGCTGAGTGCCAGACTGGGGATGACGGGAATTGTGCCTGTCGAACAGACGCGGGAAATGACGTCGGTATCCACCTGCACGACCTGGCCCACATGGCCCAGATCGATCGGTTGCCCCTGTTCGTCCCGCAGCGTCAGTTTTTCAGCCGTCAGGACATTCTCTGTGCCGAAGTGCAGCCCCGCCGCGCGACAACCATGATGGTTGATGCGGTCCACGATGGACTGACTGATTTCCTGAACAAGGACTCGGGAGGCGATCTGCAGTGTGGGCAGATCCGTATAGCGCCGGCCAGCCACAAATCGCGGCTGAATGCCGGCCTGAGCCATTCCGGCAGAGATGGCTTTGCCACCACCGTGCACAATGACCGGCCGCATCCCGACCGCCGCCATAAATACGACGTCGACCAGCAGACTGTCTACGGCAGCGGCGTCATCCAGAGTACTGCCACCCAGTTTGATGACCACATATCGGCCGCGAAACCGCTGAATCCAGCTGAGTGCCTCAATCAGCACTCGCGCCTTCCGTATTGCTTCGTCCATCGTTTTACCTGATTGCTGTCTGAAAATCCGCGCTGACTGTTTTGCTGCAGGGAACCGGGAATTCTACGAGTGGTGGGGGGTGAATCAATTCCGGGTGCCCGAATGTCGGCGGATTGCCACGTGTTGTGCGGGGAATCTCAGAGCTGACGGAATGGGTCGGCCGGATTAACTGCGGGGTCTGCGCCCGGTGTGGCGGGGTCTGAGGGGTCTGAGGAAACTGCTTCAGCGTCCAGAATCGTCTCTGAGGCGACGCGGGACTGCCGAGCAAAATCAATGACGGGACTGGCCAGTTCACGCAGCATCAGCAGGCATTCCCCGGCAATCAGTTGATTCTGGCGGAACAGGGCGTGCTGCTGGCGAGCGGCTACGGTGGCGGGCTGCAACCCGGCTCGGCGAGCCAGCAGCCGCAACCGGGACAGCTCGTACCAGTGACTGACCAGCAGCACCTGAGCAGGCTGAGCGGTGCTGCTTTTGGCCGGCACAGCAGTCTGCAGCAACAGATCGGGCAGCGGCAGCCCACTGAGATCGATCTGCAGCCTTTCAGCGGCGATGCCCAGCTGCGCGGCAGCGGCCTGCAGCTGACCCTCAGCGGGCAGACGGCCGGACTGTTGCAGGCCACACAGCAGCAAGCGAGCACTGCGATATCGCCGCAGCTCTGCCGCAGCAGTCTGCAGGCGATCCAGCAGAGATTCGGAAAGTTCACCTGTTTCGGTCTTCGGGCACAACGGAACCACGATCAGTCGCGGGTTGAAATCTGCGGCCACCGGACGCACGGCAGCCGACTGAATGCTGAGCACCGGGAAGCTGCAGACGGTCAGGCAGGCAGCGACCAGCATGGCGAACCATGATGAGCGACCACGGACACGCGGTGAGCCACAGCCGACAACACCCAGTCCCGTGACGACGAACAGCAGCAGCAATCCAAGTGGTTGAGCGAGTGCAGCGGTGCGCAGCTGTTCGCTGGTCTGTTCTGTGGCCTGCCAGACTTCGCGGCCGATGAAACCGCAGCAGGCAAGCACTGTGAGGAAGCAGATCAGTCTGAGTGGCTGTGGCAGTCCCGGGAAGGCAAAAAACAGCAGCAGTAAAGGAGCAGTAAAGGCGACAAGTGCGAGAGCAAGGGCAGCGGGGAGCGGTGCGAGCGAAAACAGCCAGCCATCGACGAGGCTGGTGCCCCACTGACGCTGCTCGGCCAGCCCGCAGATCAACAGCAGCGCCAGCCCGGCAGCGGCGCCGCGAGCGACGGCGACCCAGCCCGGAGCGTGCGTGGATCGCAGCTGAGGCATGGGGGGCAGAATGCTTCGGCGAGGTTGCATGGAGGGTTCCTGGACCGTTCAGGGGCCTGGTTGAAGCATGACAGCATAGCGACCGGGCAGTGCAGGGAACCAGAGCAGGTTGGGGCGGATGGCGTTTGTGATGGTTTTTTATGGCTCGAAGTAAAAGGATGAGTGCGGTGTTCTTTGGGGTGTTCGAGTGTAGGTGATTTTTTCACCACGGAAAGACACAGGGGGCAACAGGCAAGCGGTGGGAAGTATTCAGTATTCAGTATTCAGTGGTCAGTGGTCAGTGGTCAGTGGTCAGTGAGGTTCCCCTTGGGAGGGCGAGGCTCCTGCCGAGCCGAACGTCCTTCCCCCGCCACCGAGGCGAGCCGTTAGCGTAAGCTGACGGATGTTGTTGTGCTGCTGTTCCCGAACTGGGGCTCGGTGGTCGTAGCATGGGCTTCAGCCCGTGTCGTCCCCCG
>CAXBSH010000055.1:0-22480 GCA_963977705.1 uncultured Planctomycetaceae bacterium
GGGCCACCCAACGGTGGTTGTCTTTTGCCCAGCAACAGGCAGTTAGCAAGCAATTCTCGCGCTGGCCCCTGAACAGGCAGTCTGGTGGAGAACTGCCAACATGCGTTTACATGAACTCACCTTGCGCAATAACGAGTGTCCAACTGACTTCCAGATTACCGTTGTGGATTGCAGTCCCGGATAGCAGATGATTGTACCTGTGACGCCTGCCTCAGGCCCCCATCAAAAATGGGGCCATCCAGTAGTGGTTGTTCACTATGACAGAGGACACTACTGCCTATGAGTGGTCTGTTGCTGAAGGATTCTCAGTAATTCAGCTGATGGCTCTCGGAACGGATCTTCGGGGCGGGGTTGGTGCCGACAGAGCCGCATTTTGTTGAATTCGCTCGAGGATTTCCCGCAACGCTGATACTTCGATTGTGTTTGATTGAACGGCATGCCCCGGCGACAGGCTTCTGTTTTGAGCCGCCGTGCAAGGTTCGCTGTAAAGCCTCGAGCGAGTTTCTGGTGCGGTCAGGAATACGGAGAACGGGGCCATCCAATGGTGGTGGATGTGCGGGCTGAGTACGACTTCAGGATCGTGCAGTCGATTCGTGTCGTTCTTTCAACAAGGATTTTTGAGTCTGAAGGTGGAAGGTGGAAGGTGGGAGTGTGGAGTTGGGAGTGCGGAGTGACCGCGAGGCGACTTTGGGGAGATTCATGATTCGCGTTGAGGGAATCGGACAACGCAGAAAGGGCCACCCAACAGGGGTAGTCAATGATGTGATGTTTGAAGCGTTTTTGGAGGTTGTTGCAGGGGAGGCTGCATGACGCGACGCAATCCAGTTGTCTGTTTGGGGGCAGCAAATGGCTGTCTGACATACTGGGGCAGTAGGCATCCGGATCGTGAGTGTCGTTGCCCGCTGATATTGCCGCCTTCGGCTCTGGATTGCGAGGGTGACGGCAGTAGCGTGCGGAAAACGTACTTGCCGGCAGGAGGAACCGATGATCGATCATCGGATAACTATTTCTCGCTGTGGGCAGATCGCAACGCAGCAGGGCGATTGCAACAAACTATCGCGACACGATGAAGGCGAAGCGTGCGCCGGGCAGCCAGCGAGTTTCTGAACACAGTGGGTTCAGTCTGGATATCCAGCAGCATCTGTTACCTGAAATACTGCTACCGTCAGCAGTTGTAGGTTGAGGGAGTTCGCACCAGCGCGGTGCTTGCGATTACGGGGGGCTCGGGTTTCCCGTGATTCCTGCGACCGGGCCGGGGGCACCGGTCTGGAATATCTGATTTATTGGAAATGCGCATTTGCGACGCCTGGAGAAACTACTGAAAAGTGTGAGCCATGCTGGGCCATCGAGTTGCATACGCCGCAGAATCTGTGGCTCTGATTCCTGGATACATCGCGGACCACCAACGCGGATACACTCCAACGTCCACTCGGCCAAATGTCGGTAGTCGTTCAGAGAAACGTCGACGCAGCAGCGATCTGAGGCTCGCCGCTGCGGGAATGAACTGGCGGAAGTCGATGCCGACGGCCCATCACTGCCTTTCATTGGAGACAGCCAGTCAGAGGTACGAGCTACAGGCTGATCAGGTCCAGTGTTCGCTGCTGCAGTTCGTTTCGACTGATTCAGTGCGTCATGGATACGATCATTCAGGCCTGTAAATGTGGACTCTTCCGGCGATGTCGCGAAGCCCCTCTGGATTGCCAGGAGATCGACATGAACTAAGCCGCCAAGTATCGCGGCTTCGTCATTCAGGAGTGTGCATTTGAATCGACCTTCCCAGAATCTCCCGGTGCACTGGTCCTCAGCGTTCGCCCAGCGAGCAATGACTTCTGCAGTGCATCGCATGAACCACGAAATACTGGACAGTCGGGGACGCAACTCTGCTACCCTGGCGACAAGCACCCGCAATTCCAGATCAGTGGGCTGGTCCGGGCTGCCATCCTTAAGACGCCGTTGGGGAAAAAGTCTCCACCAGCGTTTCGCCACATCGAGGTCGTCCCATTGACCAGCGATATCCGGTCGGCTGCGAAGTGTCAGGGTCAGCTGATCGGAAAGCACGGAATACGAAAGGACATCGATCGAAAAAATGCCGGCGAGGAAGGCCAATCGATCGCGGATCCACACTTTTCGATGGTCCAGATTTCGCCCGGTCAGGGGGTCATCACCACAGAGGAATGCTCGGCGAACACAGCGGTTCACACATTTCACGGTCTGAATTTCGGTCTCTGACAGGACGAGGCGGCGATTAATTCGAGCCACAGCAGATGCTCCTTTGGTCAGGATGCGAATTCCACTATGCCTCCATGCCCACTTTTGCTCCAGACAATGAGACTGCTCTTTACTGTTTTGCCGGGAAAGTCCTGAGGCCATTCGCAGTCAGAGACTGCGAATGGCCGTCTGGTCACAGGCGGTTCATTCGTCGTCTGCTTCCGCCGCCGCTTCGGCTTCCGCTGCAACACCTGCCACAGAGCTCAGGTTTTTGACGGTCAGGACGCGTTCCTTGATTTCCGCCGCAATAGCAGGATTCTCTTCAAGGAAGACTCGTGCACGATCCCGTCCCTGGCCAAGCTTTGTGCTGCCGAACGTGAACCAGCTGCCACTACGATCAACCACTTTGTTTTCTGCTGCGAGATCCAGCAGGTCAGCTTCGTAGCTGATGCCGTGTGTGCTGTACATGTCGAATTCAGCAACACGGAACGGCGGAGCAACCTTGTTCTTGACGATCTTGACTCGCATACGCATGCCAATCGTGTTTTCGCCCTCTTTGAGCTGATTGATTCGTCGCACATCAAGACGGCAGGAACTGTAGAATTTGAGGGCCCTCCCGCCGGGTGTGGTCTCAGGACTACCGAACATCACTCCGATCTTCTCGCGAATCTGGTTGATGAAGATCACGGTGGCCCGGGCTCGAGCAATGACACCAGTAAGTTTACGCATCGCCTGGCTCATCATACGTGCCTGCAGGCCCACATGAGAGTCCCCGATCTCGCCATCCAGTTCCGCTTTGGGGACGAGGGCAGCAACTGAGTCGATGACGATGATGTCGACAGAGTTGGATTTCACCAGCATTTCTGCAATCTGCAGTCCCTCTTCACCGTAAGAAGGCTGACTGACCAGCAACTCCTCAAGATTCACTCCCAGCTTTCTGGCCCACTGGGGATCGAGCGCGTGTTCAGCATCGATAAATGCTGCAATGCCGCCGGCTTTCTGAGCACTGGCGATGGCATGCAAAGCGAGCGTCGTTTTGCCACTCGATTCCGGTCCGAACAGCTCAATGATTCGTCCCTGAGGAAAGCCACGGCCTCCGAGTGCAATGTCGAGGGACAGAGCCCCGGCAGAAATGCCGGGGAATCCACCGACCTGCTCGGTGGCATCCAGTTTCATGATGGAGCCTTTGCCGAACATTTTTTCAATCTGTCCGACAGCATTTTCCAGCATGAGATGCTGTTCGCTCTGTGGCTTGGCGGGGGGTGATTTGCGAGGTGTTTTTGCGGCCATTGGAGACAACTCCTGAAAGACAGGATTCCGGAAGTAATAGTGTTCAGGAATCCAAAAAACCAAATAACGGCCGATTCCCTACTGCCGTGAAAGACGTACCTGAAGAACGGGAGTGTAACGATTCCCTGAGTCTTTCAAAGTGAGAGATTTCAGGGCGATACAGGATCGTGCAATCCGGACGGGAAATTCGGAGTGCGTAATGTGTGTAGTATAATAAGCATGGGTGGTAATACAAGACGCCCTTGATTTAAGTTGGCGGATTTGTGTTGGCGAGTGACAGACGTAACGATTTGTCGCGCTATGGCAACACCTGCAGTCAAGGAGTCGTTTGTCTGCGAATCCAGCGTGAATTGCAGAAGATGGCAGACAATCGGTGGGGCCACCCGGCTCTGGTTGGCGGCTGCATGGTCGTAGTTGCGGCTGACAATTTCATGCACTAGAAAACGGTGGGTGGATCCGGGAAGTGGTGTTGGTGCATGGTTCGGGGAGTCAGGAAATGAATACGAGGGAGCTGGAAAAGTCTTTTGCGGCTGCCCTTGCGGGGTGTGCTGGTGGAGCGGATGTCTCGGCTTCTGAGCTGGTGGGCGTGATTCTGCGGGAAGCGGCGTTACATCGTGTCAGTGACGTGCATCTGACGCCGGAAGAGACATTTTTCAGGATGCAGTGGCGGATTGATGGTGTGTTGCATCTGGTTGCGGGTTTTGCTTCAGAGTTGGGGCCACGCCTGGTGGCTCGTTTGAAAGTGATTTCCGGGTTACTGACGTATCGCACGGATCTGCCGCAGGAAGGGCGTGTTGCTTCAGAGTTTTCTGCTGCCGAGGTGCGTGTCTCGACATTCCCGACACTCTTCGGTGAGAAGGTTGCCATTCGGCTGTTTGGAGAGAATTCAGAGCGACAGTTGCTGTCACAACTGGGTTTATCGGAGGCTGCTGAGCAGTGTCTACGGCAGCAATTGCAGTCAACTTCAGGAGTCCTTTTGGTTACCGGGCCGTCCAGCAGCGGGAAAACGACGACGGCGTATGCGCTGGTCCGTGAGATTCTGCGGCAGAGCGGTGGGGCTCGTTGTGTGATGACGATCGAGGATCCGGTGGAATCGTCAATTCCCGGGGCGGCTCAGTCGCAGGTTCGACCGGCAGCGGGTTTTGATCTGGCGACTGGTTTGAAGTCGATGATGCGACAGGATCCGGATGTGATTCTGGTGGGAGAGATCCGTGATCCGGCGACTGCCGAGGCGACATTTCAGGCTGCGTTGACGGGACATCTTGTGATTGCGACGTATCACGCGGGGTCAGCGGTTGAGGCTCTGGCGAGATTGCTGGAAATGGGACTCGAGCCATTTCTGATCTGCAGTGCATTGCAGATGGTGACCAGTCAGCGTTTGTTGCGGAGGCGCTGTGGGGCTTGCTGGCCTGCGTCGACAAATTCTGCTGAAATCACGAGTTCATCAGACAAACGATCGAACGGGAATACTCCTGTTGGGAAAGGCTGCACTTGTGGTGGCACTGGCTATGCCGGTCGCATTGTTTTGTGTGAGAGTCTGGCTCCGAGTCTTCCTCGGATGACCGAGGCAATACTGAGGCGTGCAGACGTTCGTACTCTTGCGGAGGTTGCGTCCGCGTGCGGAACTTTGGGGCTGCGGGAACTGGCACGATTGGCACTGCTGGACGGTGTCACAAGTCGGGAAGAGTTGTGGCGAGTGTTTGGTGGTTTTTCTGCGGATATCCCTTGATTTAAGCTCCATTTGTACGTTGGTTTATCTATGCAGTTGCAACTTCAGGATATTGAAGATTTAGCGGACGAGGTCCGGCGGGCGGTGTCAGCCGGGGTACCTCTGGAGAGCAGCCTGTCATTTGCTGCGGCAGGTCATGGCAGCAGGCTGAAGGGATACATGCAGCGACTGGCCCAGCGTCTTGAGCAGGGAGAGTCTCTGGCTGCGATTCTTGCGGAAGTTCCGGCGGGTGTGGGTCGTTTATTGGCGGCTGCAGTTGGTGCGGGTTTGCGATCCGGTCGCCCTGCTTTGACTCTGGAGTTGTTGAGTGACTATGTATCGGATGTGATTGATCTGCGCTCGCGCATCGCTGAGGCTGCTGCGTATCCGCTTGCCGTGCTGGCAACGGCTTCAGTATTGGTTTGCGGAGGATCTCAGTTGTTTCTCGAACGTTATCAGGAATCCGTCGTGAATGGACTTGGGGTCCAGCCGGGAACTGCATTGGTGTGGTTGCTGAGATTGAATTCTGATTATCCGTGGTGGGTGTTTGTGTTCCCGGCGGTACTGGGTTTTCTGCTGTTTTACTGGATGATGTCAGGTCGTACTGCGAGAGTTTCTTTTCGCGGGCCTGAGCGTCTGTTGCTGTGTCTGCCCGGTCTTGGGGCGATGGCTGGCGATCTGCAGAGTTATAATTTGACGAGGATGTTGTGGCTGCTTCTGCGGCATGAGTTACCGTTGGCGGATGCACTGCTGCTGGCTGGAGCTGCCTGTGGCACACCGCGTCTGGAGCGAGCCTGCAGCGGGTTAGCTCGTGAGGTATCGCAGGGGCGAGCGACCTGTGATTCTGAGAGTAGTGCGTCTGTCGGCCTGCCCCCGTTGCTGCGAGTCAGTCTGTTGCAGACGGCTGGGCAGGAGGATCGGTTGGTTCTGCGACTGCAGGCGACAGCTGGTTTTTATCGTCAGAGATTTGAGCGTGGTCTGCTCTGGTTGCGTCTGTTGATGCCCGCCGTGCTGCTTTTAGTGATTGGTGGAGGTTGTGTGCTGGGCTACAGCCTGCTGGTTTTCTGGCCGGTCCTGGAACTGTTTCAGGGTCTGTCTGTCGCGACAATCGTCGGAGGACTGTAGCGATGCCGGTGTTTCAATACAGTTCGCGACACATGAGTGGTGTTCCCGTGTACGGGATTGAGGAGGCGGTAGACGAAGGGCAACTGCGTGTGCTCCTGCAGTCGCGCGGACTGCAACTGACAACAGCAGTGAGTCTGGATCTGCATACTTCTGTGACGCTGCGACATCAACCGTTGCCGCGATTGCTGCAATTGAGGGTTGGTGAACGGCTGCGTGAGGCGATGTTGACTGACTTGCCTGTGCATCTGGCGGTGCGAGCGATTGCTGAAGAGCCGTTTGAGCATCCCGTGCTGATTCTGCATTCATGGTTATTGCTGTTGAGTGGTCTGTTGACAGGGGTGCTGGGAATTGGGCTGTTTTATGGTGTCGTTCCGGTGCTGTGGTTTCTGGGGGGGGCGGGGGTATCGGCCGCGTTGCTTCTATTGCGTCTGGCGTTGTACAGGGTTCTGATTTTGAGGCCGAGGAGTGTGCTTTTACGATATGCGCAGCGGTTGGAATCCGGAGATTCCGATGCGGCCCAACTGGGTGAGCTTGTGCCATGGGAAATGCGACAATTGTCGAAACTGCAATTATCGGAGAGCGTGCGAGCCCGTTCTTATGCGGAGTTACTCTGGGTGGCGAATCAGAGTGCTCTGCACAGCATCCGTGTGGCAGCTCAGAGTACGGGGCCGTTGCTCCTCGGAGGATTTGCTCTTTGTGGAGTGGCTGTATTTCTTGGCACGGTGAATGTCGTTGCAGCTGAGATTCTGCGTGGATTTGGTATTGCGTTGCCCTGGGTTTCTGAGGTTTTGATTTCCGCGGGTCTGTGGATTCACGGGCCTGGTCTGTGGACAGTGGTGCTGGGTTTGTCGACCTATTTTGCTGTGGTACTGCTGCTGGGATTTCTGATTCTGACTGGAAAGGCACCATCGCTGCTGCATCGTCTGCCTTTTCTGGGTACCAGTCTGAAATGGCTGTCTCAGGGGAAGTTCTGCAATCTTCTGAGCATTCCGCTGCGGCACAATGCCGGTCCGGCGGACGCGTTGAGGATCGCAGTGGCTGGTTGTCCGCGAGGTGATTTGCAGTCTGCGGGCGAACAACTGGCGACTCAGATTGAGTCTGGGAGCAGGCATTTGTCAGTTCCAGTGGCTTTTGATGGCCTGCCGGTGTCGGTGCTGCAGCAGCAGGGTGATTCTGTGGGTGAGCAGCAAAGTGCATCAGCCGCTGAAGTTTTTGCGGGCCTTGGACAGGTACTGGAGAATGCCGCTACGGGGCATGGTGCAATTTTTGTGGTTATCACAGAGATTGCAGTGGTGGTATTTACAGCTGGCTTTGCCCTCCTCGCTTATCTGGCACTGGTGATGCCACTGGTGAAGCTGTTGGTTGGTCTTTCGGTCAATCTGCCTCTGTTTTCGCTGTTTGCGGGGGGCTGAGATGGGCTATTTGCGGCATTGGTTTTATCTGCGAAGTCGGCCTGAGCCATTGCGACAGTCAGCATTGCTGCTGATGCTGGCTGGGGCTGTCGGGGATGCTCGAGTTCTGCTGGAGACGCTGCGATCACATGAGTCGGAGAGTCGAGGCGAGTGGGGGGAGGCGATTCGGCAGTTGAGATCGCTGCTGGAGTCTGGTCACTCATTATCTTCGGCATTTATGTTGATCGATGGATTCATGCCGCCGGCAACGGTTGCTGCGATCGCTGTGGCGGAGGGTGGAAGTGGACTTACGGAGGTTCTACTGGACGAATCTCGACGGCTGAGCGGCCGCATGTCTCGTGGTGACGGCAGTGATGCCACGATCGGTGCTGTCGTTTTATGGGGGTTGGCGGTATTCACTGTGATGTGTGTCATCGGGGCCTACCTTGGTATCTGGATTGTTCCGAAAATGAAGGCAATTTACGATGGTTTTGGCGCGGAGCTTCCGTCCGTGACCAGGGCGGCTGTCGGGGCCTGGGGTGTACTGGAGGGCGTACTGCCTCTGCTGGTACTGCCTTGTGCTGGTGGTGTGATTTACGCGATGGTTTTGATCTGGAAAAGCTGTTCCCGACAGATGCGACTGGGCTATCAGCCGATTCTGTGTCAATGGCCCCGTTACTGGACTCCGGTGATTCTGCGTTTGTTGCGGACTGGTGTGACGACAAATACTCCGATCACTCGAGTGATGGAGTCGATGGTGCTGATGCTGCCAGCGGGTCGAACTGCAACTCGGGTACTGGATCTGCGGGATCGAATCCTGTCTGGAGAGGACCTTTATCAGGCGCTGGAGATTACGGGGTTAACGAGGGCTCGCGAACGGCGTTTTCTGGAGTCTGCGGCACGCAGCGGGCATGCTGACTGGGGGCTGCAGCACGTAGCGGAGAGTATTGACAGGGCGAGAAGACGACGTGTGTATCGTCTGCGGAGTCTGTGCAGTCCTGTGATCACAGCGGGGTTTGGGGTGGTGGTGCTGTTTTACTGTCTGGCGGTGTTTCAGGCATTGACAGGGCTACTGGAGAATCTGTCATGAAAAACGCTGTGCTGCGGGATTCTGCAGTGAGTCAAGAGTATTTCCTCCGGCGGGGGTCACTGCTGTCTGAGATCATCATCTCTTCAATCGTTACCGGAGTGATTGCTCTGAGTGTGGGGCCTGCGATTTCCGGAATCCTACGACAGCAGGATCGTCGGCGTTTTGAAACACTGGCGCTTATTGAACTGGGAAATCAGCGGTGGGCAGCGAGTGGAGAAGCTGAACTGAGCCAATGGTTTTCAGAGCGTTACCCGGACGCGGTTCTGATCAAAGAGGTGGCAGCCGAAGTGGACGGACTATTGCCATTTGGAGGCGCGTTTCGGCTGTCGATTGAGCGTCCTGACCGAGAGGGTCTGCCGAGTCAGTCTGTACGAATGGTTGTCTGGCCGGAGGCTGGAAGGAGTGGGACATGAGACAGTTTCGTGGTGAAGTGTTGTCTCGGCGAATTTCGGTGCTGCGAAATCGTTCCGGGTACTCGTTAATCACGATGATGATCAAGATGTCGATCCTGTCGACCTTGCTGGGAACATGTGGTGTTTGTCTGCATGCGATGTTTCGGGTTGATCATAGTGAGCGTGTGACATCACAGCTGCTCAGCAGCCTCCGTCGGATGGAGCGGCAACTGCGAGCGGATGAAGTCGCTGGAGTGTCAGAGAGCATAGACGGGAAGTGGCAGATTGTCTCAGCAAGTGGCACGACACGGATTCTGTGGAGTGAATTTCGTGGGGTTGTTCAGCGTGAGGAGCGGGAATCTGAAACTGTGACGCGACGGGAGCGATTCATCTTTCCCGCAGGAACTCGGGTGGAATTCGGCAGTTTAACCGGGGGGACCGGTGTGGTCCGGGTTTTCGAAGGTTCACCACTCGTTCGCTATCCGGAGGCGGGAGATGGTGGGGCTGTGCTGAACAAGCCGGAATCGGTTGCTCTTCCGGAGCCACCGCGAGGATTTTCGAGGGAGCGGATGATTGAAATCCAGATCAGGTCACGGGTGGCTGGAACGGAGGTGGCCACATGAAAGCGTATCCGGCAGCGATAGTTGAATTGTATTCCGCTGGAAAGGTGGGGCGCGGGGCTTGTCGAAGGGGCGTTGCGGCGGTGATGGCGATGGTCGTGCTGCTGGCAATCTCTGCGATGATTGCGCTGCAGGTGGAACGAGTGCGAAAGCAGTGGGATCAGGATCGGGTGCTGCAGATGCGTGGTCAGTTGGAAGTCCTGCTGGACGCTGCATTGCAGGATGGAATTCAGCGGGTTCGCAAAGATTCCAGCTGGACCGGGGGGCGTTGGGTACTGAGTGCTGGCGTGTTGCAGCGTTGCGACACAGTGAGTGTTGAGATCAGTGTGTCCGGTGCTGATGTTGCGGTGCAGGTGCGCAGCCCGGCGGAATTGAGTGCGGCAGCCGTCTGTCGACTGACAGGAAAGAGGAGTGTGAAAAATGAAAACTGAAAACGGAACAGCCGATGTCATTTGGAACTCAGGAGTTGAGGGGCGGGGAGTGACCTCTGTGAGGGTGCGGACGATTCGCGGGTTTACATTGATTGAGCTGCTGGTGGTGATTGCGATTATCGCCATTCTGATGGGGTTATTGCTGCCGGCCGTGCAGCAGGCTCGTGAGGCAGCACGCAGGACTCAATGCAGGAATAATCTGATGCAGATTGGAATTGCGCTGCATAACTACGAAATGGCATTTGAAATGCTGCCACCGGGTGTGGTGGATGTGGCAGGACCGATCAGGAATCTGGAAACGGGCTATCAGATAGGTTGGCAGGTTCAAGTGTTGCCGGTGATGGAGCAGTCGATGCTGTTTTCGATGATTGACTTTTCGCAGGGGGCTTATGCCGTTGCGAATACTCCAGTTCGCACTTCGCGGATAGCAGCATTTCGATGCCCCAGCGATCCTGCTCCACCGCTGGTGGCTGCCGGTGGTGTTATTGGTGACAGCAGTTATGCGGGGTGCTTCAGTGGTACAGAGAAGGCGATTGACAGTGATGGGGATGGTTGTCTGTTTTTGAACAGCAGTGTCAGGTATCGGGAGATACGTGATGGGGCATCGAACACGCTGCTTGTTGGTGAGAAGCAGATTGTGGCCGAGGCGGGGGAATTTGGCTGGATTTCTGGTAATCGATCGACGTTGCGAAATACCGGTACAGCGATCAATGGGAGCTGGGACATAGTGAAACCGGTGGCCGGGGGAAAGCCACCTGCTGTTGTGATTCCGTCTGATACGGCGACCAGCGGATTCAGCTCGCACCATACCGGTGGGGTACAGTTTGTGGTGGCGGACGGTTCGGTACGCTTTGTCAGCCAGAACATCAATGCTCTGATTTATTCACATCTGGGAAGTCGGGCCGACCTGCAGATTGTGGGAGAGTGGTGATGAGAGCGAACCGCATTCTCGGTAGCAGGCGAGGATTCACATTTCTGGAACTGTTGAGCGTGGTGGCAGTGATCTGCATTCTGGTGGCTTTGCTGTTACCTGCGGTTCAGGCTGCGAGGGAGCAGGCAAGGCGACTGCAGTGTCAGAACAACCTGCGGCAGTTGGGGGTTGCGCTTGGTCAGTATCAGTCGGTATTCCGGACGTTGCCATCAGGTGCGGTAACAACTGCGGTGCCGGTCATTCCCTTGAATGCTCCTGAAGGTATCGGATGGATTGGTCAGATTCTTCCGTATCTGGGCGAGCAGGCCATTTACATGCGGATTGACAATGAGCAGCCACTCAGGTCTTTCAGCCGGGGTGAAGATCGGGCTGCTGAGGTGCCGGGTGGCGGAGCAGGTCCCGGGGAGTTTTCGGGGGCAGGACCTGATGATGTGGGGCCTTCGGCTCTACCGTTTCGGGTTCCAGAACATCCTGTGCTGAGTGTTCTGCGTTGCAGTTCGTCACCATTCGGGAATCAGACGGAGAGTGTTTCCAGCTACGCGGGGTGTCATCATAGCACTGAAAAGGCGATTGACGTGGATGCAGACGGACTGTTGTACGCCAACAGTTCTGAGTCGCTGGAGGCGATTCCGGATGGCAGTGGCAATACATTGCTGCTGGGGGAAGCCTCGGAACGGTTGCGTGGGGCAGGCTGGATATTTGGTGATCGTGGGACGCTGCGGAATGGTCTCCCGTTGGGGCAGGAGCAGGTACGGAATCAGTTGAAACAGCAGGTGGATGAACTTGTCTCGACTCAATCCGAGGAGCAGCAGGCGGCGGAGCGGATTCGCCTTGCTCTGGAGGTAGGGGGATTTGCCAGTAAGCACAGCTATCATGTGAATTTTCTGGTTGCGGACGGGAGTGTTCGTGGCTTGAGCCGTCAGTTGGATGCGGATGTTTTTCGTCGACTGATCAATCGGAACGACGGATCAGGGGTGGCTGAGTTCTGAAGAGTCACTTGTTGGCAGGTGATTGAGTGCTTTGGTGCTTGGGTGATGCAGTCCATTCGTGATCAGGCAGGTCGTTGTTTTTTGTCAACGTAAGGTTGCGGATGCGACTTGTGGCCGTGAGTCGCTTGAGACGCTAGAGGCGCTGGAGACGTTGCGTTGCGGTTGCGGAGCAGAGGTGGGCTCTGAAACCGCAGGGCTGGATGCTGAGTGCAGTCACTGCTGTGCGCTCGCCCTGTGGTGTCATCCAGGGTACAGGGGGGCAGTGTTCAGGCGTGGGGTAGTTGTTGTGGGGTAGCTGTTGTTGGGATAGTCCCCTCCCCAAGGCCTGCTGGGGCCATCCACTGTTGCGTGTCCACTTGGCTGTGTGTACTGCAGTGGGGGTGTTGCGGAATGAGGACATGGGTTGCCGCGAATGCGCGATGCTGGTCAGTTGGGTGTTGCTGGATGTGATCATCGAGGACGGGCTATCCACTGGGGCCAACCACTGGGGCCAACCACTGGGGTGTGTCCACTGAGAGCTTATTGCTGGGGCCATCCACTGTTGCGTGTCCACTTGGCTGTGTGTACTGCAGTGGGGTGTTGCGGAATGAGGACATGGGTTGTTGCGAATGCGCGATGCTGGTCAGTTGGATGTTGCTGGATGTGATCATCGAGGACGGGCTATCCACTGGGGCCAACCACTGGGGTGTGTCCACTAAGGGCTTATTGCTGGGGCCATCCACTGTTGCGTGTCCACTTGGCTGTGTGTACTGCAGTGGGGTGTTGCAGAATGAGGACTTGGGTTGCTGCACATGTGTGATGCTGGTCAGTTGGGTGTTGCTGGATGTGAACATCGAGGATGGACCACCCACCAGGGCCACCCACTGCGGGATGTCTGCTGTGCGGGGGGGCTATTTGCTGGGGCCATCCACCGGCGGCTGTCCATTTGGTGCCAATCCGCAGGGAGATCCGCTTGGGGCATTTGCCCAGGGGCCATCCACTGTTGGCTGTCTGCTGTCTGCTGTCTGCTGTCTGCTGTCTGCTGTCGCCAGCTAGTCGTGCTTTGAGGGGCTTTGGGGGTGTGCACTAATTGAAACGGGGGCTTTGGCTTTTGCAGTGGCTGGTGTTGTCAGAGTGTTTCTGGGAGGCGGGGTTTCTCGGGGAAAGGGCAGGGGGCAGGAGGCAGGAGGCAGGATGCTGGGGAGTGTGTTGCCAAATGGGGACAGTGTCGATTGGGTGAGAGTTGGCGTAATGTCGACGGCGTTGTGGGGGCGTTGTGGGGGCGTGATGGGGCGTGATGGGGCGTGATGGGGCGTGCTGAGTGTGGTGCGCATGAAAAGACCCTGTGGCGGATACCACAGGGTCGAGAGTTTTGATGCTTATGAGCACCTTTGATCATTCAGCCTTTGGGGCGTCAGCGGCTGGAGCAGCGCCTTCAGCTGGTGCGGCACCTTCAGCAGGAGCCGGAGCGGCTGGAGCAGCACCTTCGGCGGGGGCTGGAGCAGCGCCTTCAGCGGGAGCCGGAGCAGCTGGTGCTGCGCCTTCGGCTGGAGCGGAACCTTCAGCCGGAGCAGCGGCAGCGTCGGCACCGTGGCCAGCAACGCCAGCTTCGCGAGCGCCGGCCATTTCGCCGGTCGGAGGAGCAGCAGGAGCTTCGCCAGGAGCGGCGGTTGAGGAAGCAGGCTCACCGCAGCCGGCCTGAGCAAGGCACAGCACTGCGACGGAAAACAGACCCATCAGCTTTTTCATTGTTGTAGTCCCCGTGACGTTTTGGCAGGTTTGAATGGAGGGACCAACGGCGCACAGCTGCCGCATCCCTGCCCTGACTTTAACATTTTCTGCTCGAATTACACGCCCCGAGTGTCCTGATCCTGGAATTCCTGGCTGTTTTTGGTGCAGAGGGGTGGAAAATCCTGGCGATTTCCCCCAGCCGATCTCTCCGGTAGCCCCTGTTTTACCCCGGTTTTCACCGCGGGATGTCCAGAAGGAACAGCCTGTAACACCGGGGACTGGGACAGGAAGAATGCTTAGAGGATGCTTGAAGAATGCTTGAAGAAGCCGAAGGTTTGGTCCTTAACTATTGATTCTTCTGATTCTTTTTGGCCTTGCCCTGTGGAACGGGTTGATCGAAAGGGATGAGTGGGAACAGGGTGGACGGCCTCCGAATGGTGGCGACCATCTGTTCCATCTCAGAGACTCGCCCGGCTTCCTGAGTGGCAAGATTTGTGGTTTCTGAGGGATCGGTTTCGAGATTGTAGAGCTCGGGTGGGTCCCCACCTTTGTTGAGGTTTTGTCGCACGAGTTTCCACGGGCCCGCTCGCAGGCTCAATTGTCCCCCGTAGCCGGGGAATTCGCGGTAGAGCCATGGTCGTTCCGTCTGCTCGAGTCCGCTCAGTGTCTGCACGAGGCTGACTGCTCCAGTTCCGCCAGTAGGCAGATTCCTGGCGCCGACGAATTCGGCAATTGTGGGCATCCAGTCTTCGAATCCACTGACATAGTTGCTGACACTTCCAGCGGGAATTCTGTCAGGCCAGGCTGCGATCGTGGGTACTCGGACTCCGCCTTCATACAGCGACCCCTTGAGTCCTCGGAGGTCCCCAACACTGCGAAAGAACTGGGCATCAACTTCTTCTTTGAGGTGCGTGGTTCCGTTATCTGCACTGAAGATCACGAGCGTTTTCTGTGTCAGCTGCAACCGTTCAAGTTCATCCAGCAGGACGCCACAATCGTGGTCGAGTCGACTGATCATCGCTGCGTATGCGGCGCGTGGGGTGAAGTGCGGAGTGTATCCACCACGGGCGGCGGTAAAGGGCGGGTCAGTCCAGCCCTGCTGCAGATAGGGCGTCAGATCCATCTGCGGTACGTGCAGAGCGACATGGGGCAGTGTGGAGGGGAAGTACAGGAAGAATGGTCGACTGCTGTTTTGCTGGAGGAAGCTGACGGCAGCATCACGAATACGATCGGGCGCGTAGTCGACGCCCTGAAACTGTGCATAGCTTTGTGGGTCCTGCGGATCAGCTGCGGCCGAAAGTTTGGCGTGTCCGGGGACAGCCGGCTGATTTCGCAGTGGGATCCGTTCGCGATCCTGCCACAGGTAGTCCGGGTAGTAACTGTGAGCATGTCTCTGGCAGTTATAGCCGAAGAAATGATCGAAGCCCTGATTCAGTGGATCCCCATCACTCCCGGGACCACCGAGACCCCATTTCCCGAATGCTCCGGTCACATAACCCTGCTGTTTCAGCATTCTGGCCAGCGTGAATTCATCTTTGGGGATGGGCAATTGGCCTTCCGACTGGGCTTCGCTGTTATTGCGAATCCAGGCCTGACCGGGGTGTTTTCCGGTCATCAGAACGCAGCGGGACGGAGCACAGACGGCATTGCCGGAGTAGTGGCTGGTCAGCCGCATTCCTCGAGCAGCCAGTCGATCGAGGTTTGGGGTGCGAATTTTCTGCTGTCCGAAGCATCCAAGCTCCTGGAAGCCGAGATCGTCGGCGAGTATCAGGACGATGTTTGGTCGAGCAGGGATTTGCTCGGAAAAAGCCTGTCGCGAGGAGCAGCTGCAGGCGAGGGCAAGAAGCAGGCAGCAGAGCCTGTATACTGACATCATCGGCAGCTCCGTGAAAATCTTCGCAAGTGATGAACTGGCATTGAATTATGCGGACGTAAGTTCAGCAGTTTCGGGGTGGCCTGTCCAGTCTGCGAGTGCCGTGGTGGAAATTCCTGAAGATCCCAGCGTCTTCAAGTTTTTGCTGGTGACAATCGCATCAGCCGACGAATAACCTATGATAGTGGCAGTACTGCAACATTGATCAGGGATAATCTGGTTCCGTGTTGCAGCAGGCCTCTTCCGCCGTCGCTTCAGTTATTTCCTACCGCTGGAACTGCTCAGTATGCTCAGGTTATTCGGTCATGCAAATCGCTACTGTGATGGCGTTTCTCGGCGGTCATTCCTGCAGCTTGGTGGTTTAGCTGCCGGCGGGTTGTCTTTGGCGGATCTGCAGGCTGTTCAGCCGCGGTCTGCAGGGCGACAGCACAAAGCAGTGATCATGGTGTATTTGTCCGGTGGTCTGCCCCATCAGGACACATTCGACATGAAGCCAGAGGCACCTGCAGAGGTGCGTGGCGAGTTTCAGCCGATCCAGACGACTGTCCCGGGAACTCAGTTCTGCGAGTTGCTGCCGAAACTGTCGATGGTGGCGGACAAGTGTTCGATTGTGCGTTCCTGTGTCGGGCAGCGGGACGAGCATTCCAGTTTTCAGAACCTGACCGGTTACACGATGGGGGAAGTGCAGCGAGACGGAATCCCGAATTTCGGTTCCGTGATTGCTCGGACATGGGGTCAGGTCAATGAAGTGACTCCGCCGTTTGTCGATTTGTTTCCCACGATGCAGCATCGTCCTTACAACAGTACGGGTGCCGGGTATCTGGGTAGTGCGTTCAATCAGGTGCGTGCAGACGGTGAAGATCTTGCCAGCATGCAGTTACGGTACATCGAGGGAAGTCAGTTTCAGGGGCGGCAATCGCTGCTTGAGCAGCTGGACACATTTCGTCGTCAGGCGGATTCACGCAATCTGGACAACATGCAGGAGAGCTATCAGCGAGCCTTTGACGTCCTGACATCATCGCGTCTGGTGGAGGCGATGAATGTGGAGCGTGAGGATGCCTCGGTCCTTGCCATGTATGGCCGTGGATCGTCAAAGCATCTTGGCGATGGGGCTCCGCTGTGGAATGACCAGCTGCTGATTGCTCGACGTCTGGTGGAAGCCGGTGTGCGTGTTGTCACGGTGGCCTACGGCTTCTGGGATACTCATGGAAACAACTTCGGTCACTGTCGGGCGCACCTGCCAACTCTGGATACTGGTCTGTCCGCTTTGATTCGTGATCTGTACGACCGAGGACTGGATCAGGATGTGACGCTGGTAGTCTGGGGAGAATTCGGGCGGACTCCGAAGATCAACGACAAGGCTGGGCGTGACCACTGGGCTCCGGTGCAATCCGTGCTGTTTTCGGGTGGTGGGATGCCGATGGGGCAGATCATCGGTTCCACGGACAAGATTGCGGCCTATGCCGCCGATCGTCCGATTCACTATCGGGATGTGCTGTCAACGATCTATCACAATGTGGGGATCGACAGCAGCACGTACATTCGCGATATGGCTGAGCGTCCGGTCAGGATTCTTCCCGAGGAGGCTCGACCGATTCGCGAGCTGACGGGAAATTCCTGAGCCGGGATTGTCTGCGGTCAGAGAGTTCCGGGTTTACGGCAGGCACAAATGCTACGGCAGCAACGGCAGCAGTTCGTCAATGCTGCTGAAGACGATGAAGTCCGCGTCGGCTGGCAGGAAGTCTTTCCATGAGGAGGCACCGGTGACAGCGGCATTTGCGGCTGTCGTCAGCACAGCCTGCGTGTTGGAGACAACAGTCTGTACTCGATAGACAACGCTGTTGATCCAGATGTCCGTACCGGTCGCAAGTTCGGTGGTAAAGGCTGTTCCGGTACCTGTCAGCGTCGTGCTGCCGGCCTGCAGGCTGACAGTCCCGGTCAGTTGTGTGCCTGGGGGCGGAGATTTGGTCAGCGGTACTTCACCGAGAGCTCCGTTGTTATAGATTCCCTTGACATCATAGGTCGTGAAGTCGTTGATCTGATCGACGACCGTCATGCCGTTTCCAAGGACTCGACCGAAGACCGTGTACTTCCCTTCGTCGAGGAACAAATTGTTATCGACATTGATGAACCACTGACTGGTTCCGCTGTTGATGTTTCCGGAAACCATGGCCATGGCAAGCGTGCCACGGACATTGGAGTTGGCTGCGAGGAATTCGTTCTGGATGGGGGGATTGGTCGGAACGCTGCTGATGCGACCATCGTTGAGAGTGAAACCACCGCCCTGGACCACGAATTGCGGTACGCTGCGATGCACGATCAGTCCGGACCAGTCGGGTGAAGTCTGGTAGCTGAGGAAGTTGGCAACTGTCAGAGGAGCAGCGGCATCGTAGAGTTCGACGTCATACGAACCGACTGTGGTATTGAAGCGGATGAGAGTTCCGGTGGCGTAGTGGACGCTGACCGACTGGTCGGCGACGCCGGCTGCTCCGGTGGCGCGGATGATCAGTTGGTGGTCACCCTGGTTCTGACCGCCGGCAGTCAGTGGGATACTGAGGCTGTAGATACCGGAGGAGTCTGCAGTTGCTGCAGCATCGTCATACTGGCCATCACCATCGCTGTCGACGGCCAGAGTGGAGTTTGGTGCGGTGACGCCATTGACGATGAATGTGCTGCTGCGAGTCAGCAGGATTCCGCTGGATTGCTCCACCTGATTGGCGGAGACATCGGTGGTCAGAGAGAATGCGTCACCATCCTGAACGACGACACTGGCAGTTGCTGTAGAACTCGTGCTGAAAATCGTGCCATTGATGATACCGGTGCGAGTATTTTCCGGGACAGATCCGGCGACGACAGTCAGATCGATACTGGCTGACAGCTGTCCGGCCGGGATTGTCACGCTGGCAGGACCATTCAGCAGATCTGGTTGTGTATAGCTGAGGTTGACTGTGGTGCTGGTGTCGGTGGCTTTTCCGAGGCTGACCGTGGTGGCAATCTGGCCGACCAGTTCATTCACTGTGGCGAGGGCCGGGGTCACAGTCAGCGTGAAGGCGTCGTTGTCTGTAATGCTGACGGAGGATTGAGCGGCAGCAAAACCTGTGGCTGTGGCCTGGACAGCGGCAGAGTTGCTGCTGTTGACAATCTGGTCATCCACATCATTGACGGAGAAGGTCGTCTGTTTCTGTCCGGCTGGAATAACAACGGAGGCGGGCAGTGTGATGCGGGATGAGGCTGAGGACAGCGTGACATTGAGTGGTGCAGAGATATCGCTGGTATTGCGAGCGAGGGTAAATGTGACGTTGCCTGGGGCTCCTTCCGTCAGTCCGGTCTGAGTTGAGGACAGGGCCAGAGCGGGGACTTCGTCATCAACTACGGTGATGCCAAATTCTGCTGAGGAGTATCCGGTGGCAGTGGCGGACACGTTGACAGTGACGTTGCCGAGAGCGACATCGTCATTGAGTGTTTCCAGCAGGATGGTGACAGAGTTTTGTCCAGCGGGAATCGTTACCGTGGCCGGAACTGTGAGGGCCCAGGAGTCTGCATCGAGTGTGACTGCGAGGGATTGAGAAATATCCGGTGCGGAGCGTGAGACCGTCAGCTGCAGGCCAGCGGTGGAGTTTTCGGCGATGGAAGTGGTCTCAGCAGACAATCCAAGGGTCGCAGGGGCCACATCGTTGTCGTTGACAGTCAGGGTAACGACACCGGGAGCGAAGTCGACGGCGGAGGCGGAGATCTGTACGGCAGCCGAGCCGTCGACGACAGAGTTGTCAACGGCCTGCAGCTGGAACGTGGTGAAGGTCTGGCCGGCAGGAATCTGGACTGTGGCTGGCCCACTGACGCGTTCTGAGCTAATGGCGACAAAGACCGTCAATGGTTGTGCTGTGTTTTCGGTGTTGCGGGTGACAAGAGCGGTGACGACGGAAGCACCCTCGGTAACAGACGGCAGAGACAGTTCCAGTTTCAGAGCGGCTGTTTCGTCATCGGTGACTGTCACGGAACCGGTACCGGAGGTGAAACCGGTGGCAACAGCAGCAATTGCGGCCGCACCAGGAAGATTGACGATCTGATCGTTGGTCGGAACAGCAAGGAAGGTCGTGGATGCTGCTCCGGCAGGAATTGTCACGCTGGCTGGAACGGTCAGACGTGTCGATGTTGACGACAGTGCCACGGTCAAAGGTTGTGAATTGTCGCCGCTGGTACGTGAGACCGTGACAGAGAGACCATCCGTCAGAGTTTCGGCCACAGAGGTTGCTGCGGGAGTCAGATTCAGGACGGCATTGTCGTCGTCGGTCACGGTCAGGGTGACAGTTGCACTGTTGAAGCCCGGAGCAGCAGCGGTCAACTGACGGCTGGCATTACCATCGACTGCAGAATTGCCGACTGCGGCGACATTGACTGCAGCAGACAGACTGCCAGCCGGGATGGTCAGCGATGTGGGCAGAGTGATACGCGTGGAGTTATCGGCCGACAGCTGTACGATGAGCGGCAGAGCAGTGGAACCGGTGCGAGTGACTGTCAGCTGAGAGGAGCCGGCTGTTTCGGAGATGGACGCAGGATTGAGGGTGGCAGTCAGTTGTGGAGCAGCCTGGCTGACGACTGCAGCTGCCTTCGCCAGCGTTCCGGTGGTGGCTGCTGTCATCCGGTCTTTCTGGGACGTTTCCACGGTGCTGCCTGGTCGACCGTAACGACGAATTCGTCCTGCAGAGCTGGTGCCGGCAATTTCCAGCTGATCGGAGCCCAGCAGAGCGCCGACGATCAGACGACGCGAGAGAACCGTGTTGCCCTGCAGAAGTATGCTGTCGTCACCCTGTCGCATCCACAGCGATGTACGTCCATTGATTTTTGTGCCATCCAGCAGCACGACATCGCGACCACGTCCGGCATCGACATACAGAGTGTCTTTCAGGGTGGAATTCCGGAGAGCCATGTTGTCATCGCCTGCGCCGGTCAGCAGCACGGCGGCACCGTTTACGGTTGATCCGGTGAGCACGATGGCATCATTGCCGGCGGCCGTATTGACAGTCAAAGAACGACCGAAGGTGCTGTCGGCCACTGCGAGCTGCAGTGTGCCGGACGCAGTGATGCTGACATCTGAAGACAGGGTCTGACGGCTGAGCACAACGGAATCTGTACCCGTGCCAGCATTGTACAGGAACGGGCGATCGAGTGTGGAACCCACAAGGCTGACGGAATCATCACCCGCATCAGTCTGAATCTGTACCAATCGACCGAAACGGATATCGGAGCCGATGGACAGGACGTCATTCCCAGCGCCCAGTCGCACCAGCAGCTGTCGATTGAGTGTCGTGCCCGTACTGCTGAGGGTGATCGCTGTGGCTGCACCATTGATGGTGGTGCCGTTGCGGCCACGCAGTGTAAGAGTGTCTGGTGAGGAAACCATTTCGAGGTCGTTTGCCAGCTCGTCACCCGTCACGACGACAGCCGCTGCCGACAGAGAGACGCTGACATTACCGGCGAGCAGGCAGCGAGATTCCAGTCGTTCATGCCGGTTGGCACTGACGCGGTGTCGGCGGACTGAGGATCGACGGATACGGGGAGTGAAGAGGCTGCAGAGCTGGCGAATCAAGGCGTTTGACATCGCGGATTTTCCCGGAACTGATGGGCTGGTGTGACTGGTGCGGGAATCTGCTACCTGCCCGCACAAGTCGTCTATATACCCCATTTCAACGGAAACAGACGATTTGAGGTGGGGTTTCTTAACCAAAAACCGGGGGAAAGCGCGGGCTTGTGCGGATTTGAGGAGCGACGACGATCCGGTGACGCTGCATTCGCAGGGTGGGATTTCGGAGGCTATGCATAACCAAACCGGGGACGGACAGCGTTTGGGGTCCGAAGACCGGGTGTGGACCTGCCCGAAAACATGTGTTTTTGGCGGATTGAGGCTGGGACTGGACTGGCTCGGGAAATCCTGATTTTCGCACGTGGCTGCAGACCGAGCAGTCCTCTGGTGTTCTTGCGTTCACTTTCGTTTGTTTCGAGGTGCTTTTGCTTTAGGCGGGGTCCACCGGGGTAGGTCGAGTTTCAGCAGGTCGGACAGGTCCATTTCGAGCAGGTGTTCGTTGAGCTGTGCCATTTGTTCCGGGGGGATGTGGCGTTTGTCGGCGGCGGCCTGTGTGAGCGGGGGACAGCTGGCTGTACCGGAATTTTCGCGGGATAGTGGCGATCGAATTCCGGGTTTCTGTGTGTTCAGGGATTTCAGAAGTTTTGTGGGACTGCTTTCGAGATCCGAGAGGAACTGATCGCTGTCGATTGCGCGGGCACCGCGTCTGCTGGCGGCCTTATGCAATCGATGGTCTCCGGATACGACGACGATCTGGCGAGGGCTACTGTGGCTGGCGAGTCTGGTTTCGATATCGTCATCCGCCGACTGTCCCTGGGCAGAGTAGGTGACGGAGAAGGGCCATCTGGGTTCGCGAGTGGGGGGCGCGGTGGTATCTGTCCTGGAATCTTCAGCATGCCGTCCGGAATCGAAGATGACGACAGTATCGTGTGACAGCGATTGGGGCAGGTTGTCGGCCAGTTTCTGCAGCAGTCGGTTGCGTGCAAGTTCCAGTCCGCCTTTGGCAAATCGGCGGCGTCCGAATCCTGCGGCATGCAGGAGGTTGTAGCCATCGATGAGCAGGAAAACGCGGGGCACGGGGAGCCTTTGGATGGAGTGTTGCAGCGTACGGACGGGAAATCAGACGACGACTTCAACTTCG
>CAXBSH010000056.1:0-22221 GCA_963977705.1 uncultured Planctomycetaceae bacterium
CCTCTTTACGCACGTCCGTCAGGCGGTTGATCAGACGATGAGCAAATGCGATTGGCACCGGCATCAGTTCTTCAGTCTGGTTGCAGGCATAGCCAAACATCAGACCCTGGTCACCCGCGCCGTCCTTGTCCACCCCCTGAGCAATATCAGGGCTTTGGCTGTGCAGCGCCACAAACACGCGACAGCTGTCCGCATTGAAACCAATGTCATCGGACGTGTAGCCGATATCGCGGATCACCTTGCGCGTCACACCGACGTAATCCACCTTGGCCTTCGTCGTGATCTCACCAGCCAGCACCACAAGGTCCGTCGTGCACAATGTTTCGCAGGCCACGCGAGACATCGGGTCCTGCTCAAGAATCGCATCCAGAATACCGTCCGATACCTGATCAGATACCTTGTCCGGATGCCCCTGACTGACGGATTCACTGGTAAAATAAAACCTGGACATCAAAGCTTGTTCCTTGCGAGGCTTACTTCAGAGACTGGGGCCAGAAAATGATCTGCCAACACACCTACCACACATCGTTTTCAGCCCCCCAACAACGGGACAACAACCAGAAAACGACTATGATCTGCGGAGCCTGTCTGCCCCGCATCTGTCGCCACCCCCGTGACGACAGGATGTTTCACGGCCCGAAGTCTAATGGCTCAGGAACTGCCGAACAACGGAGTTTTCCCGGGAATTGCTCAGTTCTCTGGTACGTCAGCGGACCGCCAGCCACCATTTCCACGCAGCTTTCCTGAACCATCCCGGATCTTAACCTGCACAACTCACCCATGCCTCCAGCCCCCTCCCCCTCAGCACCGGCGACTCAGACTGAAGCCGCCAAAGCTGCACTGCGGAAACTGCAGACATGGTTCAAATCACGCCAATGGAAGGTCTTCCCCTTCCAACTGCAGACGTGGAACGCCTACCTCAATGGACACTCAGGCCTGATCCACGCAACCACCGGCACCGGAAAAACACTGGCCGCCTGGCTGGGACCCGTCGCCGAAGCCCTCGCTGAAGCCACGCAGAACCCCGCAGCCACCGGCCACGATGCCCTGCGAGTCCTCTGGATCACACCGCTCCGCGCCCTCGCCGTCGATACCCTGCACGCCCTCCAGGAACCACTCGCAGCACTGGGTCTGACATGGTCGCTCGAATCACGCACAGGCGATACTTCCGCCGCGACCCGCCAAAAACAACGCAAAAGACTGCCCACAGCACTCGTCACCACTCCCGAAAGCCTGTCCCTGCTGCTGACTCGCAGTGATGCACGCGAACAGTTCAGTAACCTGCGAGCCGTGATCTGCGATGAATGGCACGAACTGCTATCTACCAAACGCGGAGTACAGGTCGAACTGGCACTCGCACGGCTGCGACGCTGGCGACCCGACCTTCGGACCTGGGCCCTTTCCGCAACACTCGGAAACCTGCCCGACGCACTCACCGTCATCGCCCCCACACACAAGGCCCCCAGCCAACCTCCGTCGATCAGCCCGCGTCCCATCATGATCGAAGGTGCCAGCCGCAAACAAATCCTCGTCGATTCCCTGATTCCCAACCGCATAGAACGGTTCCCGTGGGCCGGACACATGGGACTGAATCAACTGCCCGATGTCATCACCACCGTCGAACAGTCCGCCTCCACGCTGATCTTCACCAACACCCGCTCGCAGACCGAAGCCTGGTACCACGCCATGCTGCAGGCTCGACCGGACTGGGCCGGACTGATCGCACTGCACCACGGCTCTCTCGACCCCGAAACCCGCAGCTGGGTCGAAGACGGACTACGCGCCGGAAAACTGCGTGCAGTTGTGTGCACCAGCAGCCTCGATCTTGGAGTCGATTTCAGTCCGGTCGATCGCGTGCTGCAGATCGGCTCACCCAGAGGCGTCGCCAGGCTGCTGCAACGAGCTGGACGAAGCGGACACCGCCCCGGAGCTGTCAGCCGAGTGACCTGTGTCCCAACTCACGCCTTCGAACTCATCGAAGCTGCCGCGGCACGAGACGCCATTGCCGCCGGACAACTGGAAGGACGCACGCCCCATCGAGCCCCCATCGACGTCCTGTGTCAGCACCTCGTCACCATCGCCTCCGGAACCGGATTCGACGCTGCCGACCTCTACTCCGAAATCCGCACCACCTCCAGCTATGCCGATCTGAGCCTTGACGAATGGAACTGGGCTCTCGATTTCACCGCACGCGGTGGACAATCGCTCAAAGCCTACCCCGACTATCATCGGCTCCGCGAATTCGAAGGACTGTGGTTCGTGGGCAGCGAACGCATCGCCCGGCAGCATCGCATGTCAATTGGCACCATCACCAGCGATGCCAGTCTGGTCGTGCAATTCATTGGCGGCCCCAGGCTGGGAACAATCGAAGAATCGTTCCTGTCAAAAATCAATCCCGGTGAAACCTTCATCTTCGCCGGTCGCACTGTGGAACTGGTGCAGATTCGTGACATGAAGGTTTATGTGCGTCGGGCACCTGCCTCCAAACAGGCGCGGATTCCACGCTGGATGGGCGGTCGCATGCCACTTTCCACCGAACTGGCCCACGCCGTCAGACTTCGACTGGATCAGGCGGCCAGCGGTATCTTCGCAGGACCAGAGCTGGAAGCCGTCAGGCCCCTGCTGGAACTGCAATCACGCTGGTCGGTGATTCCCCGACCCACCGAACTGCTCATCGAACAGATCCGTTCCCGCGAAGGCTACCACACGCTGTTCTACCCGTTTGCCGGTCGACTTGTCCACGAAGGTCTCTCGGCGCTGTTCGCCTGGCGTTTGTCCCGCAGGCAGCCCATCACCTTCACGATGTCGGTGAACGACTACGGCTTTGAATTGCTGTCCGCCACGGCACCCGAACTGGACGAAGCTCTGCAGCATGGCCTGCTCAGCCCCGATTCACTGCACAGCGAATTACTGCAGTGCATCAATGCGGCCGAAATGGGGAAACGACAGTTCCGCGAAATCGCTCGAGTCGCCGGGCTGGTGTTTCAGGGATTTCCCGGTCAACCACGCTCCGCTCGACAACTGCAGGCCAGCAGCGGGCTGCTGTACGATGTGTTTGCCAGTTACGACCCCCGGAACCTGCTGCTGCAGCAGGCAGGCTCTGAGGTCCTTGAACGGCAACTGGAACACTCGCGACTGCTGACCACACTGCAGAGTCTGCAAAGCATGCAGCTGGTGCGACGACAACCCGAACGTTTCACACCGCTCGCCTTTCCATTGATCGTCGCGCGACTGCGTGAAAAACTGAGCAGCGAAAAGCTGTCTGACCGCATCGCCCGCATGACACTGCAACTGGAATCCGCCGCCGGACGCTGAAAAACAGGCCGCAGCAGTTGTCAGTTGTCAGTAATCAGTAATCAGTAATCAGTGGTCAGTAATCAGTGGTCAGTGGTCAGTAATCAGTGGTCAGTGGTCAGTGGTCAGTGGTCAGTGAACGCGCATTGCCCCTTCGGCAGGGCGAGGCTCCCGCCGAGCCGCATCTCCCCACGCACCACCTCCCCCCAAGTCGGCAGGGCGAGGCTTCCGCCGAGCCAAAGCTGGCTGGATCAGCGTCACCAAACTGGTGCTCGGCAATCCCAGTGGCGAACTGTAGCGGAACCTGACGGGTGCTGTTGTGAGTCGCGGTTGGTTGCGTTTTATCGCAAAGTAACGACATGGACGTAGACGGTGAACAGCAAGTTTGTTGCCGCCAGAATCGACAGGTTTGCAGTCGGTTGCCAGGCAGGCCTGAAGATTTGTGGTCCTCACACATCCGGAACAAGCAGGCTGAGGACGCTGTCAACGGCAAGGGCGTGCGAGTATCTAATGCGGTTTCCCGCGGCCCGTTAGTCTGATCAATTCAGCGTTCTGATGCCGTTCCCATGAGGGCAGAACACGTCAACGCAACGTTCAAACTCCGGTTTTTCGCAAACGGCTTTTCCTGGCCCCAGCCAAATCGTTACGTTCAGGATCGCAAAGATTTCCCGTTGATCCCAACCCAAAGCACGTTGCCACGGCTATGCATTGGCTGCACCTCAATCATGAGGAAGCCAGTGGCACCCGGAAAACCTCGAACTTGTGCAGGATGAATGTCGATTGTCGTTTTGCACGATGAAATCGCTGCTGAGCATTTTCGTCAAACTGCTTTTGTCAGGACAAAGGCAGCGTCGCACGGTCACCACTGATACGATGCCGACCGCGCAGAATCCACGCCATCACCAAACCGGCCAGAGACCATTCAACCAGGGCCACCCACAAGCCGTCAATCGCAAATTGATGCGGAAACCGATACCATAACACATGCGAAGCAGTCAGCGTCAGTGTGGAGACTGGAGCAAGCAACAGGAATCCAAAGCAGCGTCGCACGAATGAAGCATTTCCCTGACTGATCAGCAGTAGACAGGCCAGAGCACAGGCGGCGATGTTGCAGAACAGTTCACCCAGCAACTGCACAGGCCCCATCGAGGCTTCACCAGTGGGGGCAACCAACAGGATCCCAGACGGACCTTTCATCCATTCCAGTTCATACGCAGCAACAGCCTTAGGTGCTGTTTCCAGCTCTGGTGGCAGCGAAGGGAAAGCATAAAAGCCCGGGGAATGACTCTGGTTCGCCAGAAGTTGCCGCAGTTGTGATTCACTGCTGGACACACCGATTGTGCGAGTCTCCAGTTCAAGCCCCACGTGCAGAACAGCGCCGCACACAAACATCACGAGACCACCGACGACAGCAGCAGTTGCCACTCGCATACTGGTCGCCATGAAACATCCTTCAACAGGAGATCCAATACTGCGAATTACCAGGCAGAACGGGGACAAACAACTACTGCTGAGCACCCTGGTCAATGGTGGCCTGATTGTCCACACTGCGAACGCCTGGCTGAAGACGCAGCAGATTGGCGGCCAGCCGAGCTGCATCAGCCGAAGGCACCGTACCCTGAAGTACCGCCACACCGGTCGGACTGAGAGTGACATTCAGACCGGCAAACTGAGGATTCTTCGCAGCAAACCTGTCGAGCGAAGCGCGATTTGCCGGAGCCGTCCGACCGGATCTCTGCAGATCACTCGCTGCTGGCCCGGAAAAATTTACTCGCAAGGCAGACTTGATCTGCCGCGGACTGCCAGTTGTACCCATCCCCTGATTGGTCATTCCCTGCTGTTGCTGAAATGCCTGGAACTGCCGATTGCTGCGATTGGCATTCCCCTGCATGCCACCACCCACAAAACTCTGAGCACCGCTGCCACCAACAAAGTTCTGCGCCTGAGTATTCACGGACTGGCCGCCGTTCAAACCCGATGTCCCCGTACCAGAAAGACCCGACTGGCCCGAACTACTACTGGTTCCTGACATCGAACCACTGCTGCTGTTGCCCCCAAAGCTACTGGTGGTGCTGCCGGTCGATCGGCTGGACATCGACGTCGAAGACGTTCCAGTTGTTGAACGACCACTGGTCGAGGTCCCGCCCGTCATACCGGTCGACGTCCCGATGCCCCCACCACCCAAACCAGAAAGGCCTGTAAGCCCCGAAAGGCCCGACAGCCCCGACAGGGAACTCATGTTGAGCCCACCGGTGCTGCCGCCCCCAAAACCACCACCGCCGCCACCGCCGCCACCGCCGCCCGACTGAGCAAAAGCGGGCTGCAGCTGCAACACAAATGCCGCCGCCAAACAACCAGCAATGATGCGAAAACTGATCATGGGTACACCTAGTGGCGAGTCCGAAAAACGAGCGTCCTCAGGATTTAACACTAATGTCGGCTGAAAGTCACCGACAGATGTCTGAAAACAGTCCGAGAATCTGGCAGAAAATTGGTGATTCCCGGCCGAACTTGACCCGCTCGGCAGGTTACGACCAGATCAGTGCAGCCGGTTGTAGCCATTCAAAGCCGCCACGCGATAGGCTTCGGCCATCGTGGGATAGTTAAAAGTGGTGTTGATAAAGTACAGCAGAGAATTTTGTGGGGCGGGCTGGGCCATGATGGCCTGCCCAATGTGGATGATCTCGCTGGCATTCACTCCAAAACAGTGCACTCCCAGCAGTTCCAGCGTTTGCCTGTGAAACAGAATCTTCAGCATGCCGACTGGGCGGCCCATGATCTGAGCTCTGGCCAGGTTCTTGAACATCGAATGCCCAACTTCATACGGCACCTTCGCCTCGGTCAGCTCGCGTTCAGTCCGACCGATGCTGCTGATCTCAGGGCTGGTGTAGATCCCGGCAGGAATGTCGCTGATACGGAAATGATCGGAACCGCCTTCGCCCAGATGACGCGCGGCAAATCGCCCCTGGATATAGGCCGCACTGGCCAGTGCCGGAACACCAATCACATCACCCACCGCGTACACATGCGGCAGCACTGTCTGCAGATCTTCATTCACTTCGATCTGGCCACGGTGGTTCGGCTGAATCCCGATCGCCGGCAGTCCCAGCCCCTCGGTATTCCCAGTGCGACCATTGGCCCACAGCAACACATCACTGCGCAGCTGCTTGCCGGATTTCAGGTGCAGCACCACATGGTCGTCAAACGTTTCCAGACGCTCGAACTGCTCGTTGTTCCGAATCCGCACTCCCGTATCCCGCATGTGATACGCAAGAGCATCACAGATTTCATCATCCAGAAACTCAAGCATCCGGTCACGAGTATTCACCAGATTCAGCTTCACCTGCAGGTTGCGAAACATCGACGCATACTCGCAGCCAATCACACCAGCCCCGTAAATCGTCATCGATTTGGGCGTTTCCGGCAGATTCAGAACCGTGTCGCTGTCAAACACTCGCGGATGATTGAAATCAATCTCAGGCGGTCGATACGGACGCGACCCCGTCGCAATCACGAACGACGACGCATGCGCCAGTGTGCTGCTGCCGTCCGCATGCACAACTCGCACGCAATGCGGAGACACAAATGTCGCCTCCCCGTTCAGAACCTCCACATCATTGCGGTCGTAGAAACTGCGACGCATCGCCACCTGCTGGTCAATGACCGACTGAGCACTACGGCGGAGGTCGCGAAAACTGAGTTCCAGATGCAGGCCCAACTGCCGGAATACAGGCGCCGAGTTCACATCCATCAGCCGGTAAATCGCCGCCCGCAGCGACTTGCTGGGAATCGTTCCCAGATGCGTGCAGTTGCCACCGATCTGCGGCATCCGCTCTATGGCACACACTCGCTTGCCCTGCTTGGTGGCTTCCATCGAAGCCCCCTCGCCACCAGGCCCGGTGCCGATCACCACCACATCAAACTGTTTTTCCACAGGTCCCTGCATTTCGCACCACGGTTTTCAGTTGTCAGTTTTCGGTTTTCAGTTGTCAGTTTTCGGTAGCCTGTTTTCAGTTGCCTGTCAGGAGACCGGATTGGCGCAGCAGGGCCGTTGGGTCCGGGTCCCGACCGCGGAAGGCCCTGAACACTTCAAGCGGATGTCGACTACCACCGAGCGCCAGAACTGTGTCACGAAACAGACGCCCGGTCCGCTGCAGCGCCTGTGAGTTGTCCAGACCCGCCTCTTCAAATGCCGCAAAGGCATCCGCACTCAATACCTCTGCCCACTTATAACTGTAGTACCCGGCTGCGTAGCCGCCAGCAAAAATATGAGCAAATGAGCAGAGGAAGCGGTTTTCCGGCAACGGAGGAATCAGGCTGGTAATCGACAACACCCGCTGCTCAACCTCAAACGGCGTCTCACCACCATCCGGGTTGTACCCTGAGTGCAGTGCGAGGTCGATCATTCCGAACTGCAGCTGCCGCAACATCTGCGACGCCGACCGAAATGTCCGCGATTCACGCAACTTTTCATACAGGTCCTCAGGCAGACTCTCACCAGTTTCATAGTGCCGTGCCATCGCCATCAAAGTCTCGCGATGCAGGCACCACAGCTCCAGAAACTGACTGGGCAGCTCTACCGCATCCCATTCCACTCCACTGATCCCCGCCGCATCCCGCTCATCCACCGTCGTCAGCATATGCTGCAGACCATGGCCAAACTCGTGAAACAGCGTTTCAACCTCACGAAATGTCATCAACGCCGGCTTTCCGCCTGACGGTGGAGTACTATTGCAGATCAGATGGGCGACCGGCAGCCGAATGCCACAGTCGGAAACAGACCGGCCTATGCAGTCGTTCATCCAAGCCCCCGGACGCTTGTTGTGAGGTCTTGAGTACGGATCGAGGAAAAAGCCGGCAATCTGCTGCCCCTGCTCGTTCAGCACCTCGTAATACCGCACGTCCGGATCCCACACCGACACCGTATCCGCAGATCGTCTGACCCGCATCCCGAACAATCGTTCCGTCAGACCGAACAGACCGTCCAGCACTCGATCCAGCGAAAAATAGGGACGCAACTGCTCGTCCGTAAACGAAAAACGCTGCTCCCGCAGACGCTCTGCCCAGTACGGGATATCCCACTGAGCCAGCGCGCCGGTGTGGCCCTGCTGCGTGGCCAGTTCCGTCAATTCCTCAAGCTCGCGCTTCGCCTGATCAAACGAAGCCTGCAGCAGTCGATCAAACATCTGCTGCACCGCTGCCACGTCACCCGCCATCTTCTGCGACAGACTCAGATCGGCAAAACACTCGAAGCCCAGCAACCCGGCCTGCTCCCGCCGCAGCTGCAGAATCCGCGCGATCAACGGCCCATTGTCTACCTGACCGGCAGATGCTCGAGTGATGTACGCGCGGTAAACCGCCTCCCGCAGTCCGCGATCCCGACAATGCTCCATGAAGGGACCGAAACACGGCTGATCCAGCGTGATCCGCCACGGGCCACTTTCCGCAGTGGCCGCCGGCTTCCCAGCATGCTCGGCAGCCCGTGACCACCCGGCCGCCATCAGACGTCGCAGGCTCTCCGGCAGCCCAACCACAGCCTCAGCGCTGGTCAGATCCAGCTGCCACGCCTTTGTGGCGTCCAGCACATGGTTGGAAAAATCCGTCGCCAGCTGCGACAGCTGCTGCTGGATTTCATTGAATCGCTCTCGCTGCGGCCCCTGCAGAGCAATTCCGGACTGCTCTGCACTCTGAATCATGCGTTCCACAATCCGACGACGAGTTTCGCTGCCGTCTCGCCCCACAGTTTCACGCAGTCGCAGCAGGCGACGATACAACGGCTCACTCTGACGCAAAGCCAGACGCAGCTCCACAATCTGTGACAGCACAGACTCATGCGCCGCCCGCAGCTCGTCCGTACTGCAGACACTCAACAAATGCTCCACCGGGCCCCAACCATACTCAAACAACAGATCGATGGCCTCCAGTGGCTGCATCAGAGCACTCCAGCCGTCGGTGTCGACAGACTCAACCTGCTGCAGAATCTCTCGACTGCGACGGACGATACACTGCACCGCACCCGCAACATGCTCCGGACGAATGTCCGCAAACGGTGGCAGTCCAGCATTCACCAGCAGTGGATTGCCAGTCGTGTCAGCAACCGCGCCGGCACAGTTATTCGAAGATGTACTCACGGATTACCTCGGATCATCATCTCGGACAGAAGTTCAATGCAGTGGGCTCGCTGACGCGTGTTGTACCCGGCACGCTGCGACCTGCGAAGCCGAACCGTCCGAGCAAAAGGGCCTGAGAACCAAAACGGGAATTTTCTGCAAGTGAGCAGAGCCAGAAATTTCTGGATCACGTAATCAATCTGTTTCCTTGTCAGAAACAACCGTTCCCGTTTGAACACGTTTTTCATGATCGCTATAACAGAACCAGTGCATCCACGGTCCTGTCGCCATCAATTTCCAACTGCAGACTCCTGCAACACCCTGATGTCGCCAGACCACTCTCCCTTTCTCACGGATGCAATCCCCTAAGAACAGGCGTTCGTAGTCCATGCAGCTTCACCACATCGATCTGGTACCCGGAGACTCCGTCCGGGTTGGCAATCTGCTGGTTACACTGGTGGCCGTGCAGGGCAGCTCCGTGCAACTGCATTTCCGGGATGACGACGGAACCGACTACTACAGCGACCCCTTCGATTTTTCCAGCCTGCAGTCAGACCTGCTGACCACAACTGCATAAGGCTTGCTGCCGACGCCCCGTGTGCAACGACAGCAGAAGCGGGAAAATTCGGCTTTTTGTCACTGCACACGCAGTCGCTCTGGGACACATCCGCGGCAGGCGGTATAACTTCCTCCAGGCAATTGTCAGCCGGGACAGCCCAACCCCACCAGCGCAGGTCCATCCTCTGGATGCACTCGCACCCGGCGTCAAGTGTCGCAATCCGCCGGCATCATCAACCGCTGCAGTGCTCGAAATCCGCTGACCACCGGGTCCTCCCGCTTGTCACCGAACCGACGCTCAGACGGACTGGCGATCAACTCGCCACCCAGAATTCACAATCATGCCCATCAAAGCTGCTCTCGTCCATCAGACGACCTACACCTACGACCGGCCAGTCGCACTCAGCCCACACGTGATTCGGCTCCGACCGGCCCCTCACTGCCGTACCCCGATCGATGCCTTTTCCCTGAAGATTCAGCCGGAAAGCCACTTCATCAACTGGCAGCAGGATCCCTTCGGCAATTACCTCGCCCGCATCGTTTTTCCCACACCCGCCACCCGGCTGCAGGTCTCTGTCGATCTCATCGCCGACATGACGGTCATCAACCCCTTCGACTTCTTCCTCGAAGAAGCCGCCACCGAATTTCCGTTCCAATACGATGCCGACCTCGCACAGGACCTGACCCCCTTCCTGCAGCCCATCTGCGACCACCCGGACTTTCTCGAATTCCGCCGCAGGGTCGACGTACGCCCCAGACGCACCGTCAGTTTCCTTGTCGACCTCAATGTGCTGCTGCAACAGTCCATCAGCTACCTGATCCGCATGCAACCTGGGGTTCAGTCACCCGAAGAGACGCTGAAAAAACGATCCGGCTCCTGCCGTGATTCCGCGTGGCTGCTCGTGCACCTGCTGCGCAGCTTCGGGCTGGCTGCCCGCTTCGTCTCCGGATACCTCATTCAACTCACAGCCGATCAGCAACCGCTCGAAGGGCCGGCCGGTCCCGCTGCCGACTTCACCGATCTGCATGCGTGGACCGAAGTCTACCTGCCTGGTGCCGGCTGGGTCGGGCTCGATCCAACGTCCGGTTTGTTTACCGGCGAAGGCCATATTCCCCTTGCCGCCACCCCAGCACCCCAGTCCGCTGCTCCGATCTCAGGTGCTGTGGATCCCTGCGAAGTCAGCTTCGATGTCCACATGCAGGTCACGCGCATCCACGAGGACCCGCGAGTCACTCTGCCATACACCGAACAGGTCTGGGAACGCATTGATGCCTGTGGTCAGCAGGTCGATCAACGACTGGCCGACCACGACGTACGGCTGACCATGGGCGGCGAACCCACGTTTGTCTCCATCGATGATATGGAGGGTGCAGAATGGAACTCAGCCGCCGTCGGTCCTCGTAAACAGCAATTGTCAGACCAGTTGATTCGTCGCCTGCGGCAGCGCTTTGCCCCCGGTGGCCTGCTGCATTACGGCCAGGGAAAATGGTATCCGGGTGAATCACTGCCACGCTGGGCCTATACCTGCCTCTGGCGCCGCGACGGTCAACCCATCTGGAATAACCCCGCACTCCTCGCCGGACTGCACAGTGATCACGCTCCGCAGAACGGTCCGGCAGCCGACGAACATGCGGCCGGCCAGTTCATCTGCGCACTCGCGTCCCGACTGAATGTCGAGCAGCAGTGGATTCGACCGGCCTATGAAGATGTGCTGCATCTGCTGCAGGTCGAAAATCGCGCGCCCGTAGATGTCAGTCTGCGGGACTTCGATCCGGACTCTGATGAAGATCGTCGCCGCCTTACTCGCGCACTGCAGCGAGGAATCGCCAGACCAGCCGGCTTTGTCCTGCCACTCTCACGTCCGTGGTGGCAGGCCAATGCCACGTGGGCCAGTGGATTCTGGCCGTTTCGCTCGCATCGCCTGTTTCTCATCCCAGGCGACTCGCCCATCGGTTTGCGCCTGCCACTCGAATCACTGCCAGCTTCTTCCAGCAGCGCTGATCCCGTGCGCGATCCGTTCGCTGATCGGCCCCCATTACCCGGTTATACAGAACTCAGACGCACGGCCGAACAGCGGTTGGCCTCAGACGCCGGTTCCTTCCCCGCGCCGCAGCGACAGATCCTGCAGCGGCTGGGACTGCTGGACGATCCGGATGAGTCTGCCGATCCGTGGCTGACAGCCCCACCCGGCAGTCGCGTCGTTCGAACGGCGCTCTGTATTGAACCGCGTAACGGCAAACTGCACGCATTCATGCCCCCCGTGGGCACACTCGAAGATTACCTCGACCTGCTGGCCAGTATCGAAGCCACCGCTGAACTGCTGCAGATGCCTGTGGTGATCGAAGGCTATCTGCCACCCCACGACCCACGCATCGAATTCCTGAAAGTCACACCCGACCCCGGTGTGATCGAAGTCAATGTCCACCCCGCTCACAACTGGCAGCAGCTGCGGCAAATCACCGAAGGTGTCTACGCCGAAGCACGGCAGTGCCGACTTGGCACCGAGAAATTTCAGCAGGATGGACGACATACCGGAACCGGGGGTGGAAATCACCTCGTACTCGGCGCTGCCACACCCGCTGACAGCCCTTTCCTGCGACGACCAGACCTGCTCCGCAGCCTGATCGGATTCTGGAACAATCACCCTTCGCTGTCCTGGCTGTTCTCCAGTCTGTTCATCGGGCCAACCAGCCAGGCTCCGCGAGTCGACGAAGGGCGAAGAGATGCCCTTTACGAACTGGAAACGGCATTCAGTCAGGTCCCTGAACCCGGCTCCGGCTGGATCGCTCCGTGGCTGGTTGATCGGCTGTTCCGTAATCTGCTGATCGATCTCACCGGAAACACCCACCGCGCTGAAATCTGCATCGACAAACTCTGCTCACCCGATCATGCGGCCGGTCGGCTGGGACTGGTCGAGCTGCGTGGCTTCGAGATGCCTCCACATCCACGGATGAGCCTGACACAGCAGCTGCTCGTCCGCGCTCTTGTGGCCACGTTCTGGCAGCAGCCCTATCGCGAACCGTTAATCCACTGGCGCACGGCACTCCACGATCGCTGCCTGCTGCCGCACTTCCTCTGGAATGACCTCGGCCACGTGCTCACATCGCTGCAGCAGGCCGGGTTCAATTTCGAACCGCAGTGGTTCGCACCACATTTCGATTTCCGCTGCCCACCCATCGGCGAATTTCGCACAGCCGGACTGCACATCAGACTCAGACAGGCCCTTGAACCCTGGTATGTGCTGGGCGAAGAGCCGGGCAGTGGCGGTACCACTCGATATGTCGACTCGTCTGTCGAACGACTGCAGCTGCACGTCACCGGACTTCACGCTCAGCATCTGGCAATCGTCGTCAATGGCGTCCGTGTTCCGCTGACAGCCACAGACACACCCGGCGAATTTATCGCCGGCGTGCGTTATCGAGCGTGGGCACCGCCCAGCTGCCTGCACCCCACAATCGGACTGCACGTGCCCCTGACAGTCGATGTGTTCGATACCGCTGCCGGCCGCTCACTCGGCGGTTGTCGCTACCACGTCGATCACCCGGGTGGCCTGAATCCCGAGGGCTTCCCGGTGAATGCACTGGCAGCGGAAAGTCGCCGCGCGGCACGCTTCTTTCGGATGGGACACACACCCTCACACTTCAGACCCAGCGAACCACGCATATCACCGGACTTCCCCTGCACACTCGACCTGCGACGCCAGAACACCCGCTGAATCCCGGCGACCGAAAACGTCACTCAGGATCCAATCTCTGTTGCTGAGCCGCCTGCCGCTGCCTCGACAAGCGGGAATACCAGAGTCACAGTCGTACCCTCGTTCTCAACGCTGGCCAGATGAACTCGGCCACCACACTGCTTCATCAGTCCGTAAACCAGCGACAGTCCCAGACCAGTACCGGCGGTGGGTCCGCGAGTCGAGAAGAACGGGTCAAAGACCCGCGATAACGTCTCTGGCGACATCCCGCAGCCCTGATCAGCCACCGTCAGCATCACACTGGCGACTTCGCACAACCCCGCCTCACCCGCAGGTTCACCGGCTGCCACCCGACGCAGCCCCAGCAGGATGCGCCCACCTTCAGGCATTGCCAGATCCGAATTCAACAGCAGATTCAGCAGGATCTGATCAAAATGCAGACCGTCCATCGGTACCAGAATGTCAGCATCCGGAGCCTTCCACTCCAATTGCGTTCGCTTCTTCACAGCGGGCCGCATCAGTCGCAAACCATCCGTTATGGCACTCACCAGATTCGTCACAGCAGGCGAGGCCGGTTCGCGACTTGAAAACGCCAGCAATTGCCGCGTCAGTTCCGATGCACGCTTACCAGCTCGTTCAATCTGCTGCAGCCCATCAGACACGGGCCTTGGCGTCGGAACCGCTGTCAGCAGCAGATCAGTATGGCCCAGAATGACCTGCAGCAGATTATTGAATTCATGCGCAACACCACCGGCCAGTCGACCCACAGATTCCAGTTGCCGCGACCGTGCCAGATCAGCAAACGCCCGGTCACGCGCCTCCTCCAGACGCATACGCTGCTCAAGCGCTACAGACAGATTGATATTCGTTTCAGCCAGTTCCCGCGCTACCGCCATTCGCTCACGCGAATACTGCATAGTCACCACAGTCGCGGCTGTTGCCATGGCCAGTGCTGCACCCGCATTCACCATAATCAAGCCGGATGCCCAGTTGGTCCAGCCATCCCTCGGCATCGACAGCAGCTCCCACGTGTCACCTGGAACTGGAACGCTGCACCTACAGGGATGACTTAACTCACTTCGATCGCATCCCAGCAGACTCTTCCCCTGCTGATCACAGATCGATATTCGCATCAGTTCACCAGCTCGGGCAGCCTGCGTTGATTCCAGCGGCGAAAGGTGCTGATCCAGACTAACCAACAGACCAAACGCTGCCCCACCCTCAGACAATGGCAGTCGCGTCTCACCATATAACAGCACCAGCGACATACCATCCAGCTGAAACGGAGCTGTCGTGACTACGGGATTCTGCAGCATCGGCAGCACCAGCGCCGTCTCAGACTTCAGCACATCCCGCTGGCCGTCAATCCTGTCAGACAGCTGCGGCTGCAGCCCCTCAACCCTGCCACGCAGCTCGTCCCACGATCGGATGTCTCCTCGGATCGAGACTCCATTGATCGCAGAATCTTTGAGCTGAAAAACCGCGACACAGCCCGAATGAAATCCCACCCAGTCGTGAAGCAACTCCGTCAGTTCACTCGATGTTCTGCCGACTGCGGAATCCAGCGCGATCATCTGCAGAAAACGCTGCAGGGCAAGTCCGTCGTTGATCAAAGAGCGAGACAGCAGCAGGCCCTGCTGCTGCAATCGCGTATTGAAGGACTGCACCTGAGCATTCGAGGTATACCAGAAATTGATGACGACAAATGGTGACCACAACAGCGCCACGACGAGACCGACAAGCAGACCATCCCGCAGAGGACGCTTCGGCAATCCCCGGATTCCGCCACGCGCTAACAGCACACCCCTCGCTGGTTCCGCCGTCTGTTCCACGCCAAACTCACCGAGGCTTTACAGTGCCGGAAGGAACGATTCCTCCCTCAGAAAGGACTTTGTCCTGCTCAGAAACCTGCTCTGTCGATGTCTGCGGCAACGCTGAGGACTGACCATTGAAACCGATCAGATCCATCACTTTGCCCGGCAGAGTCGCACCATGCTGGTACACCTGCCACAACCCAAACCCAATCGCCGCCAGCAACACCAGCAGCGTCACCAGACCGTAGACGTTGCGAAAGAAATCCTTCACCTTTCGCTTCAGGTAAAACATCTTCTGGTCACGCTCAACACGACTGTAGAGCGATTTCATATCCTCTTTGCGGATGGCGGCTGTCCGCCGAGCAATACTGTCTTCGACAGCCTTCGCAAACTCAGGGAACTGGGCCAACGGATAATAAGCACCGTCTGCCGACACCTTAGCACGAGCCTTCGCGGTCAACTGACCCGCAGCCAGCATCTTCAGAATTCGTCCCGTTGAATGCTTCTCAACAATTGACTTTCCCTTCGCATCCTCGAATTGTACGTACCAGATCCGAGTTCCCGTCTGAGTCGCTGTTTCCGAACCGAAAGACGGAGAAGTCGAAGCGACTTTACGAGCCCCCGGAGCCGTTGCGGCCAGCGGCACATTACCCGCTGGTCGAGCTGCGGGCGAACTTTCTGCACCCGCAATAAACGACAGGGCGTCCGTCTGAATGCCCAGCGCCTGCAGATCCTTCAGCACGTCATCGCACGACTTGTAACGCTGCGCCGGATCCTTCGCCATCATCTTATCGACGATCATGTCCAGCCGCTCGGAGACCTCGGGACGCAGCGATCGAGCTGAAGCGTAACGCCCCTTCTCTTTCGCCATGATCACTTCCAGAGTCGTTTTGCCCGTATAGGGCAGTTGGCCCGTCAGCATGTGATACAACGTGACACCCAACGCATAGATGTCCGAACGACTGTCCACATGCTTGGCATTCCGAGCCTGTTCAGGAGCCATATACAATGGCGTCCCAAGACCCGTACCACTTTGCGTCATCGAGACGTCATCGTCCATCGCTTTGGCCAGACCAAAGTCCGCAACCTTCACAACACCCTTCTTCGTCAGCAGGATGTTGTCCGGCTTGATGTCCCGATGCACCATGTTCTCTGCATGCGCAAATCGCAGCGCTTCAGCACAGCGAATGGCCAGATGCACCGCATCACCAACCGCCAGCTTGTCAATCTGGTCCAGCCACTTCTGCAGACTTTGACCGTCCACGTATTCAATAGCGGCAAAGTGAATCCCGTGCGCCGAATCCACCGCATAGATCTTCAGCACATTCGGATGGTCAATCTTCGCCATCGAACGAGCTTCACGCTCAAACCGAGCGATGAAACCTTCCTTCTTCGACAGCTCTCGGGATAACGTCTTGACGGCAACAAGACGGTCAAGGCTGACCTGACGAGCAAGAAAGACCTTCCCCATCCCCCCCTGGCCGAGTTCACGCTGCAGCGCAAAATCACCCAGCTGAGTCACCTTGTTTGATGGTTTCGAGTTCTGAGGTTCTTCTGTCACGGATCAATTCCCACCTGCTTCCACCGGCCTCAAACCTGAACAGCAGATCTCGAAATACTATGACGCATGAACAGGTGCGGAACAACCAAACGCCGCGCACCGGAGTCCAAATCCGAGCAAAAAACCGCCATCAAAGCCAGAATTACCGGTAATCGAGGCGAAAAACTGTCCGAAACCACTCACGGGAGCCCTCCCAACACCACCCCTCAGGCCCCCAGAATCCCCGTAATCGGCTGACCATGGTCAATGTCCAGACGCTTGCGGTCCGGCAATTCAAGTCGCCGCGAATCCAGACCCAGCTGCCGCAGAATCGTCGCGTGAATGTCCGTCACATAATGCCGATCCTCCACCGCATGAAACCCAATCTCATCCGTCGCCCCATGCACCAGCCCACCACGCACTCCACCCCCCGCCAGCCACACCGAGAATCCGTAAATGTGGTGATCCCGACCGTCTGATCCCTGCGTTCCCGGCGTACGACCGAATTCGCTGGCAAACAAAACCAGCGTCGAATCCAGCAAACCACGCTGCTTCAGATCCCTCAGTAATCCACCGATCGGCTTGTCCACAGCCCGGAAATTTCGCTCGTGATTCGATAACAACCCGCCATGCGCGTCCCACACGCCAGCTCCACCCGCTCCATGCTGCACCTGAATAAATCGCACTCCCCGCTCCACCAGCCGACGCACCGCCAGCATCTGCGTCCCGAACTCCCGAGTCTCCGGCTGGTCAAGGCCGTACATCTTCTGAGTCTCCTCGGTCTCCGTGCTCAGCTGCAGCACCTCAGGAACCGACATCTGCATGCGATAGGCCAGTTCGTAACTGCGCAGCCGTGCGGCCAGAGCAGCGTCACCCGGGTACTGCTGCTGACGCAGCCGATTCCAGCGCTCAGTCAGCTGAAATCCAAGTTGCTGCTGACGCTGACTGATACCCGCCGGTCGCTGTCCGTAATCCAGCGGATTCGCAGGATCCACACGCACAGGCACCGCGTCGTGCTCAGGCCCCAGATAATGCCCGTCCTTCGCGTTCCAGTACTCACGCCCACCAATCGAAATAAACTGCGGCAGATTCTCGTTCAATGACCCCAGACCGTAATGCACCCACGCCCCCAGCGTCGGATACTCACCGTCCAGCATGTGACGACCCGAATGAAACTGCGTCTGAGCACCATGGTTGTCGTCCGTTGTATACATCGAACGAACCACCGCAAGATCGTCCGCACAGGCACCCATCTCAGGCACCCAGTCACTCAACTGCATCCCACACTCACCATAACGACGATAGCCAACCTGCAGCCGATACAAACGGTTCCGCTGCTGACCATTCGCGTCGTTCACAACCGTCACACGCGCCAGCTTCAGCTTCTCTGGATTCTGCGATTCTGCAAACGGAGTCTCTGCAATTGTTTTGCCGGCATACTTCGTCAGCATCGGCTTCGGATCAAATGACTCCATGTGCGAAACGCCACCATTCATGAACAACCACACCACACTCTTTGCTCGTGGTGCAAAATGTGGCTGTCCATCCGGCCGCTCCCATCCATGCGCCGAATCGGACTCCTCACCAGCCGACAAACGTCCGCCCCCGGCCCAGCCATCACGCTGCAGTAGCGCTCCCAGAGCCAGCCCGGAAATCCCCATCGCTGATGTCACCAGACCCGCACGACGCCCCGTACGCTGGCATACCCCATCGTGAAACTCTCGCTGGACCATTCGCTCGCCTCCACTGTCAGACATCAACCCCGGCTTGATCAGGAAATTCAAACTCAGCCTGCCTGAACACCCGCGTACAGCAACGGGAAAAACTGACCGTCCAGAGGCTGGCCCGCAGGAATCACAGGCACTCCTTCAAGCAATGGACTGTCAGACTCACTCCGCACTCCATCCCGCACCATATTCACCACCACCGCACGACGCGGATTTGATGTGCGATTCTCAAACGAACCATGCACCGTCAACGGATGATGCAGCACACACTCTCCAGCCTTCAACTGCACCGGAACCGGATTGCGAAACTGCTCCCACTGCGCCGGCGTCAAGACACCCCGAATTGCCTCCATGTCACCCGCTAAACCCGTAATCGGCAGCAGATCCCAGCGATGACTGCCCGGCACATAATACACACAGCCGTTCTCAACCGTGCTGTCATCCAGACCAATCCAGCACGTCAGATGGGCCATCGGCTGAGTCCTGGTCCAGTAGGAGTAGTCCTGATGCCACGCCACCACTCCGCCATGCTCCGCCGGCTTGCAGAACAACTGATCATGCCAGAATCGCACCGCACCACCCAGCAACTGAGCGGCCACAGTCGTCACGCCCGGATGCCACAGCAGATCATGCATCCCCACACCAATCCGCCACGCACCCAGAGCATGAAACAGGACCCGCCCCGGATCCCGCGATTCGTTCGAATGATACTCATACCAGTACTCACTGCCCGGATGGCCGGGCTGAGTCATCATGGTCAACTCGGCTCGCAACTGCTCAATCTGCAGTTCCCCCAGCAGTCGCGGACCCACCACATACCCATGCTCAGCAAAAAATGCCAACTGCTCCGCAGACAGTCGCCATGCATCCCGCTGCAACTCAGACTCAGCTTTCGGAAATAAGTCACTGATCGGCCCGTGCTGCAACGACAAGTCCCGCGCTACACCCGCATGCATCACTCAGCTCTCCAGACAAAAACACAGTCACCGCAGAGACCAGCACCCGGGAAACAGGTCGCCCCCGCTGCAGAACATCAGCCGCTCTTCGTCAGAAAATCGCCTTCAACCGCCACAACTCTCTCACTGGCCACCCGCACGCACTGACACATCACTCCCGCGTCGCAACGCATCCCGAAATTCATAAGGCCGATACTCGCGAGTCTGATATTCACGCAACCACTGCTGCTGGTCCTCACTCAGTACCCGCGTCTCAGCCGGATCGCCCGGATATCGCTGCATCCCCCCATGCGGATAAGGCTCGCTGGTCTGACCATAAACCGTGTTCAGATTCGCATCCTTGTCCCAGCCCACATTGTAGAGCACAAAATCTCGTACCCAGCCGTCCGGTGGAGCCTCAGAGGGCACCGCAAACTCCACTGTCACCTCATCCCCCGGTCCCATCACAATCATCCGCTCGTCCTGCACCCGCAGCAATTCCGAAACGTCACCATAACGAGTAAATCGGCCCGACATTTCGCTCCACCGAGGTTCCCGAATCACTCGCTCATAATCATAACCTTCCGGTCCCGCTCCACCGCGAAACACCGACTCAGGTCCATACACCCGCTGCGAAAACCCACGATAATGCAGATCGGCTGCCAGCAACCGACACTCCCGCGCTAAAGGCTCCACTTCAGGCTCATTCACCACAAAAAATGCCGCATCCCAGTACAACTCCATACTGGATCGCAGACGCAGCCGACTGTTCTCATCCGTCACCACACCCGTCAGATCCACCACCATCGCCTTCGTCTTGCCACTCGGAAATCCAATAAACGGCCGCACAACCCGCCAGCCACCAGCACCATCCGGCACCTCAATCGATGGTGCCGCCGGAACCGGCAAACTCTCATTCTGCAAAATCGCCTCGTTGATCGAAGTGTCCGTCGGAAAAACCCAGCCCGTCAGTACCAGCCGAGGATCCCTGAGCGGTTGCTCTGCCGACAGATCTCCCAGATCAAACTCCATCGTCCACTCGTCCGTCAGCCCCTGCACAATCCGCCGCTCAAAAGCCTGCACATACTGCTGATCCTGAGCCTGCAAGCCCGGCAGCAGATCGCGACCACGACCATCCACTACGGAAATCGGCAACCGCGGATTTCGTACCGTATGAATTCGATGCGCCGCCAGATCCGGACCTCCCACCTTCTCATTCGTAAACACCTGCACGTCCGCCGGATGATCCACCGCCAGCAACTGCACCTCATCAAAATACGCCGCCTCCCACAACTCCTCCGTCAACTGCAGCTGATAACGACCATCACGTGGCCTCAGACTGCGACCCGGAATCAACAGATACTCCCATTCACGAATCGGAGCCATGTCGCCCGTCGCCTGCACCAGACCCAGGGGAGCAGCCCACAGACAATCACTGAAAAACTCAAATCGCTCGCCATTCCACGTGTAAATATAAGGACACGAACCCAGCAGAATCTGCGGGGCCAGCACAGCCAGACGAGCCCGCAGCAATGACAGATCGGTCAGATTCTGAGGCACACCGTCAGTCCAGATCACTCGCACCGCATCCACTCGCTCATGAGCACCCAGACCCACGTGCATTCGCGGCTGATCAATCACCAGCGACTGCCACTCCGCTCCCACTCGCACCTCCAGCACTGCCCCCACCGCATGCATATTCACACGGTTCGCCGGAAACTGCGAATCCTCGCCAATCGCACGCGGCACGATCTCCATCCAGTTATTCCGCTCACCACCCTCGTTCCGCAAGGCGGAAAACTTCTGCACCACGGCAGCACCAGCCGATTCCACCCCATCCGTCACACCAGCCAGCAAGTCAAGATCACCATCCTGATCCAGATCCACCGCCTCCACCGATGAAGTCGCCAGACCCGCAGGCAACAGACCTGTCAACGAACTGAATGTCCCGTCATTCGAACCCCGCAGCAGCTGCGTCTGACCCGCATGCCCCGCCAGCAGATCCACTGCTCCATCATTGTCCAGATCGGCCGCCGTCAGTCGAGTAAACCGACCATCCAGCTGCAGCACCGGCACCGCCGCCTCAAGCCGCCCACGACCAGCCGAGTTCCAGACCTGCAGCACACCACCCGCTGCAGTGGCCAGATCCCAGAAACCATCCCTGTTGAACTCACCCACCACAGCATCCACACAGCCAGCACCCGCCTGCACGCCCTCCAGAGACACCCAGCGAAATCGTGAATGCAGCAGATTCTCAAGCACGCCAACCGTCCCGTCGTCCAGCACCGCCAGCACATCCATCGCCAGATCACGGTTCCAGTCCACCGCGACCACGTCCTGCACGCCGGCGGATGGGCCGGATATACCCTCCTGCAGCAATTCAAACTGCGTCCCATCCAGATTACGCAAAATCACCAGCCCCGTGGCCGTCGCCAGCACCACATCCAGATCCCCGTCAGCTTCCAGATCCGCCACAGTGCCGGTTCGCACACCCACAACTTCCGGCAAACCTGCCACTGAAACCAGACTGCGGACACCGTCCGTCCCC
>CAXBSH010000057.1:0-21985 GCA_963977705.1 uncultured Planctomycetaceae bacterium
AACTGGCTAACTGGCTAACTGGCTGACTGGCTGACTGGCTAACTGGCTGACTGGCTGACTGGCTAACTGGCTGACTGGCTGACTGGCTAACTGGCTAACTGGCTGCGCTGCAGACATCTGCCCGGTGGTGTGGTTTTCCCCGACGTTCGCGGATATGCTGATCAGCGGTGGTTCTGGGGCCTGCAGGTGTGTGTCAGAACTACAGCGGGTCGAATCGGCTGAGTGACACAAGCTTCGCGGGAGGGGGTTATGGATACGATTTGGGGGCGGATTCAGCGGCTGGTATTTTCAGTTTTCTTTTTCTGCAGTGGTGCTCTGCTGATGGCTGGTGACGATGCCTTGCCGCGCAGCAGTCCGGAGGCTCAGGGGGTGTCATCAAAGCAGGTGCTGGAGTTTGTGCAGGCTGCAGATACTCAGGTGCAGTCGATGCACAGTTTCATGCTGCTGCGCCATGGCCATGTCGTGGCGGAAGCGTGGTGGGCGCCAGAAGCGGCGGATAAGCCGCACGTGCTGTGGTCACTCAGTAAAAGCTTTACATCGACAGCTGTAGGTCTGGCAGTGGCTGAGGGTAAGCTGAGCATTGATGATCGGGTGAGTAGCTTCTTTCCGGACAGTCTGCCGGCTGAGCCTGCGAAGAATCTGCAGGAGATGCGAGTTCGGGATCTGCTGACGATGTCGGCCGGACATCAGGACGAGGTTTCCCTTGGACGAGAGTCTGACTGGATTCGAGCGTTTTTTGCGCATCCGGTTCCGCACAAGCCGGGGACGCATTTCCGCTACAACACTCCAGCAACGTTTATGCAGTCGGCGATCGTACAGAAGGTGACCGGCCAGACTGTGGTGCAGTATCTGCAGCCTCGTCTGTTTGATCCACTGGGCATTCAGGCTCCGCGCTGGGACGCGAACCCGCAGGGAATTTCGCTGGGTGGCTATGGGCTGTATCTGAGAACGGAGGATGTCGCGAAGTTCGGGCAGTTGTATCTGCAGAAAGGGCAGTGGAAGGGGCAGCAATTGATTCCCGAGTCGTGGGTGCAGCTGGCAACGTCCCGGCAGACCAGCAACGGCAGTCGCCCGGACAGTGACTGGGATCAGGGGTATGGTTTTCAGTTCTGGCGTTGTCGGCACGGGGCATTTCGGGGCGATGGCAAGGACGGGCAGTTCTGTGTGGTGTTGCCGGAGCAGGATGCTGTCGTGGTGCTGACGGCGAATACGTCAGATATGCAGAAAGAGCTGAACGTAGTCTGGGATCGACTGTTACCGGCGTTTGCGGGTCAGGCGTTGCCGGTGGATGGGGAATCTGAGGCGAGATTGCGGGAATTCTGTGGAAGTTTGCGGGCCAGTCGCTGAGAGAACTGAGTTGAATTGCCTGAGTTTCCGCGGTTCTTGGTTGCTATTTATCTGCTCATTTGTTCAATTCGCCGATTAATCGCCGATTTTTCGCCGGATTCCGGCCTGAGGGCACGCATTTCGCTGCTTTGGGCCGGAACTGGCGAAGTGGCAGTTTCCTCAGTGAACAGAGCCGATGACCGAGCGTCCTTTTCTTTCGATGGATCTCGCGAACCCGACGTGGTGGGCCTACGTCGGGCTGTTGGTGATTGCAGTTTACTTCCGATTTTCGCGAGTGTTTTCGATTCGGAATCTGGATCTGCTGTTGCTGCTTCTGATTTCCACCAGTCTGACGGCGACAGTTCTGTATCGAGATCGTGTCTGGTCACCGCAGGCTGATGTTGGTCCGTTGCTGACTCAGGTGAATTCGCTGATGGCTGATGTGCTGGGGGCCAGTCGCGGTGAGACGATTCCGGTTGCGTACCGTGCTGATGAGGGGTCTTCGGCCGCAGCATCCGGGGAGACAAATGGCGTGCCTGGTGGTGCTGCAGTGCGTGGTGAGGGACTGGCTCGACAGATTCTCAGGCCTGCCGGTGATCTGCGTCATCCGATGTTTCGCTGGGGTTCACTGCTGTTATTGTCGGGGACTGCCTGTTTACTGGTGCGGTTGATGTTTGACGAGAGTCTGACGCGTCGACCGCGGCTGGACCAGAATCTGAATCTGTCGGGATTGATGTGTCTGTGCATACCGGCATTTGGAATTCTGATGGCTCATGTGGCGTTGTTATCGCCGCCTCAGCATGCGCAGGCGACGATGCAGTATGGTCAGGCCCTGTTGCAGCGACAGCATGTGGAGCTGTTAGCGGATGAAAGCGAGGTTCCGCCGGCACCAGTTGAGACACTGATGGCGGCTGGTGGCAGTATCGTCGGTGATCTGGCGGATACGCGGCCTGACTGGGTGGCGCGGGGACTTGTGATCACCGCTCATTCCCTGGTGGTGTTGGGTCTGCTGGTGATCAGCAGGCTGCACTTTGCCAGTTTGCAGCTGGGCGTATCGATGGTGTGTCTGTATTTGCTGTTGCCATGTACTGGTGTGTACGTGCATCAGCTCAGTCATGTGCTGCCGGCGGCATGTCTGACGTGGGCATTTGTGTGTTATCGTCGCCCGATGGTTTCCGGGATTCTGCTGGGCCTTGCCAGTGGAACTCTGTTTTTCGCGATCTTCCTGATTCCGCTGTGGGCTGTGTTTTATGGTCGTCGCGGGGCACTGCGTTTTATTATTTCGGTCAGTGCGGTGGCCGTTGTGCTGGCTGCGACGCTGATGCTGATTTCCCAGGATGCTCCTTCGTTTGTTGAAAAGCTGATTCGTTCGATGAACTGGACGGTGTACCGACTGTTTATGGAGCCGGGTCTGCTGCCGGATTCGCAGTTGGGTCAGAGTATCGTTCGGATTCTGATGGCGGCAGTTTTCTTTGTGATGCTGACAGCGATGACCGTGTTGCCTCGTCCCCGGAACCTCGAGAATCTGCTTGGGAATTCCACATCTCTGATCGTGGCGGCTCAATTGTGGTATCCGCAGGACATCGGGCATTACGTGCTGTGGTATCTGCCGCTGCTGTTGCTGGTGATTTTCAGGCCCCGTCTGGATCGTCTGGCTCCTCCCGACGGATTTGAAGTCGCTCATGGCTCACTGACGGGTGAGCCGGGGCTGAATCGTCCGAGTCTGCAATCCGCGGGCTGAACCCGGCGAATCCGGCTTCCCCTGAGTGCTGGCGTCAGCGAGAATCCGGGCTGCGTGCGGATGCTGCAGGGGATGACTGCGAGCGGCGTCGGTACACGTCAGGGAGTGGAAGCATGTCAGGAATCTCCGAATTGTGGCTGGTATCAATCGGGCGGCTGACATTGGCGGGCCTGTTGTGGCTTAGCCTGTGTCCGGGTATCTCGGCACAGATTCGTATGGAGCTGGTCGGGGTGAAGTCTGCTGGCAGTCTCAGTTCTGTACGACAGGCTCAGCCGGGCCGTCAGAACGCTGTCTGGGCACTGAGTCTGGAACTGCAGGTTCGTTTAACGAATCAGGGGCCGGAGGATGCGGAGCTTGCGGCGGCAGAGTTCTTTGTGGACAGCGGTGGCAGTCTGCAGCGTCGGCGGGCGCCCAGCGGAGATGGTGCGCTGGAGCTGCGGACTCTGGGTGCCGGACAGTCGATTGAAGGGAAGGTTGAGTTTCTGTTGTTGCCGTGGCCTGACGTTGCGCAGGGTCTGATGCTGAAACTGGGGGTTGAGGGGCAACCCGAGAATGATACTCCGAAGCTGGATGCTGAGGGGCGGATTATTGCACAGTTTGCCAGCGAGCCACTGTGTACACTGGATGTGCTGCAGTGGACCAGCCAGTCATCTGGTCTGGTGACACAGCGTCTTGGCCCGGGTGGTGCACTGGCGCTGATCAGGACTCAGCGAAATCTGGATGTTCTGTCGGCGTGGGTGTTGCAGCAGCAGTTCGAGCAGCTATTGAGCAATGGTGCAGAGCGAGTTGTTGTCACATCTGGTGTGGGCAGTCGCCTGTCGGTGTCGGATGAAGTTGGACAGTGGCTGGCCGGTCTGCAGCAGACTTTGCAGAAGAATCCGCAGCCGGCCGGGGCGTTGGTGCCGCAGATGGGGAATGGACCGCCCCCGTTGCCTCAGTTGAGTCGTCCGTTGCGGTATGTGGCGGTTGCTGAGATGGAAGAGGTGCAGTCAGGAAACCGTGCGATTCAGCGGCGCAGTCTGCGGGTTTATCCGAAGCTGGATGCTGCGATTGCGGACGGTCTGGCGGCAGTGTATCGGTATGCACCGCTGTCCGAGGCAATTCGAGATCTGCAGAGTGACACGCCGGGGATCAGGCAGGGAGCTCTGGCTGGAGCAGTGGATCGTCTGACCGAGGATGAGGCGGCTGCGGTTCTGGAGCGTGCTCGTTCCGGATCGTTGCAGCAGCAGCTTGAAGTGGCTGCGTTGCTGAATCAGATTCCGGGTCGCCGCGCTGTGACGGCGTTGCAGGAAATGGCGATTGGTGACAACGAAGAGCTGGCACAGGCTGCGTTGTGGGGGCTGACAACCAGTCGGGAGGATGCTGCAGAGAAAGCGCTGGCAGTTGTGTGGGAGGCGGGTGGAACCAGGCCGGCACTCAGGACTCAGGCAGCCGCAGCGATGGTGCGTTCCGGAGATGACCGGTGGACACCGTTTGTGGCGGCATGGGTGCGGGATTTTCTGGAGCTGGCGGTCAACGGTCAGACGGGAGGTATTCAACCGCTTGAATTTCAGGGTGCGGTTGCGTTTCTGCTGGACCGGCGTCATGAGCCATCGCAGTTTCTGATTCGGGAACGGCTGTCTCAGATTGCTCCGGCGAAGTTTCAGGATCCCGTGCTGCGAATTCTGCTCAGTCAGGGGCAACCTCTGGATCTGCAGGCCGTTCGTGAGGCTTTGAATCAGCGGATTGAGAAAGGCGAGATATCAGTTGAGGTTCTGCAGGCAGCCATGATTCTGAAGGATCCGCGGTGGACTGAGGCACTGCTGGCAGATTATCGGCAGCTGCGGAATTCGGGACGTCCGGATGATCAGCGTTCTCTGCAGCCGGTGCTGGCCTGTGCGTCACCTGCGCAGATTGATCGGATGGTGAGTCAATGGGAGCAGTTTACTTATCAGGGACGAAGTGAGTTTCTGGTGTATCTGGCTGCAGTGGATCATGTGGAGTGGCGTAAGCTGGCAGCGGGTCTGTTGAGTGAAACCGGTAATTCGTCTGAGACGGCTATTAATCTGCTGTCGCAGGACGCATCGGAAGAATCTCTTGCCTTACTGCGGGATGTGCTGCGACGGCAGATTGCTGCACTTGAAGGGACGAAGGATGCTTCGGCTCGAGGACAGAGCCAGTTGCAGGTTCTGACAGCACAGATTGCCAGCTTTGTGCATCCGGAATGTCGTCGATTAATCAATCAGATGTGTCGTGACAGTAATAAGTATGTCCGTGAAACGGCTCGCGAGCAGCGGGGAAACCTTGCCCAGCGATCGCCGGCCCTGCGTCTGCTGGTGCAGGAGCAGCAGTTGCGTGAGGCGGACAGCCGGGAGGAAGCTGAGAAGGTGCTGGAAGATGTGCTGCGAATGGATCCATTTCTGCTGGAAGCGCGGTTGCGGCGAAGTTCCGTGCGGATGCACGCCGGGAACTTTGACGCTTCCATGGAAGATCTGCGTCTGGCTGCGGAAATGTCTCCGGAGCATATAGAAGTAGAAAGTATGGTAGCTCTGGTGATGGTCCGGCAGGGGCAGGTGAAGGGCGGGCTGGAGGCTGCGGAGCGATTGATTGCGAGTGTGCCGTGGGATGATTATGCACTTTACAACGGCGCCTGTTCATTTGCGCGTGCGGCCGAACGTGCAGAGACAACAGCCGAAGACCGTACTCGCTGGATTGATCGGGCCATCGCACTGATCAAGGCCACGAATGAAACCGGGTTTGATGATTACAAGCATCTGGGTGAGGATGTTGATCTGCGGATTCTGCACGATCACCCGGAGTGGTCCGGATTGATTGAAGCGGCCAGAAAGAATGAGGGGCAGGAACCCTGACGCAGGGGCTTAACGAGCTTCCGTGGATTCGGTAAGTCGACCATCCTGCATCGTAAGGATACGATCGGCGATATCAAGAATTCGAGGATCGTGAGTGACCATCAGAATGGGGCGAGCCTGCTGCCGGGCCAGCGTCTGCAGGCGACTGACGACTTCGCGTCCGGTGACGCTGTCCAGCGCTGAAGTGGGTTCATCAGCCAGCACCAGCTGTGGGTCTGTGACCAGAGCGCGAGCAACTGCAACTCGCTGCCGTTGCCCACCAGAGAGTTTGGAAATCGGGTAATTGATGCGATCACCCAATCCGACTTCCTGCAGCATGGATTCCGAACGCTGACGAGCTTCGTGACGCGTGACCTGCGGATGCAGATCAAACATGACCTGCACGTTCTGCAATGCTGTCAGGAACGGCAGCAGGTTATGGGCCTGAAAAATGAATCCGATTTTTCGACGCAGGCGAATCAGATCATCGTGGCTGGCGGTATGCAGGGCATGCCCAAGGACCGTAAGCGTACCCTGCTGCATGCTGCGGAGTCCGGCGATGAGGGTCAGCAGAGTGGTCTTTCCGGACCCGGAAGGGCCTGTCAGCAGGACAATTTCCCCCGGTTGAATCTGCAGACCGACGTCGAACAGGATCTGCTTCTGCAGTTCGCCCTCGCCGAAGCAAAAATTGATACTGTGACCTGCGATGACGGGAGGGACTGCGGACATGTGAGCAGCTTCGGGGGAGCCTTTCAGGCGACAGGCAGGTTGAGTGCCTGCAGGATACGTTCACAGGCGTCTGATTTGTTCAGGGCATAGAAGTGGATGCCGGGTACACCGGCAGCCTGCAGCTGCTGGCACTGCCGAATAGCGTACTCAACGCCGATTTCAAACTGAGCAGCGGAGTCTTCCTTCACAGCCTCAAGACGGTTGGCGAGTTCCGCAGGAATCACTGAACCGCACATGGCGGTGATGCGTCGGATTCGAGCAAAGTCAGTGATCGGCATGATCCCGGGCACGATGGGAACATTGATTCCGAGTGCACTGCATTGATCGCGGAATTTCAGGAAGCTGTCGTTGATGAAAAACAGCTGAGTGAAGATGGCATCAGCACCGGCGTCGACTTTGGTTTTCAGGTGGTGCAGGTCGCTGTCCATGGAAACGGCTTCCACATGTTTTTCAGGGTAGCCGGCAACACCGATCCCCATATCCGGGTACTGGCGACGTATCAGGGCCGTCAGCTCTGACGCATGGCTGAGTCCACCTTCGGCAGCCGTAAAGACCTGCTGGCCTGCCGGTGGATCACCACGCAGCGACATAATGTTGCGGACCCCGGCCTGCCATGCTTCGTCCAGCCATGCGGACAGTTCAGTTACGGTTGAGCTGACGCAGGTGAAGTGTGCCATGGCCGGGCACTGCAGTGTCTGCTGAATCCACTGACACCAGTCCAGTGTCTGGCCGCGGGTGGAACCCCCAGCACCGTAAGTGCAGGATACGAAGGCGGGTCGAAAACGGTTTAATGACAGCAGGCTGCGTTTCAACGCTTCCGAGGATTCCGCAGTTTTCGGCGGGAACATCTCGATGGACAGCACAAAGCAACGGGAGTTGAACAGTTCGGTCAGACGCATCTGCAGGGCTCGAAAGGAATTAAAGGTATCGATCTGCCGCTATTGTAAGTGGCAGAGGACCGCCTGAGAAACGAAAAAAACGTTCATTTCCAGTCAATGGCTGCGGCGAACGACTCGGTGGAAGTGCAATTCCGCTTCGCGATCCACGACGCGGCGGATGCCTTCCAGCAGGCAGTGTGGCTCGTGATCGGTTTCTCCCAGCCGTTTCACTTCCTCCAGCGAAGTTCCGGGTGGCACACTGAAGGCTGCCTGGTAGATGATCTGATTGCCGGCATCCAGTTCCGGGACAATGAAGTGCACAGTGGCCCCGAAGCACAGCATGTGATGCTGAAAGGCGTCCTCATAGGGACGAAATCCCGGAAAGGAAGGCAGCAGCCCGTGATGCAGATTGATGATTCGTCCACCAGCAAATTTCCAGCACAGTTCGGCCGGAAGTACGCGCATGTAACGAGCCAGTATCACGTAGTCGATTTCCATTTCATCAATGGTTCGCTCCAGCAGGCTGTAATCAGGGTTGCCCTGTGCATCACCAATGGAAAGCCATGGGATTTCGAATTGTTCGGCAAGACTGCGACAGGCATTGCGATTGCCGGCCATCACAGCAACTTCGGCCTTCAGTCGTCGATCCCGGATGGCACGCAGAATCGCCAGCGGTGGTTCCGTGCGGTAGGTGGTGCAGATTGCCAGTCTGGGAGGACGAGCGTGTTCCTCACGCGACCAGACGCGTACCTGCAGTCCTTTCTGGGTACCGATCTCCGCCAGCTCACGACGCAGCTCACTGACAGCCCCGGACGTCCATTCGATACGCATCAGCATTGCAAACAGGTGTTCGGTATCGCGGTCATACATCTGGATTTCGTGGATGTTGGCCCCGGCGCCTGTGACGTAGTGCACGATGGGATCTGCCAGACCTCGATGATCCGGACCGACAGCTGTAATTGTGACCTGCATGAAATGGTTCCATTCGCGGTGTTTGTCAGCGCGACAACAAAAAAGCGGGGCTCAGGTGAGCCCCGCGGAATTCTGGATGACAACGGAAACGGATCAGACTGTGCCTTCTTCGTCCCGACGGCGGCGACGCAGAGACAGCATTCCGAACAGGGCACCAAGCACTCCAGCTGATGCACTCTTCGTGTCAGCCTCAGCTCGGGCTGCAGCCTGAACAGGTGCCTCGATCTGAGTCACAACGGCAGGCTGGACCTGCGGTGCATCCCACCAGTTTTCCTGACCCCAGCCGGACAGTACCTCGTCGGACTCCCCGGCAGCCTTTTCGACGCTGCCGGTCGGAACCTGAACGGGCTGTTCCTGAACGGCTGCAACCGGAGGTTCAGCAACAATCGGCAGTTCCACCGATTCCGCTTGGCTACCGGCCACGGTCGAGCGAATCATGCTGACGGAGTAGTCGGCCACTGGCTGTTCGAACACTGCTGCCACAGCGGTCAGCATCCACTGATCATTGTCCTGTGGTCGCTCTGCGTCGGCCAGGATCCTGAAGTCAACCGGATTGCTCCACAGGCCCGGAGTTCCATCGCTGGAGCGGAATGCCCGTACCCAGACGCGGAAGTCACCTGGTCCAAGATTGAACGTGGTCTGGTAGGAGGTTGTAGCAATGCCAGCCTGCCGCAGCAGGATCTTCGAAGGATCGAGCTGGTTGACCACAAACACTTCGTAGGAGACCGCCCCATCGACAGTGCCCCACGAAAACAGCGGACGCTGGTTGTTGGAGGCTGGGATGGCGTTGACATTCGGTCGGCCACCAACGAAGAACTCAAGCATCTTCGTGAAGTCACCCTGCGTATCGGCGCTGCGAGCCCGTACATAGGCTCGATAGGTTCCGGTCGGCAGTGCTTTCGACGCTGGTACCGTGAAGGTTGTTGACGTCGTATTCTGGAAGATGTAGTTGGAAACAACAGATGTTGCCAGTACCTGATCGATGCGGAAGTCGTAGCTGGTGGCTCCGGCAGGTTTACCGATCAGAGTGGCAGACATATTCGTCCAGCTGAACGAAGGTGTCGTGATGAATGTTGATGAAGATGGGCCGGTCAGAGTCGGAGCAGTCACGATCTGGAAGTCACTTGCCAGACTCCAGCCGCTGATGTCACCGAAGGCACTGCGGGCCTGTGCCCAGTACCGATACCGTCCGATCGGCAGATCGTTCGGAATCGTGTAACTGAGGGCATTGATTCCCGAAACATCGAGGATGACCGGGCCACCGGACAGTGACAGACTGGCCACATAAACGCGGTAGGTCTGACCACCGGCAACACCCTGCCAGCTGAGCGTTGGTGTCTGATCATCGATGCGTCCGGCCGGACCAATCAGCGTTGGCGGGGTCGTGACACGGAACGTCTTCGGCAGGCTCCAGTCAGAGACTGAGGCTGCGTCAACTTCAGAATAGGTACGGACATAGACCTGATAGGTTCCGAGGACGAGGTCTGTGTTGATGGTCCATGAATCACCCGGTACTCGTTCAGCCTTCACAGCGACGCGAGACACCGAGCCTTCAATCTTATTGATCCAGATGTCACTGAGCGGTGCCACGCCTGATCCTACCGGCAGTGTCCAGCTGACCGTTGGGCGGGCAAGGAACGTGGTTGCTGGCGGATTCACGATCGTCGGTCGCTCGGTCACCACAAAGGTGTAGAACGGACTGGTTGTCGTGAAGTCACCATCGGTTGCACCTGCCCCAGCCTCATTGACAGCACGGATCTGGTAGCGATATCGGCCCAGAGGCATTTCAATGGAACGAGTGAATGCAGTCCCCGACAGACGCTCTGCACGGAAGACTTCGGCGTTACTGCCAAAGTTCTGGTAAACCAGCAGATCGTAATAGTCTGCTGATGCCACTCCATTCCAGACAAAGGTTGGAGTTGAGTCAGGCAGGCGAATGCCATTGAGCGGTGAAACAGCGGTGACCGGTGTTGTGTAACCGAACACCACAGAATTGCTCCAGAAGCTGACATCCGAGTAGGCATTGACGGCACGGACTCGGAACTGGTAGCGACCCAGAGTCAGATCCACCGGCACAGTCCATGAGGTGCTTTGCAATCCGGATACACTGCTGACTACAACGTTGTCGGTCAGATTCAGCAGTTCGACCTGATAGCGGAATGCACCCGGAACACCCTGCCATGTGAGGGTCGGTCGCGGTACGGTGACATTGCCCGGAGAATTCACAACCGGAGCGGTGCGAATCTGGAAGGTCTGAGCCGCACTGTCGTCTCCTGTACGACCTGCCTGATCGCGAGCCTGAACCGAGACGCTGTAGCGTCCGATGTCGAGCACGATCGGCAGCTGCCACGTTTCCGGAGAAGCCAGGCTTGTGGCAGCAACTTCAGATTTCAGCACAATCGTTCCCATGGACAGAGAACGAACCGTGATGATCCACGAAGCCGTTTCCAGTACTGGAGACCATGTGATTGTGGGCTGGTTGCCGCTGAGGTCACCCGCTGGCCCGGTGACAGAGACACGCACGACCTCAAACTGATAGGTTGCTGCTGCACCCGCCGTGTTTGCCTTGTTGTAAGGCGTCACTTCCGCGGTGTAGGTGCCAACCGGCAGAGTCGTGGTCACTTCCTGGAAACCAAAGGTGGTCTGAGCGCCGGTGAAGACAATCGATCCGGAGGCATTACTGCGAACGACAAGTTGGTAGTAGAAGTTCTCGGGGTGAACAGTCCAGTCGACCTGCGGCGTGCTGTCGGAAGTCTGTGGGATAACACCGTTGGAAGGTGTGATGTCAATTGGTCGGGTAATGACCGGTGTGACAGGCTGTGACAGCGTCAGCACAGGCACCAGATAGTCTTCCACTTCCCCATCAGCAGCGCGTCCTGCAGGACTCAATCCACCAGCCGTGCTGAGACGGACTCGCAGGATTTTGTCTCCGACTGGAGTATCTGCGGGCATTGTGAAGGTAAAGCGATTGACTCCTGTGGAGACCGGGAAGCCGGTAGCGGAGGATAGGCGTTCGGTGGCACTGAACTGGCCGTCGCCGTTCAGATCCAGCCAAACGTCCACACGGCCATTACCGGTGCTGGTGATGTCCACGTAAGCTGGCAGTGGGATGTTGCTGGATTCCAGACGAATCGGGAATGCTACGCCGTCTTCATCAGACTGACCATCGCTGTCGTCACCAACAGCGGTGACACCCGGCAGACCTGTCCGTTCGTCGTCAACCAGTGCTCCCAATCGCAGGCTGCTGCTGATGGTGTGAGCAGCGCCCCCATCCACCTTCAGTGTGCCGAAGCCGGCCGGAGCATCACCGTAATCAACGATCAGAGTCTGCAGTGACGTTGTTGCAACGGTCTTATTATTCGCTGCGCCGCTTGAGTCCTGCACCTGCAGGCGGATCGTGCGAATCGTCGGCGAAGTGATTCCCAGGCCCTTCAGAGTGTTCCAGTCCACAGTAAGTGTGGGGCTGGCACCAGCATTCGTTTCGAAGACGCCGTCATTGTTCAGGTCCCAGCGGTAGCTGAGTGTATCACCGAAGAAGGCGTCCACGTCGTAGCTGCCACTGGCATCCAGCGACAGGCTGTAGCCATCGTCGATGATGTAGGAACCGGTCACAGCAACAGGTGCATCGTTGACCTGAGTGACTGTGATGGTGAACGGGAACGCCGAGGACGTGTTAACATCCGGAGGCGTAGCGGGGCCGTTGTCTTCAAGGGTCAGGCTGACGCTGACCACACCAGCCGTATCGGCTGCTGACCTGAAGGTCAGGTTGCCATTGGCATCCACGGTGAGCAGCGAGAGGGCCAGATTCGGTGTCGTCTGCACGGGTGTCGTCAGTCGGAAGGTCAGCGTCTGACCGACTTCGTCCAGAGCAGTAGCGGGACCGGGGGAGAATGTGTTGATCAGGTCGACGGTCTGGTTACCGGCGTCCTCTGCCACAACGATCGGCGTCACTGCATTGACAGTGAACACCGGAGCATCATTGACGGCAGTGACCGAAATCGTAAAGGTCTGAGGTGTGCTCAGCAGTCCGAGGCTGTCACGGAGGATCACCGAAATGGTGGCCGTGCCATTGACATCGCGGGCTGTTTCGTAGGTCAGGTTGCCCGTAACCACGTCGATTGCCGGTTGAGTGCGGAAGAACGTACCAGTGGTCCACGCTCCAGTGACTGAAGTCACTGTGACCAGCGATGTAATGGTCTGCGGTGGGGTTTCATTGGCAGGTCCGGCCGCCTGACCAGTCATGAAGCCGTTGACCGTCTGCGGTCCCGCATCTTCTCGAACGGTTGGAGGATTGACCAGCGGATTGAAGACCGGTGCATCATTGACCGGGGTGACGTTGATCAACAGGACGTCAACATCCTGCTCCGCTGCCGGCGGAGGTGTCGGCGGGCCGGTAAAGCCACCGAGGTCATTTGTGGTGATCGTGATTGACGCCGTGCCGAAGAAGTCCTGTGCCGGAGAGAACACAAGCCCGTCGAGTGCGCGGTTGATGGCATCGACAAGCCCTGTGAATTCCATGGTGGCGTCATTCAGGCCATCACCAGTTGTAAAGGTCAGCCCCGTCGTCTGTGCCAGTGACACAACGCCGTTGGCTCCCGCCAGCCGAACTCGCAGAATATTCGTTCCCAGCCAGACGTCAGCGTCAGCCACACTGATCGCGTTACCGCCGGAGACGGAAAATGTCAACTTTGTGTCTTCCGGGGTGGACTGGTTATTCGGGATGGTGTTGACCGGTGGATCGTTGATGCCATCGGTGAGCAGCAGAGTGAACTGCGTGGAACCATCGGTGCGATTCGGTGCGAGGTAGTTTCCGGCCAGGTCGCGAATACCGTCGACGTTATCGCCAAAGGCGTTGTCATTGTCCACAACGACTCGGTACTTACGTTCGAACGGGAATGCCGTTGTCGAGCGGAAGATAACTTCGTTTGTGACGGAGTTGTACACGAAGACGTAGTCCACGCCGGGTGTCATCAGTCCTTCAGTAATGACAGTCCCGTTTGGCAGGTCGGGCAGGTCAGTCGTCTGTTTGACGCCATCGTCCATATACAGTTTGAACTGGTTGCCGTTGGTCAGCACGCGTCCGTCATCGATACCGATGCCAACGTCTGCCAGCGTGATAATCAGTTCGCGAACGGTCCCCGGGGAATTCAGCCAGACGGCGTCCAGTGCGGAGTTGAGGTCCAACTCAGACTGATCCAGCGGTGTGGAGAAGTAAGCAGTGGGTCGGAAGAAGTCGACTCGGTCGATAGCCCCACGATCCTTGAACACGTTGGCACCCTGAGCGGCCGGTGTGGTCACAGCCGGGTCGTCGCCACGTGTCTGACCATAAGCGTCGACGAACGGCGTCTTGATCGGGGAGACACTGATTCCCAGCGGATCGCGGACGGTGATGAAGCCGGTGCGGTCGGTGAGGGTGTCGATCGAGCTGTCGATTGTCTGTGACAGTGGTGCCGGGTAATAGTTGCGACGGGTCTGATCGACGAACAGAGGATCTGTGGCATTCAGCGAAATCGGGAAGCTGCCAAGTCCAAGTGCTCCAGTAGCCGCATCTGTACCGTTGTTGCGATACAGAGTACCACCGATGACGGTGCCCAGTGCAATCGAGGAGGCGTCAACCGATACTCCGGTGACAAGGTCGGCGACCACGTTGTTCAGCAGTGTCGGGCTGGAATTCTGCTCGACCTGGATACCCACACCAAGGCGGTTGTTCGGATTGCCGACGATGGTATTGTTGAGGATGCGTCCGACTGGAACCGGGCCGACTGTTGCTGTGCCGCCTGGAGGCACGTCACCGCTGAACAGGATCCCGCCGGTGCCACTCTGCACCACCACGTTGTTGGCAATAACAATACCGGGCAGCCAGTTGTTGATATTTGGTTCACGCAGGCTGCGCGGTGGTCCGTTGTGGGTCAAGGCGCCGGCCCCGGTCGGATTCGGGCTACCAGTGCGGAAGCCGGCATCCGATCGGATACCCCACTGCAGGGAGTCTGATACGAAGTTTGAAGCAATCAGCATCTGGCCCTGGTCGCGACGCAGGTTCTGATCACCATAGCCGGAGTGGAAGACAACGGCGGTGGGATCCTGAATCGGACGCAGTTCGCCGATCGTGCTGGTCACGTCACTGCGAACAAACTGAGCGGTTACAACGCGTCCGGAACCGTAGGTAACGTCGACAACAGCTCCGAGGTTCCAGATCGGTTCACCGAAGAAGTCCACATCGAGACCGAAGACCAGCAGGTCATTCTTTTCAAATCCGGGGCCCTGCTGCGACGCATCGACGATCTGAGAGAAGTCGATCACAATCTGGTCGAAGACCGCGCTGAAGGAGAACCGTGGAATCCGTGGATTATTGGCGTCCAGCGTGGTGAAAGTCGGCGTCGTGAAGTCGGACACGTTATTGATGGTGGGGCCGTTGCCCGTACCACCAAGAATCGAAATCGGGTCGAACTTCTGTCCGGACGGCAGCTGAATACGAATCTGATGGATCTGTTCCGGATAGCCGGTGTTCGGATCGATGTACGGGGTCGTATTGCGGAACGTGAACAGGCTGTTGGAGCCGTTGGTGTTTGCAAGTGCTGACATCGTGCCAAACAGCCCGTCGGGCATAGCGTCAGACTGCGGGGTCTGCAGGCCATCACCGATGGTAACGAGAGCATTTCCGTAGAGATTAATCAGGGCGCTGCTGCTGAACACACTGGCATCGTCGACACCGTCAGACAGCGAGGCTCGGATTTTCAGAATGCCCTGCACTTCGGTTGAATTGATGGCATCGCGGATTCGAGCGGCGATGACCGTGGCAGATTCACCGGTCCGGTACGCATTCATCTCGAAGCGACCATCCAGTTGAGCCGACTTCGCAGGATTGAATGGAATGGCGAAGCGACCCTGGGTCACGCCGTTGGAGAGCAGCTCGTCTTCGTATTCAAAGGTGACTGAATTGACCCCATCGCTGATTGTGAACGTCTGACCGTCTTTCAATGACGAGGCATCAGGAACGCGGATTGAGACAGCGTTCGTGAAGCGATCATTGGTGTCACGGGCAAGGATCTGTGGGTTAGGCAGTCCACCGGGCAGGCTGGCGTAGTCAGTAGCCCGGCGAATTTCCACGTCATAGGCACCTTCCAGAATGTCCTGGTAGGGGTTCAGGTTGTTGCGATTGCTGATTTCGGGGTTATCGATGAAGTTCGACCCGGCCGGGGCGGCAGTGACCATTTCGCCACGTTCCGCGAAGCCGATGATAATATCATCGATGTAGAAGCCTTCGAAGAAATTGTTCTGGCCACGCTGAGCGGTGTTGGCAGTGTCGTAGTACCCACCGAAGTCGTCGCCGGGCAGGAAGGTCGTGTGCCCCATCGGGCCCGCGTTAGTGACATAGTGTCCAATGACTCGTACGAGGTCACCACTACCCTTCATCAGGAAGGGGTTGACGACCAGCGGGTCAGCAGGACCATTGGCATTGATCGCGTGCCCTTCAACAGACAGGTGCAGCGTATACCGCTGGGCTGGAGCAGCCCCGCTGGCGAATGGAGGCACACCGATCTGTACGTAGTATTCGCCTGGAGACAGATTCGTGTCGATGAACGAACTGATCTGATTGCTGCCGATATCCAGCGTATTGCCGAGCAGGTTTTCGATAACCGTGGCGCCATTCGAATCCACAATTCGGATCATGGAATTGAAGGTCGGCAGGGTTCCGTCGAGATCGACGATGACGCGACGTGTCAGGGCACCCGCCGGGACGACAAAGCGATAGAAGTCGGTACCAGTCGCCACGGCTGATGATGCCAGCACAGTGATGTGTGGCAGCGGATTGACCGTGTTCTCCATAATTGTGTTGTTGGCCACGTCCGTCCACGACAGAGCTTCAAGGTCCATCGCGACCAGCGGATCAGCAACATTGTTCAATTCGGCTTCGTAGTAAGTCGCAGCGGGCTGCAGGTGGCCGGCCATTGCCAGCTTCATGGCATCCGCCACGTCATTACGACTGTACCCGGAATGAATATAAACCGGGGTAGTGCCTGGCGTAACCCCTGGAGCGCCGTCCAGATACAAACCGGCTCCACTGCTTTGAGTCAGTGTCGTGCCGATGGTAGTCAGCGGGGCGTTGAACGGCTTGCGAGCGAGATTGATTCGGTTGTTGTTGATGTAGGGAGTGATCTCTTTGAGCGGAGACCCAACTGGTGTTGCGGCGATTGCCGAACGCAGTGAGTCGGAGATCAGCCGTGCAATTTCGCTGGAGTTCAGGCTGGAAGGAACCTGAATCGCGATATTGCCGGCCTGCACACCATCGTAGCTGCCGTCAGCTCGCTGCAGATCAAGTTCGAAGTTCAGAACTTCCGTGTCGACTTCCAGTTTGAAGGTTTCGGCTTCCACGAGTCCGTTGAACGAAGGTGCAACAAGTGTGTAGCCCATGTCCAGTTCGAACTGGTTGCAGCCTTCCAGAATCCAGCTCTGACCGTCGCGCAACTGGCCACCGTCCAGAGCGAACATTTCCTCGCCGACCGTGCTGATGTCACCGACATTTACGGCACCGCTGGTTGCGAATTCGAATCGCATGCGGAGATTGCCGCGACCGGCGAAGTTACTGAGATCGACTCGCGCCTGACGCCAGACCGGGGCGGCCGTTTCGTCGTACAGCTCGACGACATCACGATGCAGCTGAGCATCCGGGAAGGTTGTTGCACCGTTGGCACCGTAGTCCTGCTCATCGTCACCGGTCATTGGGCCGCGATAGCTGTCATTCGTGGCAACCAGCACCCAGTTGGTGCCATCGCCAACGTAGGCTCGGATCGAGTCAGACTGGCTGCGAACGCCGGGCAGGTAGTCGTTGCTGTCGGTCGCAAGGAAGTAGTTGAAGTACAGAACAGGCTTGTCTTTCGCACTATAACCTTCAAGGCTGAAGGGGTTGCTGAGGTACGTACCGTGAGCACCGCCAGGGAAGTCGTAGTTGAAGATTTCGGGCACAGAGGCCTGGGCACCGAGGTCGTTCTTGTTGCCTGCCGTAGGACCACCTGCAGTATTGCCAAAGTACAGACTGGCACCACCGGGAGCGGCAGTACGAGTGCCGTCGATGGCTGTGGTCAGACCATGTCCGGCGTCGGTCGCACGATTGCCGGTCTGCTGCCACAGGTTGTACTGCAAGGTCCCGAAGGTGATACCTGCAGCAGGCAGTCCGGTCGCAAGGACAGACTGACCGTCAACGAAGAATGGAACGGGGTCGCCCCACACAGCGTTGGGGTCGATCACATTCGGCCCGGTTGCGATGGCGTAGATGTTGCCGGTGTCATCCGACGCGAACAGCGTATCGGCGTAGGCACCATTTTCGACCGTGTTCGGACCAAAGGTCAGGCCGGTCAGGTTGACAGGCTGGCCGTTGGCATCGCGGATTGTCTTGCGATTGGTGACTGTCAGCGTCCCAAGATTGAATTCGACAAGTAAGCCCGTGCTGGTGACACCGTACAGACTTGTGCCGGCAAACGCGACGCCCTGAACGACACCGGTGACGGTCGTCGGGAATGCGGCGATTTCGACAACATCTGTTCCGGACGGATTAAACAGGGATGGCACGTTGTTGTTGGTGACTCGACCGTTGGCCGGGCGATTCGCACCCTGGCCAATCGCCGCACCAGTACGCTCGTTGAACTGATAAATCAGGTTTCTGCGATACAGGCCATCACCGCGACTTCCCACCAGTATGCCACCATCTGCTACGGGAGCCGCATAGGTAAATGCCGTGACAATCATGCCGGCATTGGAAGCTGTTTCCGTAATGTTACCGGTGGCATCAGAGTCGTGGTAAGTGAGGATATTATCGCCACCGACATCGGTGCGAGCCGCAGTTCCAGTGTTGATCTGGAAGTAAGTACTGTCGCCGGCATCGTTGCCACTGGTGGCATACCAGCCGTACAGCTCGCCGTCAGGTCGCATCATGATTTCGGAGTGTGGCACACCGGTGTTGCCGACAGTATTGACGGTCGTGCCGGTGAACGAGTTCACGATGTAAACGAACTGGCCATCGCTGACGAACATCGGGACATCACCAAGGTGATACTGAACCGTGTTCTGGCCCTGCTCGTCATCGCTGAACTGGTATTTGGGGGTGCTGAGCGTGCCCTGTCCGCCGAAGTGGGCGTCAAAAATACGCTGCACCACCGGCAGAGGTTCAATGCGAGTCGCAGTGCTGACCGGATTCGCAATCATCGTCTGAGCCAGCACGGCAGGAATCTGTCCATGCGGGGCAACAACGAGGAAGTAATCGCCTTCCGGCAGTTCGAAGGGCCCGATATATGGGTCATACTGGCCGACGCTGCCTCGTGACAGGTCATCCATGTCGGCACCCTCAAGCGGGCCACCACGGTCTTCGGACACGTTGGAGTCGCTGCCGGTCAGAATCAGCGTATTGGTGCGTGCGTTGAAGATGTAGGAATCAAGATTCGCCCGAGACATCCCGTCGGCGTAGTCAACGTCGAAGGTTACGGAAGCGAATCGCGTCGGATTTGTGTGTCCCGGGATCTGCTGAATGTCATCATAAGTGATGTTGAATCGGTAGAAGTCGACGTCTGACGGAGCACTGATGCGTCCGGAAATCGAAACGGCCGCCTTATCCGTATTCAGAATGTTGCCGACGTCCTGGCTGCCACTGGCCAGTGCCGTGTCATTCGGGAACGTGCTTTCCGCATACTCGCCAGCCAGTGGGGAGTGGACAGGTTGTCCATAAACTTCAATGCCATTGGTTGCGAAGCGAATATCTGAGTAGCGAACCACGGTACCCGGGACTTCGTCAGTCTCCTGCAGTCGAATCTGCAGCTGGTAGCCACCTGAAGTCAGACCGTTAAAGACCTTGCTGCTGTCTACCAGATCTGCACGATTGGCTGATGGGTTCAGTGAATCGATGTTGCTGGAACGGACGCGAACCTGGTAAGTGCCAGTGGTGCCGGTGACACCAGGCAGTACGACGCGGAAGCCAGCGTCTTTCTGGTTTGTACCGTACAGATCATCGCTGAGGTATTGAGACTTACTGAGCGGATTGGCCTTAACCAACGCGCTCTGGCGATACATCAGTGATGGGTTGGACTCTTCATCGTGCGAATTGTCGGACAGGGCAATGATCGTGCCGGTGGAACTGATCAGTTCCACAACGGTGTCCAGCGAATGAGTGGTTCGATCGATATCGATCCAGACTTCGCTGCCGGCAGTGCCACTGAAGCTGTAGACGTCGACATCATTCGGAGCGCTGATTGCCCCGTGGATTTCGAAGCCCAGTCGCAGATTGTCGTCACTGGAATTCTGAGTTGTGGTGGTACCATCAGAATTCTGAACGATGAAATTCTGACGTCCCAGTTCGCCAATGAATTCTGCCAGGAATGCTGTTGCGTTGCTGCCTGGGGCCGTTGCAGAGAGGGACTCGCGTTCCCCATACACTGCCACGTTTCGGTCATGTGCATACTGGGAAATCAGCACGCTGCGCCATGCGCCAGCAGTTCCGGTGCTGGCCCCATTATTGTTGGTGTCCTTCAGCGGCAGTCCATCCAGTCCGAACCCGGCACCAACCGTGTCGTCAGCCAGCGACGTCAGGATCACCGGGAAGTAAGGCTGTCCCACAATCTGCAGGACGCCACCAATGCGGTCATCAATGTCCAGGGGCTTGCCACCGGCAGTGAAGCCGGCATTCGCGCCAGACAGCTTGACTACGAGGCTGGCATCCGGATCACTCTGCAGACGCAGGCCACCGAATGTGTGGAAGTTGGGAACGACAATTTCATTCTGCAGGACGTGCACGATGTCCGTGTCGTCCCAGACCGTCTGGGTTGTCAGAGTTTCGCCGCGGACCACGATGCCGTTCACTGCATTGCGACCGAGCAGGTTGCGGACGACCAGCGGACCCTGGTTGTAGCCATAACCGCTGAACGCATCGTTGAAGCCGGTGGAGCGACCGAAGTCACCCTGCAGCTGTGTGGTCATCGCATTGGCATTGATCGACAGTACCGGGCCGGAATTATCGCGGAAGATGTTGTTGATGATAATCGGCTGAGCACCGCGAGCGAAGATTGTGCCCGAAGCGTTTGCAGTGCGGCCATAGCGTGAGGCCGGAGCCGTTCCGCCGACACCATCACGATTCTGTTCAAAGATACTGTTGGCAACACGCAGCTGGGCCTGATGGGCTTCAATGACGTTGAAGCCCGCAAAGTTGCCATCGGTCGGAATTACGTTTCCGCCAAATGTCACCAATGCGCGATCGATGCTGGCAGAAGAGTTTGGAGCGAGGTAAATACCACCCCACAGACCCACGCCATTGGTACGGCTGGGGCTGACCTCATTAACGCCAAGACTGTCGTCATTGTTCGTGTCAAAGGTGCCACCAGCACCATAGCGGTCATCCAGACGCGATGTAATAATCAGCTCACGACCGGCTACGGCTTCAGCAATCAGCTGTGCACCCATGCCGACTTCAATCCGCGCACCTTCCAGTTTAAGGATCAACGCTGGATCAATCACAAGGCTGGCATCCAGCCGAGCCCGATTGCGGCCGGTGAGAGACAGGTCCAGAATGCCTGTCAGTGTTGTGCCGTTGTCGGTAAAGGTTGTGGACGAAGCATTCAGGTTGGCGATCAGCGTATAGTTGCCGCCGCCAGTGTCGTCCGAACGGAAGATTCGGCGTGAGGTGTATGGGGCGATGGCCGGAGGCAGGTTGGACAGTGCAACGCTGCCGCCAGAGGTGGCGATGGTAACATTGCGAGTTGCCACAGATGCCGGGCTTTGGTTGCCAGCTGCATCAACGTAGACGATTCGGTAGTTGTAAGTGCCCGCGGCCAGAGTTCCGCCGGTGGATGCAGCGAGGGAGACCAGCACGACCGGAGGTGCATTGACTTCCAGGAACGGGCCACCCGGGTTGCCCTTGATGCTGAGGTTTTCCGAGATGATGTGCACGATGTCACGGTCATCAAACCGGCCGGACACAGTCATCTGGCGAGTGGGTGCGCCCGGGGCAGTCTGAATGCGGATGAACAGACCGTTGTTGGAGTTATTGAGCAGGGTGTTGCCGTAGATATCAGGTCCGACGCGGCTGTAGTCCGGCGTAAATGGAACTGACTGGTAGGCAGGCGCTGTGAAAGTCGTTTCTTCAAAGCTGTCCGGATCCGCGGAAATGGCCGAGTCTTCGCTGCGGGTAATCACGTTGTTGTAGATACCCGGGCGAGCCTGCACGAGAGTGATCGGGTTGATGATCTGATTGACCGAGTCAACGTCGAGCTTACCGCCACCATAGTTCAGTGACGCGAATGCGACATAGTCCATGAAGATGCCCTGTCGCTCATAATTGATGCGACCTTCGGCATTATCGATGTCACGACGGAAGACCAGACCGCCCCAGTTACCCGCCTTGGGGGTGGTAGGAATGGGAGTTGTATCGCCACCGATGGTTTCGTCGCGCCAGGAGGTCATGGTGAGATCGGAAGAGCACACGTCTGAACTCCAGTCACTGACCAATCTCGTATGCCGTCTTCTGCTTGAAA
>CAXBSH010000058.1:0-21938 GCA_963977705.1 uncultured Planctomycetaceae bacterium
TGCCGAGATGCGCTGCACACGAGGGTGTGGAGGTGGCGTAGTTTGTGGGGTCAGTGCCAGTTCGGGCTGACGTGATCGGGGGGGAAAGATCTGAGCAGCTGATGGGGGCGGAAGGAGCTTTTGTATTTCATGGACTGGCAGTCGCCGATGAAGTAGCCCATGTAAATCCATTGCAGGTTCAGCTTTTTTGCCTGCTGAAGTTCCTGCAGCACAGACCATGTCCCAAGTCCGTATTGTCGCCACTCCGGGTCATGGAAGAAGTAGATACTGCTGAGGCAGGTGCTGGTGATGTCGACCAGTCCAAGGCCGATCAGGCGGCCGTCAAGGCGATATTGGACTTCGCGGGCGAATGAAAAGTTCCCATCGATGAACGATTCGAAGTAATCGTCGCGAGTGATCTGACGAAACGGCCAGCCACGACGATGGTGCATGTCGTGGTGATAACTGTTGTAGAGCTGGATGTGTTCGACAGTGAGTGTGGGTTGCTGAATGACGATCTGGATCTGGTGCTGATCAAGTTCATCGCGGCAGCGACGCTGGCTGCGCGAGGGTTGAAAATCATTGACAGAGACTCGCAGGCCCTGACAGGCTGTGCAGGACGGGCAGGACGGACGAAACAGCACGCGTCCGAAGCGACGCCAGCCACGTTCCAGCAGCTGTTCGTAGCGGTTCTCCGTCAGCCGTCTGGCCAGTCGCCAGATCATACGACTGGTCTGGTCAGGCAGGTAGGAGCATTGATCTTCGGTTCCCACCAGTTCCATCTCTGTGACAGGTGGTTCTGGCGTGACGGCGGGATCGGACATCGATAAAGTTCCCAGGGACGCATTCGCCAGAGATGTGCCAGGTGGTGCTGTTGCTGACTTTCAGAATTGTCGCCGTTTTCTGTGTCCCGTCTACAGGCGGTGCTGCAGAAGTGCGGGAATTCACTGGGTTTTGATCTGTGTTCTCGGGAGGAACGTTCAGTGCACGGTCAGTTGCTGGCAGCGGTTCAGGGAATACAGCGGGGGCTGGATCTGAGTTCCGAGGAAAGTGCCGGGTGTATTGGAGCGATTATGGACGGTGTGGCCGATCCCGTCGACATCGCCTCCTTTCTGACGGCATTAACTGTCAAGGGTGTGTGCGCTGACGAGCTGGCGGGCGCAGCTCGGGCGATGCGGGACCGCTCATCGCGAATTCGGACTGCAAGGTCTCCTTTGGTTGATACCTGTGGCACGGGTGGCGACGATCTGCAGACGTTCAACATCAGTACTGCTGCGGCCATTGTGTTGGCCGCTTGTGGCCAGTCAGTGGCCAAGCATGGGAACCGCAGTGTCTCCAGTCGCAGCGGATCTGCTGACGTGCTGGAGCACCTCGGTGTGAACATCAGTTTGAATGCTGACGAGGCCGGTGCGTGTTTAGATGAGTTGGGGATCGCGTTTTGTTTTGCACCGCTGCTGCATGGTGCGATGAAACACGCGGCTCCGGTCCGCAAGCAGCTGGGGTTTCCGACAATATTCAATCTGCTGGGGCCACTGACAAATCCGGCTGGTGCCGAGTTTCAGGTGCTGGGTGCAGCCAGTGATCATCGGGCCGAGTTGCTGGCCGAAGCCTTATACAGGCTGGGTGGCAAACGCAGTCTGGTGGTCTGTGGAAACAATCAGCTGGACGAGGTGTCTCTTTGGGGCAGGACTCTGGTGCTGGATGTCAGTGTGTCGGGGATTGTTCGTCATTACTGGACGGCAGCAGAGCTGGGGTTGCCGGAGTGTGCCGTGGGTGAGTTACGGATTACGGGTCCAGAGGAGAGTGCGAACGTGATTCGCGGGGTGTTCAGTGGAGTTCGTGGTGCTGCAGCGGACATGGTATTGGCGAATGCAGCGGCGGGGCTGCTGGTACTTGGTGCGGTACCCAGTATCGCGGCAGGTGTTGAGCGTGCGCGTGAGGCTGTGGTTTCGGGGGCTGCGGAGGCGCAGTTGCAGCGTTTGATCGTCTGGACTCGCAACGCAGCCGCGAAGCGAGCGGTTTAAGCGGTGGTTGTCTGGTTATCAGCAGGTCTGGGACGAGGCGGATTGGGGTATTGAGATGTCGACGGGACTACCGGATGAAGCAACGCTGCGTGAGCTGTTGAAAGCAGTTTACGGGACCGCTGGCCAGCTTGATCGAGCCTTGTCTGGCTTGCGCAGTCTGGGTCTGGAGCGTTCTTCTGTGCACAGCCAGATGCCGGACTGTGACCTGGATCTGATGCGTGAGGACCGCTGTGGATTTCCGGAGGTTGTCTATGGGCAGGGTAAGCCGGCTGAGTTGGTAGTCAGGATTCTGCAGCGGCAGGCTGAAGCCGGTCAGGATTCGCTGGTCACGCGAGTGACGCCAGCGCAGATGGAAGCTGTGCGTGCTGTGATTCCGGAGGCGATCTGCAATCTGACGGCTGGGACAATCAGAGTGAGTCGTGCGGGCAGAGGGGAACGGGACTGTGGTTCAGTGCTGGTGATTTCGGCAGGCAGTACAGATTTGTCGGTGGCGGAAGAGGCGGTAGAGACGCTGCGCTGGATGCGTGTTCCTGTGCGTTTGATTCAGGACGTGGGGGTTGCTGGCCCGCATCGGTTGCAGCAGCATGTTTCTGAGTTTCGCAGTGTGGCAGCGATCGTCTGTGTCGCCGGTATGGAGGCTGCCCTGCCCTCTGTTGTGGGTGGTTATGCGTCCTGTCCGGTGATTGGGGTTCCAACATCGGTGGGTTACGGGGCATCTCTGGGAGGTTTGACGGCGATGCTGTCGATGCTGACGAGTTGTGCATCGGGTGTGGTTTGTGTGAATATTGATGCGGGGTTTAAGGGGGGGTATGTGGCGGGAATGATTGCAGCAAGGACGCCAGCAGGCGCAATTCAGCGCTGACGACTGATGGAATTCCTGTGGTGATTGAAGCAAGGAAAAGTGAGTATGTCAGGAAGCTGCCGGGTGCCGGGTTCAGGTGTATTCGTGGCTGTGCTGCTGATGTTTTCGGGATTGTGCGGTCGCAGCGAGGGTCAGGTGCAGTCTGCGGCGGCCGCTTCGTTTGATTCGCTGACGATGGTTATTCTGGGACCGGTCGGTCCCGTGCTTGTGGAGATGCAGATCTCGGTGGGAAACCGAGCCTATCGGGAATGGATCAGCAGTTCGCTGGCGAAGGCATTGGATGTTGATGCGGACTCGCGACTGTCCACGAAGGAACTCAGTTCTTTGTCACCGAATGTGCGTGGTTTTGTTGGCCTATCGTCAGATGCCGATTTGCCTGCCATGGGTGCGGATGGTCTGGGGGCTGCTGAGTTCCGAGCCTGGTTCAGTGGTCGAATTCCGCGATTGCTGGATTTGATTGCTCAGCCACGTGCGGCGGATGATGCTGTTCGGCTGGTCTCCCTGCTGGATCTGAACAGTGATCTGGGGGTTTCGGCAGCAGAACTGGATCAGATGGCAAGGACGCTCAGATTTCGCGATCTGGATGATGATGAGACATTTGCACTGTCTGAATTGATGCCCTACCGGGATCCCCTCAGTGCGGACTCGGCCGTACGCCCGGAGGTGTTGTCATTGCCATTTCTGCATGTGGGTGATGAGCGTTCTGTGACGGATGCTGTGCAACGTCTGTGGTTACGTTATTCAGGGGGTGAGCGATTGCCGGCGGCGACGCTGCGTTTACCCGGTGTGGGTGAGGCTGAGGGACTTACAAGATCTGATCTGCAGGCACTGCTGCAGGCTCCGAAGCATCATCTGACGGTGCGATTCCGTCTTTCAGACAAGGCAAATCTGAGCGATATAGAGGCAATTGTGACACCGGGTGTGGAATCGTGGTGTCAGGTGGAGAAGTCGGAGCGTGGGCGAGTGCTGCTGCGTCTGGATGGTATGCGCATGCGTCTGATGGCTCGCGGCGGTGGTGCGAATGATCGCATGGTCTCGCGGGGTTTTATCGGGCAGGAGTTTTCGATGGCCGATGCGGATCGCAGTCAGGAGCTCAGTGCTGCTGAATACGGAATGCTTTCCGGAAGTCTGGCTCGAACCGGAGCGGTGGTGGAATTTGCTGTTGTGGATGTGGATGGCAGTGGTGGGGTCAGTCGTAAGGAACTGTTTCGCAGTCTGGACTGTGAGCAGGCGGTCATTGCCGGGCGTGTTGAGATGTCTGTGGAGCAGAGTGGGAAAACACTATTCAGTATTCTTGACAGTAACAGTGATCGCAGATTGACTCGGCGGGAGATTGCCGGGGGGCAGGCTCGCTTAGCACAGTTTGATGCGAACGCAGACGACTTTTTTTCTGAGCTGGAGCTGGGGACGGAGTATTCTCTGACGGTTGGGCTGGGGCGATCGGAGTTTCGTCGAGAGGGTGCTGAACAGTCGATGAGTCCGATGATGGCAGCATCAGCAGATGCAGTGCTGCCGGGGGCAGAAAATCTTGCGGGGCCGGCTTGGTTTCGCCGGATGGATCGTAATCAGGATGGGGATGTTTCGAAGCGTGAGTTTCCGGGGACGGCCCGGCAGTTTGCACAGCTGGACAGCGATGGCGACGGTCTGATCAGTGGGGCAGAGGCTGCGGCACTGGCAGATCAGAAATAGTGTTGATTGTCTGAGTGCTGTTCAGGCGGTGGGCGCAGCCAGGTGTCTGTGCAGCCATTCCTGCATTTCCCACAGAGTATGCTCGATGCTTTCTCCTGCTATGCAGGAGTGTGATTCGTGAGGCAGCAGAACCAGTCGAGCGGTTCCACCATTGCCCTTGATGGCCTGATACAGACGTTCGCTCTGCAGGACATGTGTGCCGGGATTGCTGTCGGCGTCTCCGTGGATCAGCAGCAGCGGTGAGCGAATACGGTTGGCCGCTGCGAACGGCGACAGTTGCATGTAGACTTCTGGAGCTTCCCAGAACGTACGCCTTTCGTTTTGAAATCCGAATGGTGTCAGAGTTCGATTGTAGGCGCCGCTGCGAGCGATACCGGCACGAAACAGGTCGGTATGGGCGAGCAGTGTGGCAGCCATGAAGGCCCCGTAACTGTGACCTCCGACTGCGACTCGTGCCGGGTCAATGGCACCGATTTCTGCCGCTGCTTGAATCACAGCTGCGGCGCTGTCAGAGATCTGTCTGATGAACGAGTCATTCGCGTCTGCCGGACTACCAATGACGGGCATGGAAACTTCATCCAGAACAGCGTAGCCAAGTGAAACAAGAAACAGGTGCGATGCTCCGGCCAGCGTGTTAAAGCGATTCACAGAACCGGACACCTGTCCGGCAGTTTCGGGATCATTGAATTCCCGAGGGTAGGCCCAGAGCAGGGCCGGCAGTGGGGGCTGTTGCGGTGAATGGTCGGCCGGTAAGCACAGAGTAAAAGATAACTCGACTCCGTCACTGCGGCGGCAGGTAATAATTCGGCGTTGAATCCTTCGCAGCACTGGTTCAGGATCGATGCGCTGAGTAATTCGGCGGTGCGGCCTGCCTGCCAGTCGAATTTCAAGGTTGGGTGGGCAGTCCGGCGATTCCCGATGGACGAGCAGTTGTTCGGCCCGGTTATCAAGCATGACGACCACAGACTCCCACGCGTCAGTCGGACTGCGGAACAGTGTTTCAGTGGTGCCGTCAGCGAGGTGGTATCTGTTGAGGAATGGCCTGTCACCTTCCGGGGTTGCGCCGGCGCCGTGCAGGTAAAGAGCTCCGTCCTGTTCGTGAATTACTCGGCGACCGTCGGCGAGTGGCCGCAGGGCTGGGAATCCAGGGTCTCCATAACGATCATTGACTGATCGGCTCCAGAGGAGTCTGGGGGTGGTCGAGGCGTTTTTGTCAGTGACCTGCCACGTGCGAGTCCAGCGACGATCGCGGTCGTATTCGCGGACGAGGGCCCATGAGCAGTCCGGGTTCCACCAGACTCCGGTACAGCGATGCTCAGTGCGATAGACTTCTTCCGGCTGAGCATTGGGCTGAGCGACTTGCTGCACAATGCGATCGCGATGACTGGCCGGTCGAGCCGGATTTCCCTCGTCGAGCGCTTCAAGCCACAGTAGTGTGGCCCCGGAATCGGGTTTCCAGCCTGCGCCACGCGGCCCCGTGCGCACACCTTCAATCGGGATGTTGTCCTCCAGTGGTCGCTCGGCAATGGTCTGCGATGGTGTCCCGTCGAGATGCAGGACTTCGACAATGGAAGGAAAACGAGACCATGGCAGTGAGCAGGACCAGGGGGGCTGCAGGCGAGTTGTCAGAACGTGACGGCCATCCGGCGATGGATCTGCGTCTGTGTAGATAGCAGGCGCCCCGATCGGACGACGATGGCGGCCATCGCAACTGATCAGTTCGAGTTGTGCTGACGCAAAAAACTCGAATTGCCGTTCATCGTGCTGCGATTTCAGAAGATCCTGAAAAGTACGGACGGGACCGGATGTACCGGTGCATTCTTCGGCCTGCGGGCCACAAGGAAAGGTCGGGGGAATCGGTCTGGCAGCCGCAGCAATTCCGGGTGTCTGGATCAGCAGTGTCCGGGAGTCAGGCATCCACTGAGCAGGAACGCCCAGCACACAGCTGAGGCGAATTCCGGAAACGACAGTGGCAGCACAAGTGCTGATGTCAAGGATCCACAACTCAATACCGTCTGGCTGCGTGAGTGTGAACGCAAGTTTTGAGCTGTCAGGTGACCAGCCGGTGAGCCCGATGCGAGCGGTCTGCGGCAGCAAAACCTCCTGCCACGATCCGGTGGCGAGGCAGCACAGCTGCAGGTTTCTGAGCAGTGGAGCCAACTGGGGACCGTGCGTGGCTGGATTGATACGCAGTCCGGCGAGTTTCAGGACGGGGGCTGCAAGTTCCTGCAGCGAGGGATATCCCCTTCGCTCAGAGGAGATCAGCCACTTTCGATCAGGACTGACAGTGGTGGCCGGAGGCAGTGGCGTATTCAGCAGTCGAAGAATGCGTGGATCGGGCTGCTGCCAGCCGATTGGTTCTGTCGCAGACATTCAGAGGACATCCTCGGCAATCAGAAACGGCAAAATAAGGGCAAAAGTCCTATGAAGTGCGCGGTGTTCCCCTTGGAAGGGGGAGGCTTCCGCTAACCCTGGGAGGGCGAGGCTCCCGCCGAGCCGTAGGTTTCGTCGTGTTGACGTGTGTTTCGGCTCAGCAGGAGCTTCGCCCTCCCGAAGGAGTGGGGGGAGGTTTCCGCGGACCTTGGGATCCATCAGTGGGACGAGTGTTTCGCGCGAATCAAAAAAAAATCGGGGGCGGTTCCGCGATAGTCGCCGAACCGTCCCCGCAGTCGTCATGTGACAGCAGGTGAACCTGTCAGAATCCGCCGTCAGCTCCCATGCCTCCACGCCCACCGGCGCGGCCACTGCCACGAGAACCTCGACCACCCCGTCCGGAAGCAGCACCACCGCGACCGCCAGCTCCCGAGAGCGAGCTGCCACGGCCCATGCCACCGCCGAAGTTCATACCTGAACCCGGGCCGAGCCCCTGACCGCCCATGCCGGCCATACCACCGGCACCGCCAAGGCCACCGTCTTCCCCACCAGCACCTTCATAAGGAGAATTCGATTCGCCTTCCTTCGCAGGACGCAGGTGAGCGAAAGTCTCAAGTACGTACTTCGTGACTTCCTCATCGGTCTTCCTTGTCGTGACCTTTGTTCCAACGGAAACACTGTCACCACCAAAGCGACTGACAATCGCTCCGTTGGAATCCACAACGGTCAGGCGGTCCCCGACAAGGCGCGCTCCGCTGAGTGCTTCAAAGGCTTCCTTGAGTTCCGGGAAGTCAGCGCGATTGACGCGTGGAGCTTCCGTGACCGACGCCAGGTAGTCGCCCGACTTCACTTCCACATCCTGCACGGCAAGCGTGTTTTCGCCAAGATCAACGATGTCGATCTGCTGCTTTCCACCGATTCTTGATCCGACTGGAATCTTCATCAAAGACATCGTGGGAGTACCAGCAGTCTCATGCTCGTAGTAGACCGAGAGTGTTGCCATTTCAGATGCACGAGGACGTGAATCAACCTTCTCGGGGTAATAGCGATATCCCGAGGGCACAAAAATTGGCTCCGTTGGATCTGTCCACGCAGAGAAGACTGTCTTCTGCGTGGCTGTTTCAGGGTCTACCAGTTCATCAATTGGTCGATTGAAGTGCGGGTTTCGCATTTCCAGTCTGACACGGTATCGATAAGCGGCACCGCGGTCACAGGTGAAGTCCATGAAACGAACCAGCAACAGACGTCCGCCAGCCATTCCCTTGCGGAGCTGCTTTTCAAATTCGGCCTTGGATTTTTCATCGTCCGCGCCACCGTTGTTGCCGTCCTCGCCGTTGCCCTTGCCACGCATGGAAGAGTACAGGTCGCCCATCATCCCACTCATACCTTCGCCACCGCCAAATCCTGCATTGTTCAGCCCGCCCATCAGGTCGTTGCTGTCGAATGCATACTGGCGGAAGCCTTCACTGGGAGCCTGATCGGGAGGCAGCTGAGCCTTCAGCTTCTCAGCCTCCTGCCGCAGTTTCTCGTTGTAAGCATTAATAATTTCCTGCTCTTCCTCGGATAGCTGGAAATCTTCAAGCAACTTGTGGGAGGCGTCCTGTGGAGTCCACCGCCCGGTGGCCCGACGAGGCAGCGGCATCGTGATCTCAGCTCGAGTGACAGACTGGGCCACAATTTCCATATCGAATGCCAGCGAGCTTTTCAGGATCTCAGCCACGGAATCCAATGGCAGAGATTCCCACTCACCGGCCCACGGATCCGCACCCGGAACAGCCCGCTTGCGCTCAATCTGCAGATTGACGAAGTCAACCAGACGAATAGCCTGATCACCCGGCAGATTCATTGCCTCGGCAATCTGCTGTGCCTGCTTGTACATGTTGAAAACATACCGCACCGAGACGCCAGCATGGGTGCGTACCTTCTTCTTCTCTATGACCCCAAGGGCGTTACCGCCGTAGCCACCGTAACCATCCAGTTCGCCCATGCCGAAGCCCATACCTCCAGTGGTGTCGCCCAGCATGCCGCCCATGCCGCCCATGCCCGCCATACCGCCCATGCCTGGAGGACCCATGCCGCCCATGCCCGGAGGACCACCAGACAGACCACCGGCGGCCCCTGCCATGCCCTTGCCGCTGCCAGGACGACCTGCACCAGCCAGACCAGACCCCATGAGGCCACCGTCACCACTGTCGCCAAGGCCAGAGCCGATATCGCCGCCAGGCGCACCGCCAGGGAAACCACCCGCAGCACCTGGGGTCGGAGTCGCCGGACCGAACATATTTGCCAGATCCGTGTTGTCCGCTTCAGTCTTGCCCTTTTTGTTGTTCTTCTTTGGAGTGTCTTCCTTGTCGGCGTCCTTTTTCTCTTCTTCGTCGTTCTTCTCGACGAGCGGGAAAATCACAAGAGATGACTCTGGAGATTCCGGGGCCATCACAATGATGCTGTCCAGTTTCTGACGCGACCGACTGAGCGGGGAGTTCCAGCGTCGATTTGTGGCAAACTTGCCGGTATCCTCGATGGAGTCAAGCATGTTCCTGGCCATCTCTTCCACCGCCGGAGTATTCTCAAGCTCCTTCTTTTTATCATCCGGCAATGTGCTGGTCAGCCACGTGGACTTTGTGCGATCAGCGTCGCTGCGCAGAGCCAGTGGATCCAGTGTGCAGGCGGACCAGTTGGCGGTCGCCAGTCCAGCCACGCCAAGCACAGCCACCACCCCAGCACCAATCTTCTCGGCATGGTTTAAAAGCAATGCCTTAAAATCCAGCTTCATCTTTGCCATGACTCAACTCCTGCGTACTCTGGATTCTCACTGCACTGGAAAAGTTAACTGTCGTCAATTCAAACTGTGGTTCTTGTCAGCTGAAACATTCGCTGTCAGTCAATTCTGACCGGATCCTGGTGTACCCTGAGGGGCTGCGTTGGGATCGGTTGCTGGAGCACCCGGATCCGGTGCTGGAGCATTCGGATCTGGTGCTGGTGCATTCGGGTCTGGTGCTGGAGCATTCGGATCTGGTGCTGGTGCGTTCGGATCTGGTGCTGGTGCGTTCGGATCCGGAGTTGTCGTCGTGGGGTCGGTCGCCGGAGTCGTGACAGGTGATGCTGTGGCTCGCTCAGCTGCACTGGCGGCCTCTGTTGCTTCCGCCGCATTGGCTTCCTGAGCCGACTGGTAAAGAGTCATCAAGCCACCAATCTTGACCGTGATCAACAACGAATCTGACATGGCAAGTCCAAGCATCTGCTGAGCACGCTGAGATGGTGAACTGGCCATCGAACCCATCCCGGCCCCACCAGCACCGCTGAGTCCGCCCATGCCCATTTCACCCGGCATACCTCCACTAGGGCCTCCTTTTCCGGGCATTCCAGCGCCGCTCATCATGCCGCCACTACCCATCATGCCGGCACCACTCATCAGACCACCACCCATCTGGCCTCCGCCCATCATGGGCATGCCAGCTCCCATCCCCATTCCGGACCCCATCCCAGCGCCCATTCCGGCACCCATCCCCGGAGCCATACCGCCACCACCGGCGAGATCGTCACCAGTGCCTCCGAAGCCACCACCGCCTGCAGCAGGGGCCGATCCGGAAACCGTCTGAATCTCTACTCGGACAATTTCAACGGGGAAATCGGAATCCGTCAGCGACGCCAGCAACTCGGGCAACTTGTCATCCCGCACTCGAACATCAAGCAGGAACGCGCGAGTCTTGTAGGAGTCGGCAATTTCATCGACGTAGCGTTTTTCTTCAGTGGCAGCGGCACCACCACCAGCCCCGGCATCACCGCCGCCGGCACCCATCCCCATAGCGCCCATTTCGGACATTCCCATGCTGCCCATGCCACCCTTGCCCGGCATGCCGCCCATAATCCCGCCGCCACCGCCGCCACTTGCTGCGGCGGAAGCGTCAGCGCCGAATTCTTCGCCCAGAATATCGCCACCAGCGTTACCCTCAAAATCTTTGCCGGGATAGGAGCCGATGGAACCGCCACCACCCATGCCGGCACCTGCGTCACCGCCACCGACACCGGCCGCAGCACCGGTCATTTCTCCCATGCCTCCCATGCCACCCATTGCGCCCATGCCACCTCCGGCACCCGGGGCAGCAGGAGTTGCATTGCGGTCACCGCCTCGCAACGTCAGACGGTAGATTTCACGAACTGGAGCCTCAGTAATTCGTTCAGCATTCCCGTTCACGTTGTTGATGGAGTTGAGCAATGATCGCAGCAGCCAGATGTCTTCCTGAGCATCCCAGATTTCTTTGGATTCCGGCGGGCGAGTCGTCCATGAGCGATATGGGCGATGAGTGATTCGGTTGGAATCAACAACAACCAGCCCCTCGCCGGTTTCAACCTGGAACGGCCGCACGATCTTCAGCATTTCTTCAATTTCAGTTCCGTAGATCGAAGCCCAGAGCTCGCGAGTCAGCTGGTCCTTGATCTGGTCCTGATAGCTGATGCCCTTCATCTTTTCACTGACTTTCGCGGGCCACTGGCGAGCACTCTTCTGGCGCTCACGCAGCTGGGTCGAGGCTGTCTTGAACGAGGCGGCATCGGCTTCATTCTTCTGCTTAGCCACTTCAACCCAGCGCGAGTTGGGTGCGTCCGCGTTGGATTTGGCTTCAGAGAAGGATGCCTTCACTGCGGTTTCACGAGCCGTGATGGCTTCACCAAGGGCACCACTGGCAAGAAACCAGCCCATGACGGTGAAGATCAACGCGAATCCAAAGCAGATCCAGTAATGATGTTTGATCAGCGGCTGAAGCTTGTCCATTGCCGAAGGTCCTTTGTTCTGCCGTGAAGAGCTGTCTCTGAGTATGCTGGGTAGATTCTGGTGTTGTGATCAGATTGGCTGGACTGCTGATCAGACAGCAGTCCACCCAGTGAAGGTTTACTGTGGAGTGGCCGAACCAGCGGCCGGATCGGCTGCACCTGCTGCCGCCGGGTCAGCCGTAGCTGCCGTTGCGGCCCGCGGGTCCTCAGCCTTACGGTCCGGATTCAATGTCGGTATCCAGATGAACTGCACAACAAAGTCCGAGCGATCAAGTACGAGGAGCTTTTTTTGTTCCTGCTGCTGGAAGATCGGGCCCTGTGCTCCCGTCAGCTGGTTGGGATCCTGAGCACCACCTTCGCCACCGGCGCCCGGAGCACCTCGTTTGCCCGCACCCATCATCCCGGCCGCGCCGCCCATTCCCGGAGGCCCCATGCCGGCAGCACCACCCATTCCCGGAGGTCCCATGCCGGCCGAACCACCCATGCCCGGAGCTCCCATGGCACCTCGCATGCCAGGACCCATGCCCGACATCATGCCAGCGCCACCACCCATCCCCGGTGGCATGCCAACGCCACCAGATGAAGCCAGGTCACCACCGTCGGCGCCACCGCTGCCAAGACCACCAGCCAGCATGTCACCCATGCCGGCCATTCCACCCATCGCTCCGCCACCCGTCATCATGCCACCTGATGGCTGGTTCGGGTCGTACTGCATGGGAGATTTCAGACAGTAGGCCACGATCGGATACGAGATGCCCAGTTTGCCGACAGGGACTTCGACACCACCCGATTCGAGCTTCCATTTGCGAAGATTGCTTACAAATGCAGCCTCGATAAAGCGACGATCTGTCTCTTCAAACGGCAGGTCCGGATGGTTGTAGAAATGGTAACCACGCAGGGTGACAATATATCCCGGTGCCGCTGTCGGCGGCGTTTGATCGGCCACTGCAAACAACTCAGTCTGACCAGCATCGACGAACTTTTTGTGCCATTCCGCAACGTCGGTGACTTTGCGAGTGGTGATGGAGGTGAGCCGAACCCTTTTCTGCTTCATGATGTCGGCTTCATCAAGTGCGTCACCCTCTTCCACCGGCAGACATTCATTGACCGCTTTGAAAAGCTCCATCCAGATGGAACGCTTTTCCAGTGGCGCCACAAGCTGGGCGATGTTGTCCAGCGTCGTCTTGTGAGCACCCATTTCACCTTCAAAGGCGGTCTTCTGAGTTCCGATTTCGCCCTGCACGGTTTTCACGTACTTCTGCGACTCGTCCCACTTCTTCTCGCTCCAGGAACTCAGAACGCTGGCACTGCCAATCGTACTGATTCCCATGGCCAGCAACAGACCGGCGGCACCCGCCACGGCCCACGGTTTCTTGGCGCGGATCCTGCGATCCATGATGATTTCAGGAGGCAACAACGATGTGCGAATGCGAGTTTTTCCGAGCGCCTGCAAGGCAAGCCCGTAAGGCACTGCAAACGTCATGATGTTCTCAGAAAACAGCGGATCCGTCAGCACGGAATCACCCGTGACGCCCCGCAGTGTCTCCAGACGCTCTACGGAGTACTGCTGCAGGTTCTGCTCAAGAAACCGCTGCAGACCAGCCAGTCGGAAGCCGTTACCGACACCTATAATGCGACGAATACGGGCCGATCGGTTGACGCTGCCAAAGAAGCCGATCGTGCGCTGAATTTCAGAGACAAAGTCGTTGAAGACCGGACGCATGGCCTGAAATACGGCCTTCGGATCCGGCGCTTTCGTGGCGTTGCACTTCAAATGCTCGGCCTTCGCAAACGTCAACTTCATTTCACGAGTCAGGGCGCGAGTAAAATGGTTGCCGCCAATGGGTACGTTGCGAATCCAGATGCTGCGACCGTTCGAAACCAGCATGGTGGAATTGTCCGAACCCATGTCCAGCACGATCTGATAGTCATCCTGAGCCGTGGGCTCGGGAGTCTCTGCGGTGCGACGGAAACCCAGCACGTCGTACGAGAGGAAATTGTACAACGCCAACGGAGCCATCTGGATCAGCTCAATCTCTCGGCCAGCCTGAGTAAAAGGCTTCATCGCGTCGTACACAAGGTCGCGTTTCATGGCAAACAGGCCCACTTCGGCCTCCAGCATGAAACCACTCTCTTCCACACCACCACCCACAGGCTGGTAGTCCCAGATCACGTCGTTCAAATCAAACGGAATCTGCTGGCGAGCTTCATAGCGGACAATCTCAGCAACTTTGCTGCTTTCCACCGGCGGCAGCTTGATGAACTTCGCCATGGAACTCTGGCCCGGCACACTGATCGCAATCAGATCGCCGTCCACCTTGTTCCGCTCAAGAAACGTCTTCATCGCCTCACGAATCAACTCGTCCGGAATCGCATCCGGCTGGCTGAGAATCTTCGGGTGAGGTATGTAGTCGAAGGCCACCGCAAAGACACGCTGACCGTCCTCGGTGGAACGCAGCTTGATCGCCTTCAAGCCAGCCTGCCCAATGTCAATGCCCCACGCACTTTTCGTTTCGGCCATGACCTGTCCCCGGTTCACCCTGTGAGTCACATAAGGAAAACTGCCAATGCTGCACACTGAACACGGGTTCTGTACCCGTGTTCAGGTGTGTGCCAAGGCAGATTCTGAGTAGTCTCAAGTGGTCAGCGTATCAGCAGAAATCCCCTGCAGTCAACCAAATTGGAGCATTCCAGAGGCGGGACTGATGCGACAACCGAACTTTTGACGGAGAATCCGTCCATTGTGTTCCGGAAAATCGGCAGGAATTTGAAAAAAGGACGCCGGAAACAGGTCAACACAGCGGAAACAGCACGATCTGCAGCGGTTGGGCCGATCGCACCGGTTGTGTTCCACCCCCACCCCTGACCACGCCCCGCTGTCAGGCAGGACCCAAACTGCAACGCTTTAAAGCGTCCGCTACGACCTCATTAATGCACTCAATTGCCGTATCACAAATCCGGCTGATCAGGTGCTGAGGCATAGCCGGCGCCGGCATCAGCACAATGACGTCTCCGAGTGGCCTGAGAATGACACCGCGACGACGGGCCGCAAGTGTCACCTGATGGCCCAGCCGAAACTGCACGGGGAACGACGTCAGCGTTTCACGATCACGCACCAGTTCGATGCCCACCATCAGGCCACGCTGCCGGACTTCTGCCACGTGAGGATGCTGTTGCAGGTCCGCCAGCCGAGCCCTGATCAGTGCCGCCGATGCGGCAGCGTTTTCCAGAACCCGGCGTTCCTCAAAAAGCTTGAGTGATGCGAGTCCAGCAGCACAGGCCAGTGCGTTGCCGGTATAGGTGTGGCCATGGTAGAAGGTGCGTCCCTGCCATGGTTCCCCCAGGAATGCCTCGTAAATCCGTTCTGTTGTCAGAGTCGCCCCAAGCGGCAGATAGCCGCCTGAAATCCCCTTGGCCAGACACAGAAAATCGGGGCGCACCTGCTCTTGCTCACACGCAAACAGCGACCCTGTTCGACCGAACCCGGTTGCGACCTCATCGACGATCAGCAGCACATCATATTGATCGCACAGTCGCCGGACGTGCTGCAGGTAACCAGTGGGGTGCACAAGAATTCCGGCCGCGCCCTGAACCAGTGGCTCCATGACGACTGCGGCGAGATTCTGATGATGCAGCTGCAGCAGTCGTTCAACTTCGTCAAAGCAGTGCTGCAGCCACGAGTCCTGAGTGTGTCCTGCCGGAACTCGCAGTGCCACCGGCGATGGTGCGGTGAGAGTCTGGAACAGCAGGTGCCGATAGCACCTGTGAAACAGATCAATGCCCCCCACGCTGACGGTCCCCAGTGTGTCACCATGATAGGCATTGCCGATACACAGAAAGGTGCTGCGGTCTTCCGCAGCAGGGGACTTCTGGCGGTGGTACTGATAGGCCATTTTCAGCGCCACTTCGACGGTGGTGGCGCCGCTGTCGGAATAGAAGACGCGGGACAAACCGCCGGGGGCGCGATCCAGCAGGGCTTTCGCCAGCCGAATAGACGGTTCGGACGCCAGTCCCAGCAGTGTGGAATGAGCGACGCGATCAAGCTGTTCGCGAACAGCCTGATCAATTTCCGGAACGTGATGTCCGTGAACATTGCACCACAGTGATGAGATACCATCGAGATATCTGTGGCCGGCGGTGTCAATCAGCTGAAAGCCGTCACTGCCGGAAATGATGGGAGCCTGTTCAGTGACCCACGCCGACATCGGAGTAAAGGGATGCCACAGACAGTGATTATCCCAGTCCCGCAACGGAGCCTCCGCTGCCAGAAAATCGACGGTCATTGTCTGCCACCCGACCACTCAGGAGCCCACTCCGGAATGCCACTGCTGTTCAGTTGTTGAAAATACAATTCGTAAAACGGACGGGTTTTTGACATGGGGGCTGTTTCGTTGACCAGCAGTGGTTTTGTGTGTTCCCACCATTCGTCCCACGCCTGGCGCATCTGTTGGACTACCTGTGGGTGCTGATCAATCACATTCAGCTTCTGTGCGGGGTCCGCAACCATGTCGAACAACTGCTCATTATTCACGAACCGAAACTGCTGACTGCGAATACTGAAGTTTTTGAATTTGAAGTCATCCGGGTTGGCCCCGGTAGGCCAGCGACCGACATGCGTGAAGATATAGCGATCCGCCCAGTCAGCCTGCGGATTTTCCAGCAGCGGCAACAGGCTGCGTCCCTCAACCTGACCTGCCGGCAGCTTGGCGCCGACCAGTCCTGCCAGCGTGGGAAAGATATCGATATCTGCAGCGACGCGGTCCACATCCCGACCACCCGGCCAGCGTCCGTCACCGCGCACATAAAACGGGACACGCAGTCCACCCTCGTCAGGAGATCCTTTGAGCCCCTTCATGCCGGCGTTGAAGAACGGCATTTCGCCGCCTGCGGGCGTCTGTCCGAGTGACTGCCCGGGCCGTCCGGATGCGCCCCCGGTCATTCCATTATCAGACATGAAGATAACCACCGTGTTTTCCATCAGCTGATCGCCATGCAGGTGCAGTACAAGTCGGCCGACGTTGTGGTCAATATTCTCGATCATTCCGTAGAACGCAGCCTGTTCGTCCCGAAAACCGGCCTTGAGAAATCTTTGTTTCCAGTCGTCCGGCGCGAGGTAGGGGCCATGCGGAGCATTGGTTGCCACGTACGCAAAAAATGGCTCGGGCTGCTGCGACGTGCGATGGATCCAGTCAATCGCGGCGGAGAAGAAGACATCGGTGCAGAAGCCACGAGTTTTTTTAAAGACCGTGTTGTGACGGATAATCGGGTCGAAGTAGGAATTATCGGGGACGTCGGCACAGCTGCAGTCGTAGGCCTGACCGATCCCGCCGGCCCCGTGAATAAACACTTCATCGAAACCACGCTGATGAGGCTGATAAGGCTCTTCATCTCCCAGGTGCCATTTGCCAAATATGCCGGTTCTGTACCCGACAGACTTCAGAGTTTGTGCCAGCGTGACGGCGTTCAGAGTCATCCGTTCGCGTTCAAGGATGGTGTGCGTGACGCCATTCCGCATGGAATGACGACCGGTCATCAGTGCTGAGCGAGTGGGGCTGCAGGTCGGTGACGCAAGAAACCGAGTGAATCTGGTACTGTGGTCGTACAGGTCGTCAAGGTTGGGAGTACGAATCCACGGATGGCCGTGGCGTGCAATGGGCGGGAAGCCCTGATCGTCTGTAATAATCAGGACAATGTTGGGCCGCATCTGACGAGCCTGTGGCTCAGCAGCCGGCAGAGTGGTACCAGTAAACAACAACGACCACACGAGGCACTGCAGCAGTGCCCATGAGAGACGAGACTGGTTTTGGAGCATCGCGTTGCAGGTCCTTGTTTCAGCGGGCTGTCCAGCCACCATCAACGGTGATCAGGCTACCGGTCATATAGCTGGCCGCCGGGCTGCAGGCCAGCAGGGCTGCACCCTGCAGTTCCTTCAGTTCGCCCCAGCGGTTCATGGCCGTAGCGCCAATAATGTGCAGCCGCGCCTCTTCGGTGTCGGCAATCGGGATATTCATGGGAGTCAGGAATGGGCCCGGGCAGATGGCGTTGCAGACGACACCCGTCTGAGCCAGTTCCAGCCCGAGGGCACGAGTCATCTGCACAACTGCCCCTTTGCTGGAGGTGTACGGAGTGCGGTTGGCCAACCCTACGACTCCGAGTGCACTGGCGATGTTGCAGATGCGGCCATAGCCGCGGGAAATCATATGCGGGATCACTGCTCGACAGGACAACCATGTGCCTTCAACGTTGGTCCGCTGTACTTCACGAAACTGCTCAAGCGAAAGCTGGTGGATCGGACCACGAATATTAATGCCCGCACTGTTCACCAGGATATCGATGCGACCGGTGCGGGCCAGAACCTGCTGGACCAGTGCTGCGACTCCCTCTTCCGAGCCCACATCGCAGGCCACCGCAAAACTGGTGGTACCCCACGCGCCCTGAATCTGTTCGGCTGTTTCTGTCGCTTCAGACTCGTTGCGACTGACAATCACCGTGGTGGCTCTGGCTGATGCAAGGCCAGCCGCGATGACGGCACCCAGTCCCCGCGCGCCGCCGGTAATCACTGCGACCTGTTCGTGCAGATCGAAAAGACGAATCCCCGGCAGTGTCTGCGGGTTGAGATGGTTTTCGCTCACAGGAGTTTTCCGGGGGGCTGGATGTCAGGAAGGGATTGAGAGAGACCGTGGTGGGACTTCATGCTGCCCCACTCAGTCATTCTTGTATTTGGAATGGCAGTTCTGGCAGGTGGTGGCAACTTTGGACATGGCAGTCTCGAAGCCTGCAAAGTCGCCGGCTTCAGCCGCCGCTCGAATGCTTTGACCGGCTTCCACAATGGAAGTCCCATAGCCCTTGAACTCGGCATCATCACCGTACCCGTAGCCGGGTTCGGTGACGATTTTTGCAAGTACGGAAAGAATTGCGGCCTCATGCAGTGCCATGGCCTTGCGACTGCCGAGGGCATCTGCGGATCCGATTTCCGTCTTGAGCGTCTTTTCGGCATCTTCCATCCGCTTCATCAGAGAACGCATTTCGGCGGATTCGGCAAATGAGTCTTCAGCCGGAGGTTCTTCGAGGCCGGCCGGTTTGGAACGATTCAGAATATCCGACACACCTTCGAACAATTCCTGCAATCGCTTGTGGTCCTTGGGGCCACGCTGCAATGGGCTTTCGTTCATCTTCTTTGCCAGATTGCGAACGTAAGCGGCGTCATCCTTCCACGATACGGATTCCTGCTGCTTTCGTGCGACTTCAGCCAGTGCAGCGAGCGTTGCGACCTTCGGGGGAATCATGGTCATCGACGAATTGTAGTTGCCGACCGAGCTGACGGTTTCCTGCATGAAATTGCGGATGCTTTTGATCTCTTCATCAAGATCTGTGAGCGGGATCAACTGGTCCCATGAGTCGGCTGCGGCGGTTGTCGGTGGTGTTTCCGGGGTGCTGGGAGTACTGGGAGTGTCCGGAGTGGGGGCAGCAGGTTCAGCGGTCGGAGTTGTCGCCGCGACGGCCTCTGCCGGCATTTCACCAGCTGGCTGTGAGTCAGCAGCGGGAGCGGAACCTGTGGCTGTGGTGTTACTGGCAACTTCATAAGGCTGATCGAAGAAGGCATCCATCGGCACGTTGCCAAACCATTTCTGCCCTTTGTCATCTGTCCAGACCTCGTTGCGGCCCCTTGGCTTGACCGGAGCGGCGTTTGCGGTGTCTGTTGCCTGAGTTTGTTCGGATGCTGCCTGTGGCTGCGCTGCCGTGGATTCGGTGGCAGCCGGAGCTTCTGATCCGCCGGAGCCACAACCGCAGGTCAGCAGCAGGCTGGCCAGTGCAAGAGTTGGCGGCAGCACTGCAGCGTTACGGAAACGAGTGAACTGGCAGCACAACCAGCGTGACCGCCGGAACGAAACCGTGGGCCGGGTGACCGGGACTGGAGTCAGAGGCAAGTTGTGGGGTGTGAAGTGCTGCATGGTGCAGTTTCCGAGCGGGAGATTACCTGCGGGTCAGAATCCGAGGGTTGTCAGCAACCAGAATGGATGTGCCGACAGTGTAAACGTCCGTTGGACCGTGGGAAAGACACTGGGTGGGCTCTGAGGAAATTTTGGTCCGAAGCGACGGAGTGAAACGCATAGCGGGTTTCTCTGCAGTTTGTGTTTTCCCTGCGCAGCTTGACGGTTGACCGGGGATTCGAGACACTCGAGCCGAGCAGCGGCACTGAGGCTCGCTGAATCAGGGCAGGAACTCAGGAACTCATGAACACAGATCAGAAAGCTGGGCACGGTGCTGGTGTTCGTCCGGACCCGCGTGGGGTGATCTGTTTCAATGGAACTCGGATCGCCAACAAGCGAGTTGCGATGTTTCTGGAGTGTCTGCAGCGAGATGGGTTCACCATCCGCCTGATCGCTTTTCCTCGACATCGCTGGGTGCTGGATAAGTCTGAGCAGCCGTTGGATGTGCGGGGCACGGGGCGCTGGTCAGCACGCATCGGCCAGCCGCATCGCAGGCGGATCTGTGCAGTATTCTGTTTTCACTGGCTGGTGCTGCCTGCTGCCCTGTTGTGCAGCCTGTGGTATCGGGTGCCGCTGATCTACGACGAGCACGACCACTATGAGATGAATTCGCTGGAGGGCAGTGGGGGCCGCTGGAAGACTCGACTCAGCAGCCTCGCAGTCCGGTGGACTCACAGGGTGTGTCTGCCATTTGTGACGCTCACCACCTGTATCCATATGGCCGAAGGAGTCCTGCAGAAGCATCTGCTGAGGATGACGAAGCGGGTGCTGGAAATGCACAACTATCCGTCCGTGGTCTGGCGTGACTCGGCGCGTTCACAACCATCCGACCAGCCGCTCAGTTTTGTCTATATTGGTGGGGTTTGGCGTGAGAAGGGTGTGGGGGCTTCAGCGGAGGCCTTTCTGGCACTGCCACCAGAGCTGCGTGCGAAGTCAGAACTGCATATTTTCGGAACAGGCGATGCGGAACTGATCAGGTGGCTGCGATTGCAGTCGGGAATTGTGGTGCATAACGAAACGGTGCCGCAGGACTTCCGCAGATTTGTTGCTGGTCGACGATGTGTGGGGCTGGCGGTCCTTGCAGGGACTCCCAGATTCCTGCTGTACGGGACCAACTGCACCAAGCTCTATGAGTATTTTGCGCTGGGCATGCCGGTGATCGGGACGCGTGTGGGCGAGTTTCCGCAGCACATCGAAGAAGCCGGACTGGGGCTGCTGATTGATGAAAAGCTGTGCCCTTTGCAGCTTCGCGATGCGATGGCACAGCTGGTCAATGCGCCCGAGATGTGTGCACAGATGTCGGAGCGAGCTCTGACACTGATGCGACAGACGGATATGACGTGGGAAGCCGAGTGGGGCAAGGTTCAGGCGACCGGTTTACTGCCCGAGGCCAGTTGAGTGCAGTTAAGCGAGCTGTTGCCCTGCCAATGACTACTGCTTCGCCCGGCGCTGTCTGAACAGCCACGGCAGTACGCCGTCAGGATCCTGCCACGCGGGGTTCCACGAGTTGTGTCCAACGCCCGGAAGTTCAACGTAGACAGGCTGCCCGCCTGCCTGCCGCAGCGCGGCCGCCGCGCTGCGACTGCGGTCCGGCAAAACAACGGTGTCCCCGTCACCATGAACCAGCCAGACCGGATGCTGGGCCAGAACACCAATTCGCTTCGGATCCGCAGCACCGCAGATGGGAGAAATGGCGGCAAACAGATCCGGTTTACGAATTGCCAGATCCCACGAGCCAAATCCCCCCATCGACAGGCCGGTCAGATAAATGCGGCTGCGATCAATGTTTTCCTCAGCCAGCGTTTTCTCCAGCATCTGCATAACCACCTGCAGCTGCTCACTGGGTTCGGCCGGCATTTCCGGATCGCCTGGTGCACTCCAGTCCACATTCACCCATTTACGATCCGGGCGGCACTGCGGAGCCAGCACGTAGCAGGGAAATCGTTCGCGCGAATGCGGCTGGGCCAGCTGTTCCGGCAGGTACAGCAGCTGCAGCTTGTTATCAACCCCACGTTCCCCTGCGCCGTGCAGAAACACAACTAATGGCTGAGGCTGTTCTGTTGACTGAGGTTTCAGCAGTCGGTACTGAAAAGTTTCCTGCTGATACTCGCCACCGCTGAATACCACAGATCGTTCTTCGAAGACTTCGGCTGCGTCCACTTTTTTCTGCTCCTGCTGAATCGGTCCGACAACGTGATCACGCCACAGCCAGCGCAGGCTGTCCGGCAGAACAGCGCCGCCATGGCGACC
>CAXBSH010000059.1:0-21589 GCA_963977705.1 uncultured Planctomycetaceae bacterium
GTCAGGAAGGTAGCGGTCCAGTTGAAGTAACAGTTGTGCACAAACGAGTCGATGAAAGCGACCAGCCACAGGACCAGTACGAAAGGGTGCTTCAGCAGACTCAGCGTCTGCCGCCATGCCTGACCTTCAGTACCATCTGCAGACGGTTTTTTGGGCGGTGTGTTGGGCAGTGTCAGGCTGAAGGCAGCCAGTAACAGTGACGCGATGCCGGCAACAAGGTAGGTGTAACGAGTGGCATCTTTCAGGGCGTCACCGGTCAGACCACTGCCGAGGGCCGTTCCCAGCCACGCCACGAATCCCTGAGGATTGGCAGCTTTGACTTTCGCCCAGTCAACCAGAATAAAGGTGAATGGCCACGCTGCGAATATCCAGCCGATGGTGCCACCCAACCGCACGATTCCGAATTCCTTCTGCGGGTCACGCATGTTGGCGAAAGCGACAGAATTGGTGATCGAGATGGTCGGTACATACAGCAGACAGTGCACAGTCATCAGCAGGAAAAATGGCCAGAAGGAGGACACCCAGTACAGACCAAGAATTGACAGGCCACCGACAAGGTGGCTGAATGCCAGAAACCGCTCCGCAGCAAAGTTGCGGTCAGCAAACTGATTACTGAAGAACATGCCGATGATTGAAGCGACAGGAAACGCATTCAGGATCAGAGCCTGTTCAGAAAACAGATGCTGAATCGAACTGAGTCCTGGCAGGCCAAAAATGCCAGCCAGCAAAGCCGGAGGCAGATCTGCTGAGAATTTGAGGGCCGGCAGGTAACCGAAAATCAGCGGTAACCACGCACCCCAGATAAAGAATTCCAGAAACATCATGATAAACAGTCGAGTTTTCATGGCGGTGGCACAGGTCCCGGTACAAAAGTTGAAAGGAGGGGGCGACACGACTGACGACGACCCTTGAGCGTTGCATAATGACAGGCAAAGCGAATCGGGACAACTGACAAACGCCCGATCACGGCTCAGCGGGAGCAAAACAGCCGCGTTTCAGCCAAAAGGAGGCTGATTAATGAGCGGAAATCACGAATTTCCCTCGGAATACTTCCGGACTTTGTTTCGGGTTGACAGCCAATGTCCGCCATGGCCCGCCTGCTTCGCAATCATTACGGCCTGCCAGACAACCGGCAGTCGCTGGCCAGACTCCGTCAATCAGCTGTGTGATCAGCGCTTATTCAACTGGCTGCTCGGCTGTGGGCTGCAGCCGATTCGGATTACCGGCTACTCGCCGGATAGCGGTCATGCCGAACCCGGCTGGACCGTGGCCCTCGAGCTGGGGTTGTGCTGTCGCCTTGGACATGCTTTCCGGCAGCACGCGGTGTACTGGGTGCAGGCAGACGACCTGCGCGTCGTGTGTTGTGCGAAACCGTCTCAGTGGCGGGCGGTCGGATCATTTCGTCGTCGACTGCGAACTATTGGTCGCTGCGCAGGCACGGCAACTAACCCCGCACCCGGTTGGCCGACTCAATTCACGGTTCAGTAAATTTCGGCGGACGTTTTTCTGCGAATGCGTTCAGGCCCTCGATGGCATCCGGACGCTGCAGGCAGCGGATATAAGCTTCGGTATCGGCTCGATGTGCCACCTTCGGCTGACTTCCTTCATCAAGATGAATCAACTGCTTTGTTGCCCTCAAGGCCTCGGCCGGCAATTGCAGCAGGCGGTCACAAAGTTGTCGGCCTCGAGCCAGCAACTGACCAGCGGGGACCAGTTCGTTGATCAGTCCCCAGTCCAGCGCCTGACTGGAGCTGATCGGGTCACCGGTAAGGCACAGCTGCAGTGCGCGGGATTTGCCCACGAGCGCAGTCAGTTGTGCCAGTCCGTACCCCGGAGGCCAGCCGAGGCGAATTTCGGGCATCGCGAAGCGTGCAGAATGACATGCCAGACGCAGGTCGGCCGCACAGGCCAGCACACACCCTCCGCCAAAGGCATCACCGTTCACAAGGGCGATGATTGTTTGAGGCAATCGTTCGAAGGCGAGGTACAGCTGGGCCTGACGCAGGCTGAGAGCACGGGCCTGTTCAATCGGAATCGCAGGCAGCTCGCGAACATCGTCGCCGGCACAAAACGCTCGTCCGGCACCACTGATCAGAACCGCTCGCACCTGCTGAGCATGGCCGGCCAGCCACGACACCAGCTGTTCCAGTTCCCCCGTCATGCGGACATCCACAGCATTCAACGCACTCGGACGGTTCAGAACAACATGAGCAATCCGGTCACGGACTGTAACCTGCAGAGTACTGAGAGCAGGCAGGTCTGCTGCACTGGCCGACAGATTCATGGCTGATGCATTGGGAGTCAGGGAATTCAGGTTTTCAATGATTTTTGCCGTCGGAACCACTGCGCGAACGTGAGTGCCCTGCCCCAGCAATCGTGTACCGGCGCGGCATTCCACCTGAAAGTGGATCCGGCGACCTTCGACTGCCGTAACCACAGCCGTGCCCACCACGGTGTCACCCATGCCAGTTCCGGCAAGGTGGCGAATATTCACATCGACCCCCACCGATTCTTCACCGGGCTCAAGAAACGGCCGCAGTGCTTCTCGAGCAGCACGTTCCATCAGCAGAATCATGTTGGGAGTGGAAAACACTGTCGCCCGTGCGTCACCACCAAGCGTGATGACCATGGAGGCATCCACAATCCACGTCAGATCGGCAGTGATTCCCTGCTGGAGTCCGGTTTTCATGCTGTGAGCCGTGTAAAACCTGTTCAAAACGCAAAGAATTGCTGCCGGGCAAGGGCCTGCAGCACGCCCTAAGCTGGCAGGATACTGCAAAAACGGACCGACGAGACAAAAAAAGACCGATTTTCAGGGTTTCCGAAGAGTCAGCAAAATCGGGTCGATCCCTGGCAACGAATGGATGACCGGGTCATACTCCTCTGACAAGTCGGTGTGGATTCTTCGATGGCTGTGAGAGCGGACATGCGTGGACCTGGTGCAAAACCAACATTGTTCTTCAGACTGGTGGTGCCGGCCACCAGCGTCTTCGTTATCACCATTCTGGCACTGATTGCCGTCCTGTTTGGTGACGAACGGGCTCCTCTGGCGCAAGTGTTGAACCGCTACGGAAATACTCTGCTGGTGCTGGAGTTTGTGGCGATTATTGTACTCTCGATCCTCGCCATGGCACTGGATCGACGTCAGATCCTCCGGGATCAGCGCAGTCAGGTGGCTTCGCAGACGACCAATCCCGGAGATTCCGGTTCATCAGTAGTTTAAGGAAGCAGACGTAATGTTTAACTTGAGTGAAATTCAGGCTGCGTTGCGCCAGTTCGGGTTCGACGGCTGGCTGCTGTATGACTTTCGCGGATCCAATATCCTTGCTCAGCGGATCCTGAAAATGCCGGCTGGCTTCCACGGCTCGCGACGTTATTTCTACTTCATTCCAGCTGAAGGTCCACCACGCAAACTGGTACATCGCATCGAGACAGATGTTCTTGATCACCTCCCCGGCGAGCGAACGATCTATCTTCGCTGGCAGGAACTTGAAGCGGCAGTCGCTTCTCTGGTGTCAGGCTGTCGAACGGTAGCGATGGAGTACTCCCCGCGGAACGGAAATCCCTACATTTCCCGGGTTGATGCAGGCACCGTCGAGTTGGTGCGGTCGTGCGGTTGCGATGTGGTGTCATCCGGAGATCTGATTTCGCTGTTCGAATCCGTACTCAGCCCTGAACAACTTGAAAGTCATCTGCGCGCGTCGGACATCACAGATTCAGCTTTTGCTCGCGCATGGGCCTTCATCGCAACTCGCATCCGGTCGCAGGGGGCTGTCCAGGAACAGGAAGTCTGCGACGAAATCCTGAAGCACTTCGAAGAGCACGGGGCAACCACCTACAGCCCTCCGATTGTCGGAGTCAACGGTAACGGAGGCAACCCACACTATTCCACAGGTTCCGGCACAGAAACCACCATTCGCGAAGGAGATTTTGTGCTGGTGGACCTGTGGGCTCGCCTGAAGACGCCGGGCTCCTGCTACAGTGACCTGACCCGCACCGGCTGTGTCTCTGTTACCGTTCCAGAGCATTTTACGAAGGTCTTCAGGGTCGTAGCCGCCGCGCGTGACGCCGGAGTTGCGTGTGTGCAGGCTGCGTTCGCGGCCGGACGCCCCGTCACTGGCGGGGAAGTTGATGATGCTGTCCGCATGGTCATCGAGCAGGCGGGGTACGGTCAGTACTTCTGTCATCGCACGGGCCACAATCTGGCTCAGGAAGTGCATGGCAACGGGACCCATATGGATAATCTGGAAACCTGCGACACGCGACGGATCCTGCCCGGGACGCTGTTCACTATCGAGCCGGGAATCTATCTGCCTGAATTCGGTGTTCGCAGTGAGATCAACGTGTACATCGAGCGTGCGGGAGGTGTCCGTGTGACTGGGGGACCACTGCAGACAGAGGTTGTGCCCATCCTTGGGCAATTCTGACGCCACGGTCAAAACCACAGGCTGGGCTATCGCTCGGGTCGGTGACCCACCAGTTGAAATACACCGGGTTTTTGCAACCGGGGGGAAGTCGGCTTGATGCCTCAAGCCGTCTTTTGTCCCCGCAGTGATTCCTGCCTGGGCCGGCCATTCAGAATACCGGGTTTTTGCACCGGAAAACTTCCGAAGTGCCCACTCCAAAGGCCTCTGGTTTTTGGTGCAGATTCTGAGTCGCGGTGGCCCGGTGTGGCTGGATTGCATCCCCATGTCTGTGCGATATGCTGCGTATCGGCACACGAGTGTGCAGGCAACCGGGCACCCCTGCTCGGATAACAACAATGACTTTTACAGGCGCTGACTGATTCGACATATGGTCCACATCAATCATCATTATCTGAAACTGCGTGCGGGGTATCTGTTCCCGGAAATTGCTCGACGAGTGAATGCCTTCGCGCAGGCGAATCCGCAGGCCCGCATCATTCGCATGGGAATCGGGGATGTCACCGAACCGCTGACCCCATCCATTGTCAGGGCCATGCATGAAGCCGTTGACGAAATGGCTCAACGCCCCAGTTTCAAGGGCTATGGTCCGGAACAGGGCTATGCGTTCCTGCGCGATGCAGTGGCCGAACACGATTTCAGATCGCGCGGGGTCGATATCTCGTCAGACGAGATTTTTATCAGTGACGGTTCCAAATGCGATACGGGGAACATCCTCGATATCTTCGGCAGCAACAATCGGATTGCTATTTCCGACCCGGTATATCCGGTGTACGTGGATACCAATGTGATGGCCGGGCATACCGGTCCGGCTGACGAATCCGGGCGATTCGGTGGGCTGGTATACCTTGTCGGAAATGAGTCAAACGGCTTTGTGCCTGAGCTGCCAACAGAGCCTGTGGACCTGATCTATCTGTGTTATCCGAACAATCCAACCGGTACAGTGGCCTCCCGCGAAACTCTGACACGCTGGGTACAGTATGCGAAGGCCAGCGGTGCATTGATTCTGTTTGATGCGGCGTACGAAGCGTTCATTTCCGATCCATCGATTCCGCACAGCATCTTCGAAATTGAGGGTGCAAAGGACGTTGCAATAGAATTTCGCAGCTTCAGCAAAAGCATCGGCTTTACGGGTATTCGCTGTGCTTTGACTGTAGTGCCGAAACAATTGATGGGTACGGATCCGGGGGGCCAGCCGGTCTCCATTCATCAGCTGTGGAATCGTCGTCAGTCAACGAAATTCAATGGTGCTTCGTACGTCGTACAGAAGGGAGCCGCCGCAGCCTACACACCGGAAGGTCGCGCAGAAATGCGCGGGCTGATTGAATTCTATATGAATAACGCGCGGCTGCTGCGAGAAGGTCTCACCGCGGCGGGACTCACGGTTTTCGGCGGTGTCAACGCACCTTATGTCTGGGTGCGAACGCCAGCCGGAATGGGCAGCTGGGAATTCTTCGACCTGCTGCTCTCGAAAGCCAATGTGGTTGGCACGCCAGGCAGCGGATTCGGAGCCGCCGGAGAAGGATATTTCCGTCTGAGTGCTTTCAACAGCCTTGCCAATGTGCAGGAAGCGCTGCAGCGAATCCGAGGCGTTCTGTAAAACGCCAGGTTGTATTGCCGCCGGACAAAGAAAAAGCCCGTCAGAAGACTCTGACGGGCTCATTCCAGGATTCCTGTTGCGTCCCCTCGCGGCATGTGCCTTTCCGGCGTAAGAGCCGGAGTTCGGTTGATCGGTCTGGCCGACCTGCGATTCTGAGAGCAGGAACGGGCGGTTTTGACTCGGCTGCGTGCTGCTGAGAAAAACACCCTTCTGCAAAAGTCTTCGTCCTTCGACCATGTCGGTCGGGACATGAAATCTGCAGAATCGACACAGTCCGCACACTCGATAAGGTTCGACTGCGTCGCGCTGCGGCAGAATCCGACACCAGTCTTCCGACCGCAGGCAGCGATTGCTGCTGTTTACCGACAAAGCTGGTCATTCCGATTTTGCCGTTGCCGTGGACTTTTTTCTTTGAAACGACAGCCGTGCGGCTCGGGAACAGGCAGCCGGCCTTATCGACGACCTAAGTTAGGCTGCCCGTCTGCGCGCATGTTCAGGCGGTAGGCAGCCTCCTGTCGGCCTTTGCAGTCCGGCCTCTGCTTCAGGAATTACTTCGTGAGCATTTTCAACTTTTTCCGCAAAACTCCGGTTGATCAGTCGGTCCATCAGTCGCGACAGGCCGCGAATATGACGTGGGCCAAGTCGTCACTTTCCGCATCATTTCACTCCACCCATGTGTTCCTGCGGCGAAATCTCTGGATCTGGCCCATTATCGCGGTAGTCGTCCTCGCAGGTGTCGGATACCTCGTGCGTTCGGCCATTGAATCCACGATGCGGGACAATCTGCGGTCTGGTCTGCAGACATTGCTGGACGTGGAAGTGGCCATGCTTGAGACATGGTTTCAGGTGCAGGAGTCCAATGTGCAGTCCGTGGCGAACAGCACCGAAGTTCGTCAGATCACTCAGGTGCTGATCAATCCTCAGGAAGCCTCAAAAATCCTGCCTCAGGGGAATCCTCCACTGACACCGGAAGAGGCCCATAAGCGACTGGAACGACATCTGAATCCGATCATGAGCTCCCATCGCTATTCGGGCTACATCCTCGCGGATCGCAAAAAGACGATTCTGGCAAGTTCTTCACAGGAACTGGTAGGGCAGGAAGAGGTCCCTGAGTTTGATGATTTTCTGACGAAAGCCATGGACGGGACCAGCATCGTCTCAGCACCATTCCGCAGCAATTTTCAGCTCAAATCGGCCAGCGGTCGCATGACCACACAAGTGCCTGTGATGTTTGCCGCCTCGCCGGTGCGTGATGAGAACTTTCAGGTGATTGGAGCGTTGTGTCTGCAGATTCGCCCTGAGGAGGAATTCACCGAAATTCTGCAGCTGGGACGACTGGGAGAATCCGGTGAGACCTATGCTTTCAATCGCTCCGGATTGATGATCTCCAACAGTCGCTTTGATGATGATCTGAAACTGCTGGGACTGATCCCTCAGGATGCTGATGGTGCATCGCTCCTGACGATTCAGCTGAGCAATCCCGGTGGAGATATGGTCACCGGCTATCGACCGAAGACGCTGCGCAGAGATATGCCGCTCACGCTGATGGTTCAGAAGGCGCTTGACGGGTCAGCTGCCTATGACCTCGATGGATACCCTGACTATCGCGGAGTGTCTGTTGTTGGAGCATGGAAGTGGCTCACTCGCTACGAAATCGGCGTAGCTACGGAAATTGATCACGCCGAGGCTTATCTGCCGCTCACGATCCTGCAGCGCACCTTCCAGGTCATGTTCGGACTGCTGGTACTCAGCTCCGTCGCCATTTTCATCTTCACCATCATTGTATCGCGGCTGCAGCGAGAAGCTCGCAAGGCTGCTGTGGCTGCGAAGCAGGTCGGACAGTACGAACTGGTGGAAAAACTCGGGCAGGGAGCAATGGGCGTTGTCTACAAGGGACGCCATGCCATGCTCCGTCGTCCAACCGCAATCAAACTGCTGGATGTGGAAAAGATCAATCCCGGTTCAATTGCCCGCTTCGAACGTGAAGTACAGATTACCTGCCAGCTGAATAATCCCAACACCATTGCCATCTATGATTACGGACGCACTCCGGAAGGTGTGTTCTACTACGCCATGGAATTCCTTGATGGCATCAATCTGGAAACCCTCGTGAACCAGGCAGGACCACAGCCAGAGGCCCGAGTGATCCATTTGCTGCTGCAGATCTGTGGTTCGCTCTACGAAGCTCACAGCAAAGGACTGGTTCACCGTGATATCAAGCCGGCCAATATCATGCTGAATCGTCGAGGAGGCCTGTCCGATGTCATCAAGGTCCTCGACTTCGGACTGGTCAAGGCGATTGATGAGAAGAAGCAGGCGGGCATGACGGCTGCCAACTCGCTCACCGGAACGCCACTGTACATTTCGCCTGAAGGTATTAATGCCCCGGCTCTCGTTGACGCTCGCAGTGACATCTACGCGGTCGGTGCGACCGCCTACTTCCTGCTGACAGGACATCCACCCTTCGTGTCCAGTAATCTGGTGGATCTGCTTCGCATGCACGTGATGGATGCCCCCATCGCCCCCTCGCAGAGACTTGGACGTCCAGTGTCTGCAGAACTGGAAACAGCGGTTCTGGCCTGTCTTGAGAAGAATCCTGCCAACCGACCACAGACTGCTCGTGATGTCGCCGGCCTGCTCAGAAAATGCCCGGAATATGGACGCTGGACTGTGGATGACGGTGACGCATGGTGGGGCCGATACGAACGGGGGCAACTGGGGTCCAGCACTGGTCGCGTCAGCCGCACACTGGCCGATCAGGCTAATGAGGGAATCGCTGGCAGCGGTGCCGGAGAACGACGTCCAGCACAGCAGAATTTCGATCAGACGATCGTCTCTGAGAGTGCTGGGGACTGAAAATCCGCTCCCAAGGCCACAAATCCCCGCGAAAATGGGGGTGACTTCACCTTCGCTGTTTCGCTAAACTCCGGCAGGAGTTGCCGGAGCAACACGGATTTTTCGGTCACTGGATGGAGTCGCAGGGATGTGTCAGGTGGAAAGTCGCCACGCGTATCGCGGGCTGCTGCGTCGGGAATTTGTGCTGGGGGCGACACTGCTGGCTGCAGTTCTCCTGAACTCTGAACAAATCAAGGCTCAGCAGGCGAAACTTACGGCCGAACAGCTGCTGAAACAGTACGTCCCGCTGCAGAAGGGCGTGGAATATGACACCCCGAAGCCGGAAGAGTTTGCCAAATGCCGGCTGGTTCAGGAAAAGAACAGCTACGTGATCTATGGCCCGGCCAACGAGCCACTGCGGCGATTCACTGATTCAAACGGTGACGGCCCCCCGGATATGTTTCGCTACTATCGGCTGGGACTGGAGGTCTACCGCGAGATCGACACAAACGGCGATCATAAGGCACGCAAAAACATTCGCCCCGATCAGTTTCGCTGGATGAACTGGGGTGGAACTCGTTGGGGAGCTGATGTCGATGAAGATGGACGCATCGATTCGTGGCGAGTCATTTCGGCTCAGGAAGCGGCCCGCGTTGCTGTTGAAGCCCTGGTCGCCGGCGACCTCAAAATGCTGTCCACAGTGATGCTCAATGAAGCCGACATTCAGGCCCTGAAAGTACCGGCTGCAATTGCAAAGCAGCTGCAGGATGCCACGGCAGATTTGCCCAAAAAAGCTCAGACCGCTGTTGCCAATACCAAAGTGCTCAATACCCGCTCGGTCTGGGTACGCTTTGATCCACCACCGCCCGGCCTCGTCATGGCAGAACAGAGCGGCGCCGCCCGCGATCTGACTGTCTACGAAAATGCTATGGCATACGTTCAGAACGGCGAAAAACTGGATCTGATTTCAATTGGCGAAATGGTTCAGGTAGGCGAAGTCTGGAAACTGATCAGCGTGCCGACTCCACTGGACACTAACGGACAGGCAGTGGTCGTCATGGGAGGCATTCTGATGCAGTCCGGCGAGAGCGGAACTTCTGCCGGTCCAGCCACTGAAATGACTCCGGAAATGCAGAAGGCCCTCGCAGACCTCCAGAAGCTTGACGAAAACAGTCCGGCTCCCGACGCCGCCGCTAAAACCCTCGTGGACTATAACGTTGCTCGCGCTAACCTGTCGGAAAAACTGGCTGCACTGTCACGCTCCGAAGACGAACGACTGCAGTGGATTCAGCAGATGACGGACAGCCTTTCCACGGCTGCTCAGTCCGGGTTGTATCCGGATGGACTGGTGCGACTGCAGCAGCTTGAAACTGCCGTCAAGGCGAACCAGAAACTCCTGGGTTATGTCTACTACCGTCGCCTGATGGCCGAGTATGCCGTACGACTGAAGGACGACGATAAGGCAGCTGACGAAGCTGCCGCCCGTAAGTCCCGCGAAGCGACTCAGGCATGGTGGTTTGAGCAGCTCGAAAACTTCGCCAAACAGTGGCCCGGCTCAGAAGATGCACCGGATGCCGTCGTCCAACTGGCCATCAGTTATGAACTGATGGGACGAATTGATGATGCCAAAGCATGGTACGGACAGCTTGCCCGCAACTATTCAAAAACAGAAGGTGGGGTCAAAGCCGCCGGAGCCCTGCGGCGCCTGAGCCTGACCGGCAACCCGCTGCAATTGGCCGGGCGGACCCTGCAGGGACAGCCCCTGAACATCGATCAGTACCGTGGCAAGGTCGTACTGGTCGTGTTCTGGGCGTCTTATGCACAACCATTCCTCGCCGATGCGGAAACCCTGAAGACCGTGTATGCGAAACATCAGAAGAGTGGCTTTGAGATTGTAGGTATCAATATGGATCCTGATGCTGCAGCCGCTACTTCGTGGTTGGGGCAGAATTCCATACGCTGGCAGAACCTGCGCGAAACACCCCAGCAGGCTGGTACGCAGCCCGGTGATTTCGGCTTCGGTATCGTCTCCGTACCAACCATGTTCCTTGTAAACAAGGAAGGGATCGTTGAAGGAGGCATTACGAGCCGGAATCTGGATCTCGCTGTGGATGCACTCGTGCAGGGGAAAAGGCTGGAATCCCTGAAGCCCCCGGCTGATGCTCAGCCAGCCGCAGGTGATGCGCCCGCAGCACCTGCCGCACCCGCAGTGGGCACGCCCGCAGCCCCGGCTGCCGCCGGGACACCACGACCCAAAAACTGATCGTTTTTCAGATACCGTCATGATCGCTGCAGGTCCGCCCGGCCCCCAGTGTTCCAACGGCCTGTCCCCGCTCCCTCGTCCCCGCAATCGTGGTTCTGAAATGCTGCGCAGCTTCTGGTCAATATGTCTGGTACAGTCGCTGCTGAGTCTGATCCTGTGCGACGTCCTGCCTGCTGCTGAACAACCCAACATCGTCCTGATTTATGTCGATGATCTGGGATATGGAGACCTGGGCTGCACAGGCGGGGCCGCCGTCTCGACTCCCAATATCGACCGACTTGCTGATGAAGGTTGTCGATTCACAGACGGCCACAGTGCGGCAGCCACCTGCACACCCTCCCGCTACGCGCTGCTGACAGGCGAATATGCCTGGCGGAGGAAAGGTACGGGGATCGCCACTGGAGATGCTGCGTCAATCATTGCAGCGGACCGAGTGACACTGGCCTCGATTCTGCGCCGCGCAGGCTATCGTTCGGCCGTTGTCGGAAAGTGGCACCTTGGACTTGGAACTGCTGACCTCGACTGGAATCGACCAATCTCGCCCGCACCACTGGATCTGGGGTTTGATGAAAGCTTCATTATCCCGGCAACAGGGGATCGAGTGCCCTGCGTTTATGTCGAGGGACGACAGGTTGTCGGACTTGATCCCGCAGACCCCATTCAGGTCAGTTTCTCGGGACCCATCGGAACGGAACCGACAGGGCTGCAGAACCCGGAACTGCTGAAACTGCAGTGGGAACACGGTCATAATGCCACCATTGTGAACGGGATCAGCCGAATTGGGTTCATGACCGGTGGACACAAAGCACGCTGGGTGGATGAGGATATGGCGGATGTTCTGACTGCTCGGGCACAGAAATTCATCGAACAGCACGTGTCCAGTCATCACCGGCAGCCCTTTTTCCTGTTCTTCAGTACGCATGATGTGCATGTGCCGCGAGTTCCTCATCCACGATTTGCCGGTCGTTCAGCACTGGGGGCGCGAGGTGATGTGCTCGAACAACTGGACTGGTCTGTGGGGCAGCTTCTCAAGACTCTGGAACAGCACCAACTGTCTCGCAATACGCTGGTCATCCTGACCAGCGACAATGGACCCGTGCTGAATGATGGCTACAGGGATGAAGCAGCTGAACGCAATGGAAAGCACCGCCCCTCTGGCCCGTTCCGCGGTGGCAAATACAGTGCCTTCGAAGGTGGTACAAGAGTTCCCATGCTGGTTCGCTGGCCAGCCCGCATCCCACCACGCTCTACCTCGGATGCGCTGATCTGTCAGGTGGATTTTCTTGCGACTTTCGCAGCCCTGACCGGCGAATCATTGCCGCAGGGGTGTGGTCCCGACAGCCGAAATCTGTTGCCCGCACTGCTTCTGGAAGATCGTCACGGGCGTGAACACCTTGTGCAGCAGGCTGGTACACTTTCAGTGCGTCAGGGACGCTGGAAACTGATTGAATCATCAAAAGGACCGGCCCTCAATCGACAGGTCAACATCGAAACCGGTAACCTCGGGAAGCCTCAGTTATATGACCTCGCGGCTGACCCCGGCGAAACGCAGAATCTGGCAGACAGCCAACCGACTCGCGTTATCGAACTTCAGAAATTACTCGACAAGGTTCGAGCAGAATCCAGCAGCGGTCGTTGAGTCAGCCCTCAACATGCTGGACGTGGACCGCCCCGGGAAAACAGCACAGCCCGGTGCCCCAACAGTGGGGCACCGGGCTGCGTGTTTCTGAATATCTGCCATCGGCTGCTGCAAATCGCTGTCTCCGGCGGTCGGTCAGCGACTCAGGTACTCAGCCTGTCACCTGAGCATCTGTCTCCGGTGCCGCATCATGGTCGGCATCAAACCATTCCTCGCGGAACTCAATGCGTTTGCGAGTCTTCATGGCAAGATTTGCGGTGAGCGCCATGATGGCGTCAGCCATCGCTACCCGACCATTGCAGCGCAGCTCCTGCCAACCCTTGCCATTTCTTACGCAGTAACAGAAGTGCTCCATCTCTTCACGATAGCCACGACTGACTTTGTCGCCGACGGCACCTTTGGCCATCGCTGCGCCCGCCGAAGGAGCTGATGTGTTGTAGGAATCCAGAACTGGTCCACCTCCGGAAGAACTGTCAAGTACCCACAGACGCTGCTCAAGGCCACCGCCACTGCCTGGGCTTTGCTCCTTGTACAGCATTGCCTCTTTCTCTTCCTTCATGATCAGTGTGCCACGACTGCCAAAGACCGTCTCACCGTAAAACTCGAGACGGTTCGTGTTGATCGATGAATACGTCACAATCGCGATGTCATTCTGATCCTGCTTGTGCTGTGGGCCGGGGAATTCAAATGTAACATAGATGTGGTCGGCGATATCGCGATCGTCGTCCCAGTTCTCCTTTGGCCCCACACCCTTCACACCGTAGAAGTTTTTCTGGCCATACCCCTGCACCGCCAGTGGATGTACCTTGCCCAGAAAAATACTGGCGGCATCCATCTGATGACTGCCCAACTCGGCCATCAGGCCACCACCCGTCTTGTTATACAGACGCCAGTCAACCAGCTGACGAGCACTTTCGTAACCCAGAGCCTTTAGACGCCCTTCCTTCTCCAGCTTCAGAAGATGCTCGCGGTCCTTCTTTGCTTCAGTACCGCGATCCCACTTCTTCCAACTGTCACTGCCCGGAAAACTGTTGTTGCGATGCCACTGAGCACGAATGAACTTGATGTCGCCCAGCAGCCCCTGACGAATCAGCGAGTTGGCATTGTCGTACAGCACGCTGTAGTGCCGCTGATGACCAACCGCCAGCAGCAGCCCCTTCTTTTCCGCCGTCCGAATCATCTGCTTGCATTCGGTGACGTTGTGCGCCATCAGTTTTTCTGTCAGCACGTGCAGGCCCGCTTCCATACAGGCCAGGGCAATCGGAGCATGCTGGCTGAGCGGAACGGCGATGACCACCATCTCCAGCCCCAGCGCGTCCTTGTCCTTCAACAGCGCTTCATGATCCGGATAAACCTTGATCTCGGCAGCCTTCGCCTGACCCAGCTTCTTGTTCAGGCCAATTCGAACCTCCGGGTGACTGCCCTTGAACGTGCGTTCAATGTTCGCCGGACGCGGATCGGCAATCGCCACAATCTGCATGTAATCCGAAGGATGCTCCGTGATCAGCACGTTGGCCTCGTCACCACAACCAATGAAGGCTGTTCGGACAGGAGCCCCGTTCAGCTTCTCATAGTTGAAGTACAAAGCACCAAGTCCCGCACCGCCGGCGGCCGCTGTCTTCAGCAGCGCACGACGCGAAAACCCGACCGCTTCGTTGAAGTTGTCCTTACCAATCTCATTCTGTTCCGGCGTAATGTCCATCGCAGTCGCTCCAGAAAGTCCTCGCCCCGACACGTCAAAGCCGAGACGGATTGTACTGTCACTGAAAAACTCTGTGTTAACCTGTCAGCGCCTCAGCCTGTTGCCTCAGCGCGCCCCCTTCAGCGTTGCACGTCGCAGACGAAACGTCGCCAGCACACTGTCCAGCCCGAACCACATCCCCGAAGGGATACAGGCCAGAGCAAGTAACGCCATGACCTCAATCAGATTCTTGTTCACAATGAAACTGTGCTCCGGACCAGGCGCTTCGGGCACCCCGGGAAGCGGAGGCATCGCGAGGTAGAAACCAAAGATCATCATGGCAGCCGAGAACGCAGCAAATCGAGTGAATAACCCGCTGATCAGCAACAGGCCCAGACCCGCCAGACCAGTGATCGTCAGCAGGTCAACCACCTTTAAAACACTTACCGGATCCGACAGCGGTCCACGCTTCAATTGATCGACTGACAGAAGATCCAATGCCTCGTCCTGCAACTCGCGATCCATCGCCATCACCGGACCAGCCAGCTCCGACGCCTTCTGGCGAGTATCCGACCATGTCCGATTCAGGTGCTCAAACTGGTACGGCAGGTCCGCCGATGCCAGTTTCTCCTGATAACGATCCAGCATCCGGTTATACAACTCGATCTGACTGATACGTCCATCTATCAGTCCCGCATTATCCGGATTACCCATCAGGTGCGCTCGAGCACGCTCTTTGTAAGACAGGCGACTGGAACGAGCATATGCGGCGGCCAGAGCCGCTCGGTAAGCGTCATACTCAGGACCTGTCTGTCCCTCAATCTGAGCCTCAAGGGCCGTTTTTTCTGCCGGCACCATGTGTCGCTTGCCATCAATCAACAGCAGCTTCCGGGCAGCATCAAAGCGAATCACCTTGTCCTGACCCGCCGCTTTGAAATCCACACCAGCAGGCAGCGCATCCAACTGCGCAGCATACTCGCTCGATCCGTCGATCAAACGAGTCAACGAGCCCAGTTGGGAGTCATTCAGACCGTAATGCTTGCTGAATCGCTGCTTCCACGAGTCCCACCGAGCTCCGACAAGATCGACATCAAGCCAGCCCTTGTCATCCGGATCGCCAGCCATCGTTCGAAAGACATCACGCATCGGCCCCTGAGCATTCTTCAGGTAGCCCTCGGCTGACCATGGGGTCGGAGTGCTTTGGGTGTTGATCTTCCACAGACCTTCGTAGAGCAACTGCCAGCCGATTCCCAGCCGCAGCACTACCAGAAAGATCACGGCAGCACCCGAATAGTTGCGAACATCTGCCACTGAAAATGAACTCCCGCAAACGCTGCCAGCAAAGACAAATCAGCTCTTGAAATCAGGGATTTCTGGAACCCCGGACCCTGAACCGCTTTCGACCGACCAAATCAAATGTACTGTACCTCGGCCTGATCAGCATCCCACCACAGACGATCCGACAGATTTCCCAATACCACCGGCCTGAGACGAGTTCCTCGATCGGGATACGGTACCAGTATCGCTGCAATGTCCGGAATCTGCCGACAACATTCAACCGCCTTTTCCACTCCCAGTACAAAAAACGCCGTGGAAAGTGCATCCGCAACCGCTGCAGAATCGGCCAGAACGGTCGCTGACAGCATCCCCTCCGCCGGCCAGCCTGAACGCGGATCCAGCAAATGCCCGTATCGTCGACCCGCGTGGCGGAAAAACTGGATGTTCGATCCGCTGGTGCCCATGGCCTGATCTTTCAGCAGAATCGTTGCAACCCGCTTCTCCGTAAACAACGGATTTCCCAAACCCACCGGCCAGCCCCCTGCCCTGTTGTGCTGGCCAGCGGCCACAATACTGCTGTGTCCCCCTGACAAAAGGAAATCGTTGATAGGTACTGAACGAGTCTTCAGCCATTCGGCCGCATCGTCCAGACCCCAGCCTTTTCCCACCGCACCCGGATCCAACTGTACTCCCGCTGCCAAAAACTGCAGCTGCCGACCTGCCGCGTCGATTCGCACCAAATGCTGTCCCGCCAACTCTCGAGCCGCTTCAATTTCCGCAGTTTCCGGAAGTCGTCCGGCTGCACGAGATCGTTTCCAGAGTCCCGAAAGGGCCCCGCTGGCGACATCAAATGCACCGTTCGAAATCTGGTTCTGAATCTCGCAGAATTGCAGAAAACTGAACATTTCTTCCGAAAGTGACACCGGGCCGGGCCAGCCAGTCTGATTCAGAATGCTCAACTGGCTGTCCGCGCGATAGTGGCTCATCCAACGCTCAATCGCCGCGATCCGCTCGAGAGCTTCGCCGGCTGACTCCACTTGCTCCGGGCCGGGATTCAGCACAATTGTGAAGTCACACCCCATCAGTCGAGCTGATAATCTGAGCGTTGTGCCGGCCATGGGGGCAGCACGGTCAGCGCTCTGCCCCCCCATTCCAACCGACTGCGATGCCTCCGGAACTCCGGCTGCTCTCGACCGAAATGCAGCCAGCAGGTCACGGCGAGTTGGATTGGCAGGGTCGGTTGACATAAGTCGAGGGTGCAGGAATTTTCAGCGGGACCGCTGACTGCGGACCCATTTGCACGGGACAGGCCGTTTTTTTCGGGTATTCTTCAAATATCGACGTCCACACTGTCGTATGTGAGACGGAGGTTGTCCAGCCTCCGTTTGCGTTTCCAGCCAGTTCTGTTCTGCTGTTTCGGGGTCTGTGCGCGTTATGTCTTCGAAAAGCTCCGGCAATCGCCCTGCTGTTCCCCGTGTCGCTACTGGCATGCCCTGGTGGGTCTGGGGAGGCATTGGACTGTTCGCAATTGCCCTCGGGCTTTCACTCGTATCGTCTGCCGTCCCGCAGGATCCGGCCCAACTGCTGGCTGATGCCAATCAGGCCGCAGAAAATGCAGACCTGAGAACTCTGCTGAAATCGCTCGAGGCCCTCAGGCAGTTTCCCGATCGGCAGGGGGAGGTTCGCTACCTCGAAGCCATCGTCAAGCTTGGTGAATCCAAGCCGCTGAAGGCCATTCCATTGCTCAAGCAGGCCGTGGACACTCCCTCAGTAAAAGCCCGCGCCTACCTCGCCCTCGGCCGCGCCTACGGAACAGCCGGACAACTGCAGAACGCTACAGATTCTCTGAAGCAGATTGTGGATGATCCGGAAGTCGGTGACCTCGCCCGCTTCTCGCTGGCCGGGATGATGAATTCCATCCAGGCCTATGATGAAGCGATTGCCCAGTTCACCGCATTGGCTGACAAGGAGTTTGATCTCGGACGCACGCTCTACCAGCGCGGAGAGATCTACATTGACCTTGGGGAATACGACAAAGCCGTTGCCGATATTCAGAAGTCGATCGATATCAATCCGAACGAACCGACCAATTCGCTGAAGGTCGTCAAATTGCTCCGTACGATGACTCGCCTTGGACGGTTCGAAGGGACTGATAAGTATGCTGAGCAACTGGATAACCCCATTGCAGCAGCCAGCTTCAAAGCAGAAAAGCTGATCGCCGAGGGGAAGAACAAGGAGGCTGTGGCTGCCCTTGATGCTGCTCGTCGCGATGCCCGCGAGAACCCCCAACTCGTCTGCACGTGGGGGAAAGTCATGCTGTCATGGAAAGACGCGGAAAAGGCCAGGCAGGCGCTCGCTGAAGTTTACGTCGCCTGTCGGCGAGCAACACGGAATGTTGATGGGATGCAGACATTGCAGGGCATTGCCGAAATGGTCGGTAATCAGGAACTGGCAGATCTGGCGCGACAGAATGTCGAGCAGTTGCAGGCGACACGAGTCAAAATGCTGGAGGCACTTAAAGCCATCGGCAGTGACGTAACCAGCATCGACAAACGCATGGATCTGGCCGATCTCGCGATCGACTGCGGCGAAATTGAACTGGCTGAACGCGTCTATCGTGGCTTGAGCATGTTCTTTCCGGATCAGGAAGCCATCATTGCTCCTCGGCGAGCCCGGCTCGATATGCCACTGAAACTGTTGGTCGATCTCGGAAACTCTGTTGAACTGCCCACGCCAGCACCACCACCTGATGCTGCTCGCCCGGATCGCCCGCCATTGCCACCACCGGGGCGCGGAGCAGCTCCTCCCGAACCTGCAGAGCCGGCAAAGAATCTGTGATTCTGCACCTGCAGCGGTGCAGTTAAGACAGATTCGCGGGCTGTTGCTGAGTCATACAGTGGAATGCGCCAAGACCCCAGACAAGGTCAAGGCAATCCACGCCAATCACTCGGCGGTCCGGATAACAGTCCTGCAGAATCTGCAGGGCCCTGTCGTCTGCTGCGTCGCGAAATGTTGGAACCACCACGCCACCATTCACCAGAACATAATTGCAGTAACAGGCAGGCAGGCGGGAACCGTCCTGAAACTTTGGTGCGGGCATGGGCAGAGGAATTGGCTGCAGACGTCGTCCAGTGCTGCCAATCGCACCAGCCACCGCCTCCATATTCTGTCTCAGTTCCGGGGCTTCCGGAGCATCTGCTGCGTAAGGTGCTGCAACCAGTACGCGTTCAGGGTCCACAAACCGGGCCGACTGGTCGATGTGACCATCCGTATCGTCGCCTTCGACTCCACCTCCTGGCAGCCAGATAATACGCTCTGCCTGCAGCCAGACCTGCAGCACCTCGGTCATGATTTCGCGATTCAATCCGGGATTGCGATTGGGATTCAGCAGGCATGACTCAGTAGTCATAATCGTGCCCTGCCCATCACCCTCGATGGCGCCACCTTCCAGAGTCAGATGCGGGCGAATGCTGCGCACCCCCAGCAACTGTGCGATCCTGCCAGCCGTTAATTGATCATGATTCCATGGTGGATACTTGCCGCCCCACGCGTTGTAGTCCCAGTCAATAATGATTTGAGTGCCGGCTGCTTGTGAGCCCACACGACCGTTCAGAAAAATGGGACCATGATCACGACACCATGAGTCATTGACGGGGATGTCCAGCAGTTCCGGAGAAAACCGACTGCCGCGGCGGTTGCAGGCCGCATCCAGCAGAGATGCTGCAGTCGCCGCTGTGCCCTCGCCACCAGCCAGTATTCTGACCGGCTCAAATTCCGCCATGGCTGCCACAAATTCCGCATAGGCCGGTGGAATCCGTTCAAAGATGCCTGGCCACGTGTTGGGATTCACTGGCCACGCGGCCCAGGTGGCGGCATGCGGTTCCCACTCCGCAGGCCAGCGATAGTCGGCAAGCTTCAGCATGGTTGGCAATCAACTGACGGATGAGGCCCCGAGACGCTGACGCAGATAGCTGGCGCGGGCCACATTGCGACGGTCCGCCTCCAGCTCTTCACCCTGCAGCTTCTGCAGGTGCGCCGGCTGAGTATGTATGAACAGTTCGTTGATGGCACCAACATCGAGGTTGGAAACCAGTCCCAGCCGCAGACCCATCCGCACGATTGACAGCAGATGCATCGTCTCCTCGGAACTGATGGTGCGAGCACTGGTGAGTGTGCCAAAGGCGCGAGCAACCTGGTCGTGAAGTTTTCCGCGACCATCTCTGAGCAATGTCTCGCGGACTTTTCGTTCCCACGAAATCACCTGCAGCACAACTCGCTGAACGTGGCCCAGGAGATCGACTTCGGACATTCCCAGAGTCACCTGGTTGGAAAGCTGGTAGAAGTCACCCAGCGCCTGGCTGCCTTCCCCGTAAAGGCCTCGGACAGCAAGACTCAGCTTTTGTGCCGTATTGTTGACCTTCTGAATGTCTCGATTCAGCCGAAGACCCGGCAGATGCAGCATTACGCTGATTCTGATGCCGGTTCCAGCATTGGTCGGGCAGGCTGTCAGATAGCCGAATTGAGGGTGCACAGACCAGGGGATCGATGCTTCAATCTGGTCATCCAGCTGATCGCATTCCTTCCAGCATTCCTCCAGAGCCAGACCGCTGTGCAGCACCTGAATTCTGAGATGATCTTCTTCGTTGACCATCACGCTTTGACGTTCACCGTCCGCTATGACGACAGCGCGAGGACCGTCGCTGCGCGCAAGTTCGCGGCTGATCAACTGTCGCTCCATCAGAAACTGACAGTCCAGTGCACTCAGAGTTTCCACGTTGACAAATCGTCGTGGTGGCTGAGACGTCCCGCTGAGCGATTCCTGGACCAGTTGCACAATCTGGTGGCGGATATCGGCTGATGACCGAGACACGAATGGGAAGCCAGCCACATTGCGGGCCAGGCGGACCCGACTGGAAATGACGATATCAGACTCCGGGCCGTCACCGCGCAACCATTCGCCACTGGTGGTGGCCAGCTTCGAAAGCCATGTATCGTTGTCAACAGACTCGGAATTCAGCACAGAATATCCTTACGGCAATGGCCGCTGAACAAACATGGATGAGAGTATTGCGAAAGTGTAAACGCAGCGTGGACTTCGGTACAGTGAAGGGTCAGTTACGAGGACCAGTGGATTGGCGCAGTTGCAGTTCGAGCGCTGCGATCTCATCCCGCAGTTGTGCTGCGGTTTCATACTCCTCTTCCTCGATCGCATCCCGCTGCAGGCTGCGAAGCTGCACAAGACGCGTCTGATCGGCTGTGCCTATCAGCAGTCTTCGAGGTTGCTTGCCGACATGCTGAGTATCCTCGTGGATGTTTTCCAGCAGCGGTTGCAGTTCTTTCTGGAAGTGCGTGTAGTCGTGGGGGCAGCCAAACCGCCCGTGTTCTCGGAATTCTTCGAACGAAATTCCGCAATGGCGACAGGGAGGAAGATCGGATTTGACCGCCTGAGTTTCTGTGGCTGCGGTGGCGTCGTCCGATTCCAGCCCGTTTGACGAGTCGGCTGGTGCACCTTTTTCCAGGTATTCACGTGCGCAGGATTCACACAGGTGGACAGCGCTGGCTTTGCCTTCGCGGATTTCCGTGATGTGAATGGACGCCGTTTTGGTACATCGGCGACATTTCTTCATGGGCGTCATCCGGCAGAGAACGAAAACTGACAAGTCAGACAGTGGGATCGCAACCCCATATCTTCCTCAGCGTATGGGATTTCGGCAAGTTTCGAAACCCGTCATTCCCGGTTCCTTGAACTCGCCGGCTTTCGCCATCGGGAACCGAATCAGAGGCCTTGACACCCCTGCCCCGCCCCACTAAAGTTCCCGGCACAGGGCCCTGCCCTGCATCCCGGGGGATTAGCTCAGCTGGGAGAGCG